>NZ_BAAASD010000069.1:0-28324 GCF_039532705.1 Streptomyces sparsogenes subsp. cuspidosporus | reverse complement strand
GCCGCCCCCGCCCCGGTGGGCGCCCTGGGCGCGGCGGCGGCCGTGCGTACGGCTCACGAGAACACTCCGGCAACACTCCACAAGTCCACTGGTCAGGGCACGGGTCCCGGGACTGTAGCGGAGCGGCGACGACTCTCCAAAGCGGTACGATTACTGTACGTGATGCTCTTCCCCGGGCTCGCGGGCCGCGGCGACCGGCGCGTGATAGCCGAAAACCCGCGCGGTGTTGGCCGCCACGGCGGCCGCGAGGGTGTCCTCGGGCACGCCCTTGACCTCCGCCATGGCCCGCAGGGTGAGCGGAACGAGGTACGGGGCGTTAGGCCGTCCGCGGTACGGGGCGGGGGTGAGGAAGGGCGCGTCGGTCTCCACCAGCAGCAGGTCGAGCGGGGCGACGGCGAGCGCCTCGCGCAGCGGGGCCGCGTTCTTGAAGGTGACGTTGCCCGCGAAGGACATGTGATAGCCACGCTCGGCGCAGATCTTCGCCATGGCGGCGTCGCCGGAGAAGCAGTGGAAGACGACGGTCTCGGGCGCGCCTTCCTCGGCCAGCACCCGCAGCACGTCGTCGTGGGCGTCCCGGTCGTGGATGACCAGCGCCTTGCCGTGCCGCTTGGCGATGGCGATGTGGCCGCGGAAGGACTTCTCCTGGGCGGCCCTGCCCTCGGGTCCGGTGCGGAAGTGGTCGAGGCCGGTCTCGCCGACGCCCCGCACCTGCGGGAGCGCGGCCAGGGCCGCTATCTCCTCCAGCGCGGCGTCCAGGGCCGCCTCGCCGCCGGGCTCCCGCGCGCCCTGCCGGGACCAGCCGTCCGGGTCCCCGTGGACGATGCGGGGCGCCTCATTGGGGTGCAGCGCCACGGTGGCCCAGATGTTCGCGTGGGCCTCGGCCGTCTTCGCCGCCCAGCGCGACCCGGCGAGGTCGCAGCCCACCTGGACGAGGGTGGTCACGCCGACCGACGCGGCCTTGGCCACGGCCTCCTCGACCGTGCCCGACTGCATGTCCAGGTGGGTGTGCGAATCGGCGACCGGCACCCGCAGCGGCTCGGGAAGCGGCGGGGGCAGGTCCTTTTCTTTTTGCGTCTGCGCCATGAGCGCGATTCTATTTGCCGGCGAAATGCAATGAATCGCGCTCCGGCGCTCATTCGGATACGGCCCGGCTCATATGCGCGTGGCCGAGCTCACTTCCGGCGGCTCACTTCCGGCGGTTCATTTCCGGTGGTTCTGGAACGGGTGGAGCAGATCCGACAGGTGCCAGTGGTGGCGCCGCTGCCCGTCCTGCTGCGCCGGCGGTCCGGCCGGCGGGCTGTCGGGGGCCTCGGCGGCCCCCCGCCGGCTCCGCCGACGGGGCTGGGAGCCCAGGCTCCTGAGGGCCGTGGACACCTGACCCGAACGCATGATGCGCACGAGGTCGGCGCCGCAGTTGTGGCAGTTGGGGCTGGTCAGCGGGGACCGGACGCGCATGCCGTCGGTGAAGTAGACGACAAACGCCCTCCCCTCGGCGTCCACATGGTGCTCGATGTCGTACGACTGCTCCCAGCCGTGCCCGCACTTCATGCACGCGAAGGCGTACGCCTCATGGGCGACCTCCCCCTCCGTCGCGCCGGTGGTGGTGTGGGCTATCGGGCGAACGCCGCTCGAGGTACCCGCGATTTCGCTCATGGCAACTCCTCTTGTCCGCAGGACAAGTCTTCCGGGACTGGACGTCCCACCTCCTAGTGGACGCCTTCGAGGCCCCGGAGCGCAGCCGCCCTTCCACCTCTTGAGGGAGATTTGGCGGCCGGATGCCAGAACACCCCCGCCACCCGGCCCAACCTTTGCTTTTCAGCCTTTCCCTTTACCTTCGCGTGGCTCCGTTCCTGCCGCGTTCTTTGCCGCCACGACGGCGTCGAACACCTCCCGTTTGGGCAGGCCCGCCTCCTGCGCGACTGCCGCGATGGCCTCCTTGCGGCGCTCCCCCGCCTCCTCCCGCACCGCGACCCGGCGGGCCAGCTCGGCCGGGTCGGCCGCGCCGGGCCCGGGCTCGGCGGCCCCCTCGACCACCACGGTGATCTCGCCCCGTACGCCCTCGGCCGCCCAGGCCGCCAGCTCCTCCAGCGGGCCGCGCCTGACCTCCTCGTACGTCTTGGTCAGCTCCCGGCACACCGCGCCCCGCCGGTCCGCGCCGAACACCTCGGCCATCGCGGCCAGCGTGTCGGCCAGGCGGTGCGGCGCCTCGAAGTACACCAGCGTGCGGCGCTCGGCCGCGACCTCCCGCAGCCGCCCCAGCCGCTCCCCCGGCTTGCGCGGCAGGAAGCCCTCGAAGCAGAAGCGGTCCACCGGCAGTCCGGACAGCGCGAGGGCGGTGAGCACGGCCGACGGGCCGGGCACCGCGGTGACCTTGATCCCCCGCTCGACGGCCGCCGCGACCAGGCGGAAGCCGGGGTCGGAGACGGACGGCATCCCGGCGTCGGTCACCAGCAGCACCCGCGCGCCACCGGCCAGCGCCTCCACCAGCTCGGGGGTACGGGCCGCCTCGTTGCCCTCGAAGTACGACACCACCCGGCCGCCCGGCCGCACATCCAGCGCCTGGGCGAGGCGGCGCAGCCGCCGGGTGTCCTCGGCGGCCACCACGTCGGCCTCGGCGAGCTCGGCGACCAGCCGCGGGGGCGCGTCCCGCGTGTCGCCGATGGGGGTCCCTGCCAGTACGAGCGTTCCTGTCACGCGACCCATCCTCGCAGCCGGGCCGGCGGGGCCGGGAGCCCGGCGGGCGGCCCGGGAGCCCGGCCCCCACGCTCCGGCCGGCGGGCCCGGGAGCCCGGCGGGCGGCCCGGGAGCCCGGCCCCCACGCTCCGGCCGGCGGGCCCGGAGACCCGGCCGGCGCCCCCGCAGCCCGGCCGCCAAGCCCCGGCCGTCGCCCCGGAACCCCGGCCGGGGCGGGTCCGGAGACCCGGCCGGCGCCCCCGCAGCCCCGGCCGGCGGGCCCGGGAGCCCGGCCGACCCCCGGCCGGGCGACTTGGCCCCCCACTCCCACGCACCGCTTCCCTACGATGGCCGGGTGACGAGTGACACCGCGACCCACGCCCAGCCGGGCCGAGCCGCCGGCCAGCATCCGCCCGCCTGGCAGCGGCGGCTGCGCCGCTTCGGATACGCGGGCCGGCCGCGGTCCGACGTACGGGAGCGGCTGGTCCCCCCCTATCCGGAGCCGGGGACCCGGCTGTGGGAGGCGCTGGGCGCGGCCCCGCCGGCGGCGGGGCGGATCGCCCGCTGGACCGGCTGGGGCGGGCCGCTGCTGGTCGCGCTGTTCGCCGGGCTGCTGCGCTTCTGGCGGCTGGACAGCCCGCACAAGGTCATATTCGACGAGACGTACTACGCCAAGGACGCCTGGGCGCTGCTCCAGCTCGGCTACGAGGGCACCTGGCCCAAGAACGCCAACGCCAAGATCATGGCGGACCCGCAGCAGATCCCGCTGAGCGACGCCGCCGGGTACGTCGTCCACCCTCCGGTGGGCAAATGGGTGATCGCGGTCGGCGAGCAGCTCTTCGGCCTGACCCCCTTCGGCTGGCGGTTCATGGTCGCGCTGCTCGGCACGGCGTCGGTGCTGATGCTGTGCCGGATCGGGCGGCGGCTGTTCCGCTCCACCTTCCTGGGGTGCCTGGCGGGCGCGCTGCTGGCCGTGGACGGTCTGCACTACGTGATGAGCCGCACCGCGCTGCTCGACATCGTCGTCATGTTCTTCGTGCTGGCGGCCTTCGGATGCCTGCTGGTCGACCGGGACCGGGCGCGGGCGCGGCTCGCCGCCGCCCTGCCCCTCGCCCCGGACGGCACCGCCCGGCCCGACGCGGAGGTCGCCGCGCGGCTGAAGCTCGGCGCGCGGCCGTGGCGGATCGCGGCCGGGGTCATGCTGGGGCTCGCGGCCGGCACCAAGTGGAACGGCCTGTACGTGCTCGCCGCCTTCGGCGTGATGACGGTCCTGTGGGACATCGGCGCCCGCCGCACGGCCGGCGCCCGCCGCCCCTTCCTCTCGGTGCTGCGCCGCGACACCCTGTGGGCCTTCCTGTCCACCGTGCCCGTGGCGCTCGTCACCTACCTGGCCACCTGGTGGGGCTGGTTCGCCAACAGCGGCAGCTACAGCCCCCGGACCGGCTGGACCCACAGCGGCTACTTCCGCCACTGGGCCGAGACGCCGACGTCTCAGGGTGGCGGCGGCTACAGCGACCACGGCCCCCTCGCCTGGCTGAACCCGCTGCGCAGCCTGTGGCACTACGAGCACGAGGTCTACAAGTTCCACGTCGGGCTGAACGACCCGCACATCTACCAGTCCAACCCGTGGAGCTGGCTGATCCAGTCCCGCCCGGTCTCCTACTTCTACGAGTCCCCCTCCCCGGGTGAGGCCGGCTGCCCCAAGGACGCGACCGAGAAGTGCGCCCGGGAGGTGCTGGCCCTGGGCACCCCTCTGCTGTGGTGGGCGGCCTGCTTCGCGGTGGCGTACCTGCTGTTCCGGTGGGCGCTGCGGCGTGACTGGCGGGCGGGCGCGATCCTGTGCGGGCTGGCGGCGGGCTATCTGCCGTGGTTCCTCTACCAGGAGCGCACGATCTTCAACTTCTACGCCGTCGTCTTCGTGCCGTTCCTGTGCCTGGCGGTGGCGATGATGGTCGGGGCCATCGTGGGCCCGCCGGGGGCGAGGGAGAACCGGCGGGTGGTGGGCACGGTCGCCGCGGGCGTGCTGGTGCTGCTCATCTTCTGGAACTTCATTTATTTCTTCCCCCTCTACACGGGCCAGACCCTGCCCATGGACGAGTGGCGGGCCAGGATCTGGCTCGACACCTGGATCTGACCGCTCCCCTTTCGTCAGGGCTCGGTGCACGGACCCGGGCGGGGCGCGGGATGCCGGTAGAGTGCCCCGGACCACGACCTCCATCGAGTGGTGGAGGGCTTCGAGGGACTGTGGGGGTTCTGCAATGCGGAGTGGCGCGAGAGCCGCGGTCATCGGTGCGGTGTTCGCCGCCATGGTCGGGGTCGCCGGTTGCGGTGGCGGTCAGGACGGCTCGGCCGGATCGAAGGACGGCGCCGGGGCCGGGTCGGGCGACGACAAGCCGGTGGTCAAGAAGGTGAAGACCGGCCCGCCCAGCGCGGCCGAGGTCAAGGCCACGGCCCGGGACTTCCTCGCCGCCTGGTCCGCGGGCGAGGCCGGGAAGGCCGCCGCGCTGACGGACGACGAGAAGGCCGCCGCCGCCGCGCTCACCGCCTACCGTGAAGCGGCCCACATCGGCAAAGTGGCGCTGACGGCGGGGCAGCGGACCGGCCGGACGGTGCCGTTCACGGTCAACGCCCGGATCTCCTACGGGGGGCGGCAGGTCCCCTGGACGTATGAATCCGCACTGACCGTCACCCGCGACAAGACCACCGGGGCGGCGGTCGTCGACTGGAAGCCGTCGGTCGTCCACCCGAAACTGCGGGCCGGGGACGCCCTCAAGACGGGCCCGGCGGGCACGCCGCCGGTCAAGGCCGTCGACCGCGACGGCGCGGAGCTGCGCGCCGCCGACCACCCGACGCTCAAGGCGATCCTGGACGGCCTCCGGGAGCGCTACGGCAAGAAGGCGGGCGGCACGGCGGGCGTGGAGACCTGGATCTCCCGCGCCAAGGGCTCCAAGACCCCCGACGAGACGCTGAAGGTGCTCACCAAGGGCAAGCCCGGCACCCTCCGCACCACGATCGACGCGAAGCTGCAGACCACGGCCGAGCGGGCGGTGAACAAGCGGTCCAAGGCCGCGGTGGTGGCGATCAAGCCCAGCACCGGCGAGGTCCTGGCTGTGGCCAACTCCCCCGCTCAGGGGTTCAACACCGCCTTCCAGGGGTCGTACGCGCCCGGCTCGACCATGAAGGTCATCACCTCGGCGCTGCTGATCGACAAGGGACTGGCGGGCTACGGCAAGCCGCACCCGTGCCCGAAGTACTTCTCGTACGGCGGCTGGAAGTTCCAGAACGACGACAAGTTCGAGATCAAGGGCGGCCGCTTCGAGCAGAGTTTCGCCCGCTCCTGCAACACGGCTTTCATCAGCCAGGCCCCCAAGCTGGCCGACGACGACCTCACCAAGGAGGCCCGGGACGTCTTCGGGATCGGGCTGAACTGGAAGACCGGCATCTCCTCCTTCGACGGCGCGGTGCCGGTGCAGTCCGCCGCCTCCAAGGGCGCCTCGCTGATCGGGCAGGGCGGGGTGCGGATGAACCCGCTCAACATGGCGTCGGTCTCGGCCACCGTCGCCAGCGGCGTCTTCCGCCAGCCGTACCTGGTCTCCCCGAGCTTGGACGGCCGGACCCTGGCCAAGGCCGCGCGCGGCCTGAAGCCGGGCACCCGGCAGCAGTTGAAGAGCCTGATGAAGCTGACCGCCACCTCGGGCACCGCCGCCCAGGCGATGTCCGGGATGAGCGGTGACTTCGGCGCGAAGACCGGCTCGGCGGAGGTCGACGGCCAGAAGGAGCCCAACGGCTGGTTCACCGCCTACCGCGGGGACCTCGCGGCGGCGGCCGTGGTCCCGCAGGGCGGCCACGGCGGCGACTCGGCCGGGCCGATCGTGGCCTCGGTGCTGCGCGCGGGCTGACCCGGGCGACCTCCCACGGACGGCGCACGCGGCGTCGGCGGGGCCTGAAAGGGGCCTTGTCGGCGCCGCGTCGGCGTATCCGCGCGCCTGTCGGCTCCGCGTCGGTGGCGCGTCGGCGGCCCGGGCCAGCATCGGGCTGTCCGACCATCACCAAGGGACTGTTGGGGAGTCACCATGCGTCAGCGGAGCCGTCACCAGAGCGGTCAGCAGAGCGTCCTGATATCCGGCGCCGGCATCGGCGGGCCCGCGCTCGCCTACTGGCTGGACCGGTACGGATACGACGTCACGGTCGTCGAGCAGTCCGCCGGGCCGCGCCCGGGCGGACACGCGATCGACGTCCGCGGCGCCGCGCTGGAGGTGGCCGAGCGCATGGGCGTGCTCGACCGGATCCGCGCCCACGCCACCGGCCTGCGGGGGATGTCGGTGGTCGACGACGAGGGCCGGGAGCTGTTCCGCACCACCGAGCGGACCGTCAGCGGCGGCGAGCTCGACAGCCCCGACGTGGAGATCCTGCGCGACGACCTCGCCACGATCGTCGCGGAGGCGGGCGGCGACGGTATCGAGTACCTCTTCGGCGACTCCATCGACCGGCTGGAACAGGACGCCGAGGAGGTGCGGGTCGTCTTCCGTAGCGGCACCAAGCGCGCCTTCGACCTGGTCGTCGGCGCCGACGGCCTGCACTCCCACACCCGGCGGCTGACCTTCGGGCCGGAGGAGGACTTCCTGCACCACCTGGGGACCTCGCTGGCCGTGTGGACGGCGCCCAACATCCTCGGCCTCGACCGCTGGCAGGTCGTCCACCGGATGCGGGGCGCGCTCTGGGGCGGTTTGGTGATGAGCGTCCGCGACAACCAGGAGCTGCGCGTCTACGCCGGATTCGACTGGGACGAGCCGCCGGCCGAGCTTCGCTCCCGCGATCCGCGCGTGCACAAGCGGCTGATCGCCGAGAAGTTCGCGGGGGCCGGCTGGGAGCTGCCCCGGCTGTTGGAGCACATGTGGGGGGCGCCGGACTTCCACTTCGACTCCATGGCCCAGATCCGCATGGACTCCTGGTCGCGCGGCCGGGTGACGCTGCTCGGCGACGCGGGCTACTGCGGGTCGCCCATGTCCGGCCAGGGCACCACCGTGGCCCTGGTCGCCGCGTACGTCCTGGCGGGCGAGCTGAGGGCCGCCGACGGCGACCACGAGGCCGCCTTCGCCGCCTACGAGCGGGAGCTGCGCGCGTATGTGACCGGCAACCAGGAGCTGGCGCTGATCAACAAGGCCATGGTGGAGGCCCGGAAGGCGGTCGAGCTGGGCGAGGTGGAGGCGGAGGAGTTCACCACCGGTCTGCGGGCCGAGTCGGACGTGGTCGACTCGTACCTGCTCAAGGATTACTGAGCCGGGCCGGGATCTTCCGGGCGCTCCCCGCGCGGCGGGCGCGCCGCCTGGTCCGTGCCCCGCCGCCGAGCCAGGCGCTCCCCACGCGGGAGCCACACCGCCTGGTCCGCGCCCGGCCGCCGAGCGTAGGGTCATGCGCATGACGACTACACGTACTTCCGTGTCCGGGTCCGCCGCGTGACCCCGCTCGTCGCGCTGGCGGTGCTCGTCGCCGCCGTCACGCATGCCGGCTGGAACGCCATCGCCCACGGCATCAAGGACCAGCTCCTCGCCTTCACGCTGGTGGGCGGCGGCGGGGCGCTGTGCGGAGCGGTGATGGTCTGCTTCACCCCGCTGCCCGCGGCGGGCGCCTGGCCGTGGCTGATCGTCTCCGCGCTGGTGCACGTCCTGTACTACGTGCTGCTCATGCGCTCCTTCCGGCTGGGCGACTTCGGCCAGATGTACCCGATCGCGCGCGGGACCGCGCCCCTGGTGGTGGCGGTGGTCGCCGCGGTGTTCCTCGGCGAGACCCCGGACGCCCGGCAGGCCGCCGGCATCGCGGTGGCCTCCGCCGGCCTGGTCGGGCTGGCGCTGTGGGGCATCAGGGGCTCCGGGCGGCGCCCCGGGAGCGGCCCGCAGTGGCCCGCGATCGGCGCGGCCCTGGCCACCGGCCTGTCCATCGCGGCCTACACGGTCGTGGACGGCCTGGGCGTACGCGCCTCCGGCAGCGCCCTCGGCTACATCGCCTGGCTGATGCTCCTGGAGGGCTTCGCCGTCCCCGCGTACGCGCTGGCCACCCGGCGCGGCGCGCTCGCCCGCCAGCTGCGGCCGGTCGCGCTGCGCGGGCTGCTCGGCGGCGTGCTGTCGGTCTTCGCGTACGGCCTCGTCCTGTGGGCCCAGACCCGGGCGCCGCTCGCCCCGATCGCGGCGCTGCGCGAGTCGTCGATCATCGTGGGCGCGGCCATCGGGGCGCTCTTCTTCAAGGAGCGCTTCGGCGCCCCCAGGCTCGCGGCCGCGGGGCTGATGGTGGCGGGCATCGGCCTGATGCTGCACGCCGGTTGAGCCCTTCCGGCCGTCGGGGGATGAGGCAGAATACGAGCTCGTCGTCACACAAGGGGGGCCCGTTGCGGTTCGACAGGGACGTGAGCGGTGGGGAGCGGGGGCCGCGGCGGATCGCCGCCGCACCCGGCGGCGCGGAGGGGGGACGGCTGCTGTGACGGTCCTGCCCGAGCCGGCCGCCTCACGGGCGGTGCTCATCGGCACCAGCCGCTACGACCACCTGGAGCCGCTCCCGGCGGTGGCGAACAACCTCCGCGCGCTGGCCGCCGCCCTGTGCGCCCCGCACGCGTGGGGGCTGGCGCCCGAGCACTGCACGGTCATCGAGAACCCCGGCAGCGCGGTCGAGGTCCTGGACGCCGTCCGGGCCGCCGCCGAGGAGGCCACCGACGCCCTGCTGGTGTACGTGGCCGGCCACGGCCTGGTCGAGCAGCGCCGCGGCGAGCTGTTCCTCAGCCTCACCGGGTCGGTGCGGCAGCGGTCCTACACGGGACTGGCCTACGCCACCCTGCGCGACGTCGTGCTCGACGGGCGGGCTCGCCGCCGGGTGATGCTGCTCGACTGCTGCCTCAGCCGTGAGGTGCCCGGCTTCGTCGACGGGGTCGAGGCGCTGATCGACCGGTCGGCGATCGAGGGCGCCTGCCTGCTGGCCGCCGTCCCCGACAACAGCTTCGCGTTCGCCCCGCCCGGCGAGCCCCACACGGCCTTCACCGGCGAGCTGCTCAGGCTGCTGAACGACGGGGTGCCGGGCGGGCCCGAACCGCTCGACCTGGAGACGGTGTACGCGCGGGTGTACGCGGCGCTGGGCGCCAAGGGGCGGCCGCTGCCGCACAAGCGCGACGGGGGCACCGCGGGCGGCCTCGCCCTGGCGCGCAACGCGGCCCCCGCCGGGCCCGCCTTCGGCCCGCCGGCCCCGCCGTACGCCCCCGGGCAGGCACCCCCGCCGCCCCCGCCCGGGCCTCCGTCCACGCCGCCGTCCGGGCCGCCGTCCACGCCCCCACCGTCCACGCCACCGCCCGGGCCGCTGTCCGGCCCTCCGTCCACACCGCCGCCCGGCTGGCCTCCGGCCTTCGCCCCGGGTCCGGCTCCGGTGCCGGCCGCGGCCCCCGGCGGCGGGCCGGGCAGGCGCCGGGTCCTCGTCCGCTCCGCCATAGCGGCGGCGGTCGCCGCCGGCCTGCTGGCCGCCGGCATCCCGCTGGTGAACGGCTGGATGGGGGACGACTCCGGCAAGGAGCCGGCCGCGCACAAGTCGCCGACGGCGACGAGCGGCCCGAAGCCGGCCCCGGCTCCCGCCCCCGAGTACAACGACGCGGCCCACGGCGTCGTCAACCCGTCCAAGGCCAAGGGCGGCACGCTGAAGTTCGTCGGCAGGATGGACGCCGACTCCTGGGATCCGCAGCGCGGCTACTACGGCTATGTGTGGAACTTCTCCCGCTACTTCACCCGCCAGCTGGTCACCTACGCCCCCGAGCAGGGCCACGACGGTGCCGAGCTGGTCCCGGACCTCGCCGCGCGCAAGGCCGAGGTGAGCGACGACGGCAAGACGTACACCTACACCCTGCGCGACGGCATCACCTGGGAGGACGGCTCGGCCATCACTTCCGAGGACGTCAAATACGGCATCGAGCGGGCCTGGGCCACCGATGTCATCTCCGGCGGCCCGGCCTACCTCAAGCAGGTCCTCGACCCCAAAGGCACGTACAAGGGCCCCTACAAGGACGACGAGCTGGGTCTGAAGACCATCAAGACCCCCGACTCCAAGACCATCGTCTTCCACCTGGCCAAGCCGAACGGCGACTTCGAGCACATGCTGGCGATGCCGGCCGGCTCGCCCGTGCCGAGGGCGAAGGACACCAAGGCCGACTACGGCAAGCGGCCCTTCTCCTCCGGGCCGTACAAATTCGGCGCGTACCGGCCGGGCACGTCGCTCGAGCTGGTCCGCAACACGGCGTGGAAGCAGAAGTCCGACCCCATCCGCACCGCACTGCCCGACCGGATCACGGTCGACTTCGTGGGGAACGACAGCGCCCGGAGCAACGGACTCCTCAGCGGCCGGTACGACGTGGACCTGGAGCCGACCACGCTCTCCAAGGACGCCGTCGCCAAGGCCGTGAACACCGACAGGCTCAAGTCCCGCCTGGACGACCCGTACACCCTGGGCATCCGCTACCTGGCCCTGCCGCGCACCGTCAAACCGTTCGACAACATCCACTGCCGCAAGGCGGTCGTCCACGCGGCGGACCGGCGATCCGTGCAAACGGCCTTCGGCGGCCCCGCCGCCAGCGGTGAGATCGCCACCAACATGCTCCCCCCGGGCATCGCGGGAGCGGACCCCACCGACGACCCGTACGACGTGGTCAAGAACGGGGGAAAGGCGGACATCGCCCAGGCGAAGAAGGAGCTGGAGGCCTGCGGCAAACCCAACGGCTTCCGGACCACCCTCGTGGTGACCAGCAGCCGGCCCGAGGAGCTGAGCGGCGCCGAGTCGCTGCAGTCCTCACTGGCCTCGGTCGGGATCAAGGTCGACATCAAGCAGATCGGATTCGCCGACTACTACCGGACCGTGGGCACGCCCTCGATCGTCAAGAAGAAGGGCTACGGCATCATCGTCCAGCGGTGGCTGGGTGACTTCCCGACCGGCCAGGGATTCCTGCAGCCCCTGGCCGACGGCCGCTTCATCACGCCCTCCGGGAATTTCAACGTCGCCGACCTGGACGACGAATCCATCAACGGCCTCTTCGACAAGGCGATCGCCGAGCAGGACCCCCGGAAGTCCGGGGAGGTGTACGCCCAGATCAACCGGAGGATCTCCGACGCCGCCGCCTATGTCCCCCTGGTCTTCATGAAGAGCTACAGCTGGCGCGGCCCCCGGCTGACCAACGTCTACACGAGTGACGCCTACTCGGGCAGTTACGACTTCGCCTCGCTGGGCGTCACGGGTTAGGCGTCGCGGGTCAGGAGTCGCGGGTCAGGAGTCGCCCCGGAAGGCGGCCTGCAGACCCAGGTTGCTGATCAGGAGCCCGCCGTCCACCGGGAGGGTGACGCCCGTGATCCAGGCGGCGTCGGAGGACGCCAGGAAGGTGATCGCGGCGGCGATGTCGGCGGGCTCCCCGACGCGTCCCAGGGGGTAGACGTGGGCGGCGCGGGCGAGGGTGTCCTCCCTGCCGTCCCAGTTGGGGGTGCGGACGGTGCCGGGGGCGACGAGGTTGACGCGGACGCCACGGGGGGCGGCGTCGCCGGCGAGGGTGCGGGTGAGGCTCGCCAGGCCCGCCTTGGCGGCGCTGTAGGCGTGGTTGCCGAAGTCCTGCTCGCCGTTGACCGAGCCGACGTTGACGATCGCGCCCCGCCCGCCCGCCGCGGCCAGGTGGGGCAGCGCGGCGCGGGCGCAGCGGAAGGCGCCGCTCAGGGTGATGTCGAGGTCCTGCTGCCACTCGTCGTCCGGCTGGTCCTCGAAGAGCGGGGTGTCGGGGTGGCAGGACAGGGCGTTGTTGACGAGCACGTCGAGCCGGCCGAAGCGGTCCACGGCGTGCGCGACGGCGGCCTCGACCGCCGCGCGGTCGGCGACGTCGCAGGCCAGCGACTCGGCCTCGCCGCCGTCGGCCCGTATCGCCGCGGCCGCCTTCGCGGCCCGCTCGCCGTCGAGGTCGGTGATCAGCACCCGGGCGCCCTCGGCGGCGAAGCGGCGGGCGGTGACCTCGCCGATGCCCCGGCCCGCGCCGGTGAGTACGACCGCATAACCCTCGAACCGCCGCACCCGCTGCTCCTTTCACGACCGGGACCCGTCCGGTGACACGCCCAACCGGGGTGGCGGGGCGTCCTCATGGTCATTTCCCGGTCAGGGGCGGGGCAGTCGTCCGCCTGGGGAGGAGTTGTCGTTCACTGATCACGCCGGTGTACGGCGGCGACGGCGATCACGGCCGCGGCGACCGCCCACACCCCGTAGACGGTCCAGGCCCCCGCGATCGTCCACGGGTGGTGGAGCGGGTGGTACGCGACCGACACCAGCCGGGTCCACGCCTGGTAGAGCGTGCTGTGGGAGGCGACCGCCGACCAGTGGCGGCCGTCGGTGAGAGCCACCGGCAGCACCAGGAGGACCACAACGGAAGCGACCATGGTGGCCGCGGTCTGCCGGAGGACCGTGCCGAGGGCCAGACCGACGAGCGCGCACAGCGGCGCGAGCAGCGCGGACGCCACCACGACGCGCAGCGCGCCCGGGTCGCCGAGCGAGACGCCCAGGCCCCTCCTGTCCAGGATCGCCTGGGTGGCGGCGAACGAGACCCCCGCGACGAACGCGCCGAAGACGGCCGTCACAGCGGTGACCACCACCGCCTTGGCCGCCATCACCGAACGGCGCGCGGGAACGGCCGCGAACGTCGTACGGATGGTGCCCGAGGCGTACTCCCCGAGGACGGCCATGGCACCGAGCGCGCCGAGCGCGAGCACCATGACCGTGGCGGCGTTCCCGGTGAAGGCCTCCTGGAGCGGGATCCCGTCCCGGACGAAGTCGGCCCGGTCCCCCGCGTCCTCCTCCGACCAGTAGTGGTAGGTGTCATAGGCGGTGCCCACGTTGAACCCGATGACGGCCAGCGCGGTGGCCCCGTACCCGAGCCAGGTCGAGCGCAGGGACCGGAGTTTGATCCACTCGGCGGCGACCAGATCGGAGAACCGGGGGCGGGGTTCGGTGGCCCGGGGGTACGCGGCGGTCATGGTCATCGGGGCTCTCCTGCCAGGTACTGGACGCTGTCGGCGGTGAGCTCCATGAACGCCTCCTCCAGAGAGCCCGACCGGGTGCTGAGGTGATTCAGCGGGACGCGGTGCACGAGGGCGATCTCCCCGACCCGGGCCGCGCTCAGCCCGGTCACGGTCAGCAGCCGGCCGTCCGCGCGCACCGCCGCGCCCTCGGCCGCCAGCAGGTCCCGCAGGATCTCGGTGTCGGGCGTGCCCACCATGACGCTCCGGCGGGTGCCACGGGCCGAGAACTCCTCGAGGCTCTCCGCCGCGATCAGCTCGCCACGGCCGATGACGATCAACTGGTCGGCGGTGTGCTCCATCTCGGACATCAGATGGCTGGAGACGAACACGGTGCGGCCCTCGGCGGCCAGCCCCCGGAACAGGTCGCGCACCCACTTCACGCCCTCCGGGTCGAGGCCGTTGAGCGGCTCGTCGAAGAGCAGCACCGGCGCGTCGCCGAGCAGCGCGGCCGCGATGCCGAGCCGCTGTTTCATGCCGAGCGAGAAGCCCCCGATCCGGCGCCCGGCGACCTCGGCCAGGCCGACCCGCTCCAGCACCTCGTCCACCCGCCGGCGCGGGATGCGGTTGCTCCGGGCCAGGGCCGACAGGTGCGCCACGGCGCTGCGCCCGCCGTGCACCTCCTGCGCGTCGAGCAGCGAGCCGACGTGGCGCAGCCCGCGGGGGCGGGAGCGGAAGGGGCGGCCCTCCACGGTGACCGTGCCGCTGGTGGGCTCGTGCAGGCCGAGGATCATCCGCAGGGTGGTGCTCTTGCCCGACCCGTTGGGCCCCAGGAACCCGGTCACCTGGCCGGGATCCACCGTGAAGGTCAGGTCCTTGACGGCCGTCGTGCCGCCGTACCGCTTGGTGAGTTGCTTGACTTCGATCACGGGGGCAACGGTGCCGCCGGGCGGCCCCGCGCGTCGTCGGACCGACGCCGACAATCGCCGGAGCCCGTGTCGACCCCGGTTGTACAGCCACGGTCCGATGTCCGGCCACCGGCCCCGCCATTACCATCCGGCCATGTCCACCTCACCATCTGTGCCGCTGCTCAAGCGCATACCGCCGGGTCTGTGGGTGGGGCTGGTGTGGTTCGTGGTGGCGGTGGAACCCATCGTGGAGTACGTCCTGATGCCGCCGAGCCGGAAGTACTCGCTCAGCTACCCCCGCCACGGCCTGGACCCGCTGTCGGCCCGGCTGCTGCTCGCCATCGCGTTCGTGATGATCATGGCCGGAAGCGCGCAGCTCCGCCGCAGGACGTCGACGGGCTACGGGTTGCTGCTCGCCGGTACGGTCTTCTCGACGGTGGCGTGGCGCCAGCACGAGATCCCGCCCGTGCAGTACCTGGGTGTGGACATCGCCCTCTGCTACATCGCTGCCACCCGTCCCCGGCGGACCTCGCTCATCGCGGCCGCGGCGGCGCTCGCCACGCTGCCCTGCTACCTGGCCCTGCGGTTGGGCCTCGGGGAGCAGGACGCGCTCGGCTCGGACCCGTACATCGCCCTGATCGTGGTCATCGCCTGGCTCGTCGGCAACTCGATACGCCAGTCCCGCCTCCACACCGAGGAGTTGCACGCCCGGGCCGCCGCCCAGGCCGTCACCGCGGAACGGCTGCGCATCGCCCGCGAGATGCACGACACGGTGGCCCACAGCATCGGCATCATCGCCCTGCAGGCCGGCGCCGCGGCCCGGGTCATCGAGACCCAGCCGGACCGGGCCCGCGAGGCGATGCTCACCGTGGAGAAGACGGGCCGCGAGACCCTGGCCGGGCTGCGGCGGATGCTGGGGGCGCTGCGCCAGGCGGACCGGGAGGCCGACGGCATGGCGGGCCAGGACACCGCTCGGACAACCGCCCGGACCGCCGCCCCGACAACCGGCCAAACCACCGCCCGGACAACCGCCCGGGCCGCCGAGGCTCCACGGGAGCCCGCCGCCCCGGCCTCGCTGCGCCCGGCCGTGGGCCTGGCCGACGTGGAGCGACTCGCCGCGACCACGACCGCCGCCGGCGTCCGCGTGGAGGTCCGCTGGCAGGGCAGGCGCCGCCCGCTGCCCCCGGACCTCGACCTCGCGGCGTTCCGGATCGTCCAGGAGTCGGTGACCAATGTCGTACGCCACTCGGGCGCCGACTCCTGCCGGGTGAGCGTGGACTACGGCGACGACGAGCTCGCCATCGAGGTCCGCGACCGGGGGGAGGGCCCCGCCCCGGACGCCGGGCACGACACGGGGTACGGCCTGGTGGGCATGCGCGAGCGCATCGCCCTCCTGCACGGTGACTTCACCGCCGGACCCGCCACCGACGGCGGCTTCCGGGTCGCGGCCCGCCTGCCGCTCCCGGCGGACGCGCGTACCCACTGACCTACGCTTCTGCCATGACCACTCGGGACCCCGGCGACAGCGGCGTCACGTCCGCACGAGTCCTCCTGGCGGACGACCAGCCCCTGGTACGGGCCGCCCTGCGGATGGTCATCACCGACGCCCCGGACGTCGAGGTCGTGGGCGAGGCCGGAGACGGCGCCGAAGCGGTCCGGCTGACGGCCGAACTCGCCCCCGATGTCGTGGTGATGGACATCCGGATGCCCGGCATGGACGGCATCGAGGCCACCCGCCTGATCACCACCGGCCCCGGCACGGCCCGCGTGGTTGTCCTCACGACCTTCGACGACGACGACTACGTCTACGGCGCGCTGCGCGCCGGCGCCTCCGGGTTCCTGGTGAAGGACATGGCCCTGGACGACATCCTCGCCGCTATCAGCGTCGTCGCCTCCGGCGACGCCCTGATCGCCCCGAGCGTCACCCGCCGGCTCATCAAGGAGTTCGCCGCCCGCCCCACGACCACGCCCCCGCGCCGCGCGCAGCTCGGCGGCATCACCGACCGCGAGCGCGAGGTTCTGACCCTGGTCGGCAGCGGCCTGTCCAACGCCGAGATAGCCGACCGGCTGTGCATCAGCGTGGCCACCGCCAAGACCTATCTCACCCGTCTCCTCGCCAAACTCGACGCCCGCGACCGGGTGCAGCTGGTGATCCTCGCCTACGAGGCGGGGCTGGTGGCCCCGTCGGGGTCCTGAAGGCGGCTGCCCACAACGGCGCGAGGGGATTTGCGGTGAGTATCGGACAGTGACACGCCGTGGGGTCGGCGTGTCACTGTCTCATACTCACCGCAAACCCACGACGTCAGTTTCGCCGGGTAGAGCAGACTCCCGTGGCAAAAGTGGAGTGGGCTCCCCCGTCGAGACACGCCCGGGCTCCATTCTTCGCCGCTGTGCTGATCCGTAGCGTCCATGTCATGACGCTCTCAACCGGCTCCCCACCCTTCGCCAACCGGCGACGCGGCCTGTTTGTCTTCCTCGCTGTCGCCTACGTCGGCATGTGGGCGGCCATGTCACCGCTCCTGGCCAGTGGTTACCGGCGCGGCGACGCACGGGAGGAGACCGGCGCGCTCGAGCAGGTGTGCATCGCGGCCGCGATGTTGGCCCCCGCCCTCGCCGCGATCCTCGTGGTTCGCCGTGTCGAGCGCAGCGGTCGGATACGGGACACTCTCGCCCTACGCTGGACCAAGCCCTGGGGGCGTGCCGCACGGGAGTGCCTGACGGCTTTCGTCGTCCCCGCCGGCCTCACCACGGCCGCTCTTGTCATCGGCACCTTCGCCGGCCGCTACCCATTCGGTGGCGTGCACTGGAACGGGCTCGGTGCGTGGGCGGCCGGAGCCGTGCTGAACATGCTGGTGTCGCTGCCGTTGTTCTTCGGCGAGGAACTGGGCTGGCAGGGTTACCTCTTCCCGCGCCTCGCACGGGACGGTGGCCGCCGGCGCCTGATACGGGCGTACGTGGTCACCGGCGCGGCCTTCGCCTTGTGGCACCTGCCCACGCTGCTCATGGGCGGCCAGTACCCGGGGCGGCCCTGGTACGTGTCGGTGCCCGCCATGCTGGTGAGTTGCGTCCTCATCCTGCCGGTCTTCACCTGGCTGCGGCTGCGCTCCGGCTCGGTCGTACCCGCTGTCATCGGCCACGCGTTCGTGAGTTCGGTGAGTGTGGGCATGGTCAAGGAGTTCGCCGATCCCCAGGCGACCCTGGATCCCCTGCACATGGGTATGGCCGGATGGCCCGGCTGGACCGTCACAGGCGCGTTCGTCGCCTTCCTCACGCTGACCGGCCGGCTCCAGCCGTCCTTCTACAAGGACCGGACCATCTCTCACCAGCGTCGATCCGCGAACTGTGAGCCCGCGACCGGGGAATGACAGCCGTCCGAGAGTGTCACTTCATGTCCTGGCCGAAGACCTCGGCGCGTGCCGCGCGCCACAGTGTGCGCAGTTCCGCCGCTGTCTCGCAGTCCTCACCGTGTGTGCGGCACCGGCCCTTGCACACAGCGGCGTGCGTGATGAACGCGGACCACGCCTTCGACTCAGCGTCTCGGCCCGGGGTGTTGTCCGCCCGTGCGTGGTCGGTCATGGGGTTGCTCCTTTCAGGCCGGTGGCCTGTCCGCCCATGCCCAGGCGGAGCGAGAGGGCGTGCTGCCGTTCTTCGTGCAGGACCACGTAGGCCCGTACGAGCGGCCCCGTGTCCACCCACTCCGTCTGCCCCGTATCGCGGCGCGCTTGCCCGGAGGGGACGTGGGACCGCCGCACCTCCGGCGTCGGCTGCCCGCGCACGGCTCCCGGCAGCGGCCGGCCGACTGGCGCCGGGGCGCCTCGCCTGTGCCTGCCTCGCGGGGGATGGAACGGCCAGAGGGCCATCATCCGGGCGAGGATTCGAACGATAGGGCCCAGCAAGGTCAGCAACCCCTGTCCGCGATCACGAAGCGCGCCCAGACGCATTTGCTGTGCCTCCCGTGCCTGTGGCCCCACGAGTCCGCCAACTGTGAGACGAGGTACAGCCCGCGTCCGCTCTCCTCGTCCGGGCCGGGGGCCCGGAGCCGGGGGATCCTGTCTCTGTCGGGGTCGGAGACCTCGACGAGCAAGGCTTGACCCTGGACCGAGACAGAGATCTCGATCAGGGCGAACGTCACGCGGCAATGGCGGATGGCGTTGGACACCAGTTCGTCAGCGGACAGGGTCACGTCGTCGGCGAGGGTGCCGCTGATCCCCCAGTCCGCGAGGGTCTTCCGTATGCGGGTCCGTACACCCGGGAGGCTGCGCTTGTGTTTGGAGACACGGAAGGTGTCCCGGCGTTGGTCCGCCACAGCGGTGGTGGGCATGTGCGTACCCCCTGACCCATCGTCATGTCCGCACCGTCCGTAGCGGCGCGCTCACTTGAGGCTATGCGGCAAGCACTCACTACCGCAAGTCTCACTACCGCATACATGCGGGTACAGGGTCCGCTCTATCGTGCCGGCTGGCCCTACAGTGGAGCCCGGCAGCACGCTGGGCAGGCGGAGGAGAGGGCGGGATCTATGCCAGCAGGGGGACGGCCCACGGTGCGCAGTAGGCGACTCGGCGCAGCACTCAAGAGGTACCGACACGCCGCGAAGCTCGACCAGCCGCAAGCCGCTGAAGTGATCTCGGCGTCTCAAACCAGGGTCAGCCGCATCGAAAGCGGGCATGTCACGGCTCGCCCCCTTGAGATCCGCGAAATGCTCAAGGCGTACGGCGTGCACGATCCGGCCATCCGCAAGAAACTTGAGGACCTGGCCAAGAACGCGAATCGGCGCGGCTGGTGGTTGGAGCATGCCGCACACCTTCGAGCGGACTACCTGGACCACATCTGCCTCGAGGACGACGCCACATTTATCCGCGAGTGGCAACCGGCACTGATTCCGGGGCTGTTGCAAATCCCTGCCTACGCCGAGGCGGTCATCAGAAGTGCGCCCGCCTTCATCGACCCCGACAGGGTTCCGAAACTGGTCAAGGTGAGGGAGGATCGCCAGACCAAGATCCAGGAGAGGGAGGGAGCGGCAGAATACACGGCGATCATCTGGGAACCGGTCATCATCCACCCTGTCGTGGAGATCGGGATCTTCCAGGAGCAGTTGGCTCACATCCTCGAAGTGAGCAAGAGGCAGAACGTGACGCTTCAGGTGCTGCCCATCTCGGCAGGTGTGAAAGCCACGATGCCGTCCGCCTTTTCGTGCTTCTCTTTCGACTCGGAACCCGTCGTGGAAGCAGTGACGCTGGACAACTTGCGCGGGTCATCCATCCTCGAAGCGACCGAGGACCTTACGGCTTACTCCCTCGCCTTTGACCAGCTACGATCGGCAGCTCTGGCACCGGAAGCGAGCCGACGGCTCATCCGGGGCATACTGCGGAGCAGCAAGGAAGACGCGAAGTGACCCCTGAAGGTATAGGACCGTACCGGAAGTCGTCATACTCCGGCGCAGAGAACAACTGTGTAGAGGTTGCGGGCACAGCCGACAGCGGCCGTGCCGTACGGGACAGCAAAGACAAGCACGGCCCTCACCTGACGTTCACCCGAGGAGCATGGCAAGCGTTCCTCCTGGGCGTCAGGCAGGGAAAGTTCGACCACTAGTCACTCAGGCGCGCGAGGGCCCCGGCGAACAGACCGTCGCCGGGGCCCAGGGACGCCCCAGCTCTACTCGCCATCCCCTCCCTGCGGAGCGGGGTCACGGGGGGCCTCGGGAGGAATCGGTCCTCCGTCGTGCTTCCCTCCGTCGGCCTGCGCGGTCGCCAGGTCACGCGGGTGCGGGAACGGGACTCCGCGCCACCCTTCCGCGTCGGGCGTGCGCGTCTCGTACGAATCGACGGCCGCAGCGCTCATCTGCCAACCTCCTCTTTCGCGATGGGCCACGCCGCCGTACCGTCGATGGCATGGCCAGTGGACCGCAGGGGAGTTCCTCTGCGGTGTGGTCACCCGCCCCGGCTGCTCGGCCTGTCCAGGGTTTCCAGCGCCGGGGCGGGAGTTCATAGGCCGCGCGTTGCGGCAAGCACGAGGGTTCCGCCGGCGCATTGAGGGCATAGCAATGTTGGGCGTGTGGTAGCACGTCCGGCAGCCGAAGAGCTTTGGTCGTATATCCAAGGTAGCGGCGGGCGCTGAGTGAGCCTGTCAATATTCCCGTTGCCGACTAAAGATCATGAACGGCAAGCAGAGGACCACGCGGACAGTTGCTCTCGGGCCTCTTCCCCGAAAAGCGCGTACCCCTCCAGCGCGGAGAACAGGGCAAGGTGTTCGGCAATATCTCTGGGATCTCTCAGAATCACGACCCCGGTAGTGGTCTCCACAGTGGTCAGCACATCGTCATAGATCGTGAATGTGTCCATCGGAGCTATGGGCATGTGCCCCCTTACGGGGATCACTCCGAGTCTCACGTTGGGCAGGTAGGTGATGGAAACCAAACGGTCAATCTGCATGGTCATGGCGGCGGGAGGAACAAGGGGCCACCTGACGGCTTGCTCCGTGAGAATGAACGTGAACCGCTTCGTGGTGTCATGCAGAACTTCCTGACGCTCCAGCTTCTTCGCTACGACCTTACGCGTGTCCACTGTGGAATGAGCGAGGCTGGCCCGGATGTATTCCGGAGTCGAGAGAAGACCCGTGATCATCGACAGCAGAAAGTACCGGAACTCACTGGACGAAGACTCCAGCGCCGCCAGCTCCGACTGCTTCTTCTCCAGGCCCTTACGCCGCAGCGACCGGAATCCTTGCCACTCGGTGTTTGCCAGCCTGGCCAGTGCTGTGACCTCAGCGATCACCTCGGTCGAGGCATCGACCGCACGAAGGATCCGTTCCACATCAAGGAGACTGGGCTGTACCTTGCCATTCTCGATCCGGCTGATTTTGGATTGAGACATGTTGCAACGCAGAGCGAGCCGGTCTCCGGAGAGGCCGGCTCGCTTGCGTAGCTCTTTCAGCAGGGCAGCGAGTTCCTGTTTGGGCTACCCCGGCTGCTCAGGCTCGAACGTCACCCGTTCACGTACTCCAGGAACGGGACGGACTCGGCAATGGCAATCCGCTTCCATTGCCTATATGGTTCCGGGTCCCCGTCGTAAAGTTCCCGGTTGACCTGAGTTCCGTCAGCGCGGTAGTTCATCAGGACGACTTTGGATTCGTCGAACATCCAGAAATCCTGACCAGGCAGTCCCGGGTTCTCCCTGTCGGTGAGATCGAGAATGCGGATGTCCTCTCCGGCTTTGACGTGGCGCCGATAGTAATATTCGAACTCGAACTGGAGGTAGTCCGAGAGAGGACGGGTTACGACGTGAACCCTGCCGACACTCTTGCCTTCGCTCGCCCACTTCCGAATCTCGCCCATCCAGCCGGAGGTGTAGTTGTCGGGCGATTTCTCTCCGGCAAGAAAGCGTTCGAACTTCTCCGCTTCGTGCGGCATGGTGTAGACGGGCAGTGTTTCAAGCCGCCACGCCTCTCGCTTCATGGAGTCGAAGCAGTCGTTCCACGCCTCACCATCCAAGAGCACGGACGGCCTCCCTCAGAACGTGCTCGGGGATCTTCACCAGCGCCTCACCGGCCGGCGGCTGGAACGTGGCGCACCGCTCCCCCTGGACGACGATTCCGCCGTCCGCCTCATCGCGGTAGACGTTCGGGCAGTCCTTCTCTCCGCAGTCACCGGTGCCCGTGCTGGTGAGCCGGGTGAGCGCCGTACGTCCAGACATGCCAAACCCCCTCGCTCCGGCCCTGTTTGGACCGACTGACCACGACGGTAGAGGAAGCGTGACGAACGCGTCCATGCGCACTCGGGACTATGCCCGTTGTTGCATAA
Source organism: Streptomyces sparsogenes subsp. cuspidosporus (assembly GCF_039532705.1). Classification (NCBI taxonomy): domain Bacteria; kingdom Bacillati; phylum Actinomycetota; class Actinomycetes; order Kitasatosporales; family Streptomycetaceae; genus Streptomyces; species Streptomyces sparsogenes. The sequence goes on along the minus strand of NZ_BAAASD010000069.1, from coordinate 5,945 downwards.
ACCCGCGTAAGGCCGGGTCGCCAACCGCCTGGGCTGCCGGCTGTCTTGCGTGCGGTCCTATCATCAGCCCGCAAGGCCGATCCGCCCCTCATGCGCGGTAGGAAGCGGCCCATTCCCCGAGCACGTTCCTTGCCTCCTCTCCGAAGAGCGCGTGACGCTCATACAGGTCGAACACTGCCAGGTGTTCTGCGATGTCCCTGGGATCCTGAAACACGATGCGCCCTGTGAAAGTCTCGACTGTCGCCAAGCGCTGGTCGTAGACCGTGAAGGTATTCATGGGGCCTCGACTTACGGCGGCACCGAAGGGGATCACGCCGATACGCACATTCGGCAAATGAGACAGCGACACAAGGCGGTCGATCTGTATGGCCATTGCCGCCCGGGGAACAACAGTCCACCTGACGGCTTGCTCTGTCAGCAGGAAGGTAAAGCGCTTAGTGGTGTCATACAGGACCGCCTGCCGATCCAGCTTTCTTGCCACTGTCTTGGAGATGTCGACCGGCGAGTGCTCAAGACTGGCCTTGATGTATTCGGGCGTGGCCAGGAGCCCGGTCACCATCGCAGGCAGAAAATACCGGAGTGTCTTGGCCTCCGCTTCAAGGCCGGCCAGCTCTGCCTGGCGCTTCTCCAGACCCCTGCGCCACGATGCCCGTTTGCCTTGCCATTCGGTGTTGGCAAGCCTTGCAAGGGCCATCGCCTCCGCGACCAGCTCCATGGGGGCGTCAAGAGCTCTCAGCATGAGTTCAACGTCGATAAGGCTTGGGGTAATCCGCCCGGTCTCGATGTTGCTGAGCTTGGTCTGAGATATATTGCAGCGCTTAGCGAGCCAGACCTGGGTTCGGTTGGCTCGCCTGCGTAGCGTACGAAGTGTTTCTGCCAGGTCAGCCTTCGACTGACCCAGCTGCCCCGGATCAAAGGTCAAGGCCCTTCACGCACTCCTCGAAGGACACGGCGTGCTCCAGGGCGATCCGCTTCCATTCCCGGTAGGGGTATTGCCGGTGAGACGGGTCAGATCGCTTCGCGTCATGGTGCCCCCTTCGTGCGCAGACTGATCCCCGCTACCAGGACGACGCTAGGTCGGCTGTCCGGACCTCGTCCACGACACAGCGCCAATATTCGCGTACTCGGGTCAATGATCACGGCTCCGCCCGGCGTGACGCAACGCCCCTGCCAAGGCGTGGCGCTCGCACGCGCCAGGCTCGTGGCCGTCATCGACATGGCTTGGGGCGGCTCGCAGGAGCGGCAGCGCGAGGGGGAGGGCTCGGCAGGTCCATTGACGCGAGTTTGGCCGGGTCGATCACGATCGCGATGCGGGTGATCCGGGCTTCGGTGACGGTGAACGCCGCGACGGAGAGAGGGGAGCCGTCCTCGCGCCATGCCGCGATTCCGGGCAGGCCGCCCACGAGCACCGCCCGCCCCCGCACGGCCGCGTCGGCGGAGAGTCGGGCGCCGGCGGCGACTTCGGTCGCGCCCAGGGTGACGAACACGCCGTCGGGGGTGTCGACGGTCAGCTTCACCTCGGGGTCGAGCACGCGCAGCAGGCCTTCGAAGTCGCCGTGGCGGGCCGCCGCCAGGAAGGCCTGGACCACCTCGCGCTGTTCCCGCCCGACGGCCGTCGGCTGCTTCGTCGCGCGGACCTTCCTGCGGGCGCGGCTGGCGAGCATCTTGGTGGCGGCGGTGGACTTGCCGAGGATCTGGCCGATTTCGTCGAACGGCACCGCGAACAGGTCGTGCAGCACGAATGCCAGCCGCTCGCTCGGCCTGAGGGAGTCGAGGACGACGAGGAGCGCGAGCCCGACCGAGTCGGCGAGGGCCGCGTCGTCCTCCGGGGTGGCGCCGTCGTCGATCGTCACGACGAGGTCGGGCAGCCGGTCGTCATAGGAGGCCTGGGGACGGGACTGACGCGATCGCAGGATGTCGAGGCTGATGCGGCCGACGACCGTGGTCAGCCAGCCGGCGAGGTTGTGGATGGCCGCCGCGTCCTGGCCGGAGAGCCGCAGCCATGCCTCCTGGACCACGTCCTCGGCGTCGGCGTGCGAGCCGAGCATGCGGTGGGCGACCGCGCGCAGCCGGTCGCGCTGGGCCTCGAACGCCTCGGCCACCGGGTCCGTCGGGCTGGGGCCGGACATGTTGTCACCTTCCTCGGGTCCGCTCCGTCATGGGGATGACGTGCCCGGTCGGGCACAGGTAACCGATGAAGGGGCGAGACCGATGGAAGCACGCATGAAGAGCGCGGCGTATCCCGATGTGACCACCGCGATCCAGCATCTCTTCAAGGCGATTCACGCCGGTGGCGTCGACCCGCGCCTGCTGGAGCTGGTCCACCTTCGGGCCAGCCAGATCAACGGCTGCGGCCCGTGCGTATACGCGGGTGTCCAGTCGGCGAAGAAGCGCGGGGAGACCGAGGAGCGGCTGCACAACGTGGTCGCGTGGCGTGAGACGCCGTTCTTCTCCGAGGAGGAGCGGGCGGCGCTCGAACTGGCGGAGGCCGCCACCCGGATCCAGGACGGCGCGCCGGGGGTGACCGACGAGATCTGGGACGCCGCGGGCCGCCATTTCAGCGAGGAGCAGTTGTCCGCGATCACCCTGGAGATCGCGCTCACCAACTTCTTCAACCGGATCAACCGCACGATCCGGGAACAGGCCGGCAAGACCTGGTGAGCCTCACCTCCAGGCGGCGGCTGAGCCTCACGTGAGAGCGGCCCGCAGCGCCCGCACCAGCGCCTGCGCGCGCGGGTCGGCGGTGACGCCGCGCTGCATGCCGTTGGTGACGTAGCCGAAGGCGACGCCCGAGTCGGGGTCGGCGAAGGCGAGGGAGCCGCCGCGGCCCGGGTGGCCGAAGGAGCCCGGGCCGAGGAGCGGGGAGGCGGGGCCGTGCAGCATGTAGCCGAGGCCGAAGCGGGTGCCGACGACCAGCACCTCGTCCGGCCCCGCCGACTCCTCCGTACGGGCCAGGGTCAGCGTGGCGGGCGCGAAGAGGCGGCCGCCGGACCGCAGGGGGCCCGCCGAGGGCAGCGGGCCGATCAGCGCCGCGTAGAAGCGGGCCAGGGCGTCGGCCGTGGCGACGCCGCCCGAGGCGGGCAGCTCGGCCTCCAGATAGGCGGGGTCGTTCTCGTCGGGCAGGGGGCTGATCGCCCCGAAGGCCCGCCGGGTGAGCGAGTCGGGGTTCTGGTAGGCCTCGGTGACCGACCGCTTGGGCCGCAGCCGCGGGCCCTGCGAGGCGGGCGCCGGCGGGGCCTCCACCGGGCCGATCCGGCCGACGCGGCCGCGCTGTTCGCGGGGCAGCCCGAGCCATAGATCGAGGCCGAGCGGCCGGGCTATCTCCTCGGCTATCCAGCGCCCGATCGTCCGCCCGGTGACCCGCCGGACCAGCTCGCCGATCAGCCAGCTGTACGTATGCGCGTGGTAGCCGTGGGCGGTGCCCGGCTCCCATACGGGCCGCTGCGCGGCGACCGCGCGCGGACCGTGGAAGCCGTCGATGGCCTGGACGGGGGCCAGCGGGGTGTCCAGCACGGGCACCCCGGCGCGGTGGCTGAGCAGATGCCGGACCAGCACCCGCTCCTTGCCGTTCGCCTTGAACTCCGGCCAGTACGTGCCGACCCGGCCGTCCAGGTCGAGCTGGCCGCGCTGGTGGAGCAGCAGCGGCACCGCGGCGGCGATGCCCTTGGTGACGGACCGGACGACCTGGGCGGTGCCCTGGGCCCACGGCTCGCCGCCGGCCCCGTCCCCGCCGGTCCCGTCCCCGCCGGCCCCTTCCGCGCCTCCCTCGACGTCCTTCGTGCCGGCCCACAGATCGACGACCTTGTGGCCCTCCCGGTACACGGCCACCGCCGCGCCCCGCTCGCCGCGCCGGGCGAAGTTGTCCACGAAGGCGTCCCGGACCGGTTCGAATCCGTCGGCCACCGTGCCCTGGACGTCCACCACTGATCCGTACTCCCACCATGCCGAGGGCGATGCGTGCTTCCCCCCATGGTGCAACGCCCCCGCCGGAAACCTCAGACCGGGGCCGTCACCGAGCGGGGGTCGAAACCGAAGGGCAACTCGAGTCGATGTTCCCGCATCAGCGCCTCGTCGCACAGCAGGTCCTGGGTACGGCCGTCGGCCGCGATCACCCCGCCGCTGAGCACCACGGAGCGCGGGCACAGCTCCAGCGCGTACGGCAGGTCGTGGGTGACCATCAGCACCGTCACGTCCAAGGACCGCAGGATGTCCGCCAGTTCGCGGCGCGAGGCGGGATCCAGGTTGGAGGACGGCTCGTCCAGCACCAGGATCTCCGGCTCCATGGCCAGGACGGTGGCGACCGCCACGCGCCGCCGCTGCCCGAAGGAGAGGTGGTGCGGCGGGCGGTCGGCGAACTCCGCCATGCCCACCCGCTCCAGCGCCGCCGCGACCCGCCGCTCCAGCTCGGCGCCGCGCAGCCCGGCCGCGGCCGGTCCGAAGGCGACGTCCTCGCGGACGGTCGGCATGAACAGCTGGTCGTCGGGGTCCTGGAACACGATGCCGACCCGGCGGCGGATCTCGGCCAGGTTCTGCTTGGCGACCGGCAGCCCGGCCACCTCGACCGTCCCGGCGCCCGCGCCCAGGATGCCGTTGAGGTGCAGCACCAGGGTGGTCTTGCCCGCCCCGTTGGGCCCGAGCAGCGCCACCCGCTCCCCGCGGGCGACGGTCAGATCGACGCCGAAGAGGGCCTGGTGGCCGTCGGGATACGCGTAGGCCAGGCCGGACACCTGGAGGGAGGGCGGGGTGCTCTCGGCAGGAGAGGGGCCGGTCATATCAACATCCATCCGGTCAGGCAGACCACCAGCGCGGTCAGCGGGAGGGCCGCGGCGGACAGCCACTGCGCCCGGGTCGCCGTCATATCGTCGATCACCGGCATCGTGCCCGCATAGCCCCGGCTGACCATCGCCAGATGGACCCGCTCACCGCGCTCGTACGAGCGGATGAACAGCGCCCCCGCCGACTTGGCCAGCACGCCCCAGTGGCGCACGCCGCGCGCCTCGAAGCCCCGCGACTGGCGGGCGATCCGCATGCGGCGCATCTCGTCGGAGATGACGTCCCCGTAGCGGATCATGAACGACGCGATCTGGACCAGGAGAGGAGGCATCCGCAGCCGCTGGAGCCCCAGCAGCAGGGCGCGCAGCTCGGTCGTGGAGGCCAGCAGCACGGAAGCGGCGACCCCGAGCGTGCCCTTGGCCAGGATGTTCCAGGCGCCCCACAGCCCGGGGCGGCTCAGCTCCATCCCCAGCACCGCCACCCGCTCGCCGTCCGCGACGAACGGCATCAGCACGGCGAACGCCACGAACGGGATCTCGATCAGCAGCCGCCGCAGCACATACCCCGCCGGGATCCGCGCCACGGCCGCGACCGCCGCGAGCGCCACCGCGTACACCCCGAAGGCCCACACGGCCTCGCGCGGTGTGGACACGACGACCAGGACGAAGCACAGCACCGCGGCGATCTTGCACTGCGCGGGGAGGGCGTGCACGGGCGACCGGCCCTCGCGGTAGAGCTTGTGCGCATGGCCGGCGCCCATGTCAGCCCGTCTCCGAGTCGTGGGCGCGCGGGGTGGCGGACGCGGTGGCCGCTGCGGGGGCGGCGGTTGCGGCGGCGGCTTCGGCCTTCTTGCCGCTGCGGCGGCGTACGACGACGAACAGCCCGGAGCCGACGGCGAGCGTCGCGCCGACCCCGATCACCCCGGCGAGGCCGCCGGAGAGCCGGGCGTCGGTGATGTCCTTGACCCCGTAGTCGGCGAGCGGGGAGTCCTTGGCGGCGTGGTCCTCGGCCTTCTTGTCGATGCCGTTGTCCTGGGCGACCTTCTCCAGCCCGTCGGGGCTGGCGGACGCGTAGAAGCTCACCACCCCGGCACACAGCAGCGCCGCCGCGACCCCGACCGCCCACACCCGCCGCGTGGACCGCCGCGCGGTGTGAACCGCGGCCACCGGGGC
>NZ_BAAASD010000068.1:0-28423 GCF_039532705.1 Streptomyces sparsogenes subsp. cuspidosporus | reverse complement strand
CGGGCGCACCGCGGCGGCCCAGCGGGCCCCGCCGACCGCACGCTGACGGGCATGCGGCGCCGCCGTGCCATAGGGGCGGGCGGCGACGCGGCCGGCGCTGACCCGGCGGCGGGCGCCGGCGCCGGCACGGGCACCGGCCCCGACTCGCTGCGCGAGGTCCCCTCCACGCCCTCCGGGCGCTTCCTGCGCAAGCGGGGCGGTGACCGCGGCCAGGTCGCGGTCGAGTTCCTCGGCGTGCTGCCGCTCGCGCTGGTGGTGCTGGCCGTCATCTGGCAGTTCGTGCTGCTCGGCTACACGTACTCGCTCGCGGGCAACTCCGCCGACAAGGCCGCCCGCGCGGGCGCCGCGGTCGGCGGCGACGCGGCCACCTGCCAGGCGGCGGCCCTCGACGACCTCCCGAGCGCCTGGCAGGACAGCGCGCAGATCACCTGCGGGCAGGGCGCCGACGGTGTGTGGAAGGCCACGGTGAAGGTGCACGTCCCGGTGCTCTTCCCCGGCGCGGCGGACTTCCCCTGGCCGGTCACGGGCACCGCGGGCGCGGCGGACGAGCAGGCGGAGGGGGTGTGAGGCGGTGACTTCCAGGGCGGTGGCGCGCGGGGTGGTGGCCCGGTGTGGGGAGCGCACTGCGCGCGAGCGGGACCGGGACCGGGAGCGGGGCTCGGCCTCGATCGAGTTTCTCGGGTTTCTGCCGGTCCTGCTCCTCGTCGCGCTGGCCGCCGTCCAGTTGGGCCTGGCCGCGTACGCCGCGCAGCAGGCGGGGACGGCGGCCCGCGCGGCGGCGCGTACGGCGTCGCTGGACGAGGTGCGGACCAGCCCGGCGGCCGCGGGGGTCGCGGCGATGAGCGGCTGGCTGGCGGACGGCGCGGACATCAGCGTGGTCCCGTGCGGGGACGGCCGGGCGCGGGCGACGGCGACGGTGGCGATCCCGTCGGTGATCCCCGGAGCGAGCTTCGGCAGCGCGAAGAGGAGCGCGACGATGCCGTGCGACGACGGCTGACCCGGCACCCGGGGCCCACCACGCGGCACCCCCGCACCCGCACCGGGACCGCAAGCGCCCCCGCCCCGCCCCCGTACACCGACACCGACACGACCGACACCGACACGACCGACACCGACACGACCGACACCGACACGACCGGCACCGAGACGACCGGCACCGAGACGACCGGCACGAGGAGGACACCGATGAGCCTGCGGGCACGCATCACCGCGCCCGAAGGGCCCGGTGAGGGGCGGGAGGACGGGCATCTCGTCTCCGTCTACCGCGCCAAGCTGCTCGAGGAGATCGACCTCGCGGAGATGTCCTCGCTGGCCGCCGGGGAGCGCCGCACCCGCCTGGAGCGCGTCCTCGGGCACATCATCAGCCGCGAGGGCCCGGTCCTGTCCACCGCCGAGCGGTCCCAGCTGATCCGCCGCGTGGTGGACGAGGCGCTGGGCCTCGGCGTGCTGGAACCGCTCCTGGAGGACGCCTCGATCACCGAGATCATGGTCAACGGCCCGGACCAGATCTTCGTGGAGCGCGCGGGCCGGGTCGAACTCGTTCCGGTGCGCTTCGCGTCCGAGGAGCAGCTGATGCAGACGATCGAGCGGATCGTCTCGACGGTCAACCGCCGCGTGGACGAGTCGAATCCGATGGTGGACGCCCGGCTCCCGTCGGGCGAGCGGGTCAACGTCATCATCCCGCCGCTCGCGCTCACCGGCGCCACGCTCACCATCCGCCGCTTCCCGCGCGCCTACACCCTGCACGAGCTGATCGGCATGGGCACGCTGGACGAGCAGATGCTGCTGCTGCTCGCCGCGCTGGTGCGGGCGAAGTTCAACGTCGTGGTGTCCGGGCCCACCGGCTCCGGCAAGACGACGCTGCTCAACTCCCTCTCCGGGCTGATCCCGGAGGGCGAGCGGATCATCACCGTGGAGGACGCGGCCGAGCTGCAGCTCCAGCAGACGCATGTCATCCGGCTGGAGTCCCGCCCGCCCAACGTCGAGGGCAAGGGCCGGATCACCATCCGCGACCTGGTGCGCAACTCGCTGCGCATGCGCCCCGACCGCATCATCGTCGGCGAGGTGCGCGGCGGGGAGACCCTGGACATGCTGCAGGCGATGTCCACCGGCCACGACGGCTCGCTGGCCACCGTGCACGCCAACAGCGCGGAGGACGCGCTGATGCGGCTCCAGACGCTCGCCTCGATGTCGGATGTCGCCATCCCGTACGAGGCGCTGCGGGACCAGATCAACAGCGCGGTCGACTGCATCGTGCAGCTCGTCCGGCACGCCGACGGCTCGCGGCGGATCAGCGAGATCGCGCTGCTGGACAGCCACGGCCACGAGGACTACCGGATCGCGACCGTGTGCCGGTTCGACGCCGAGCCGATGGGCGGGGACCGGGTGGTGCGGGGGCGGTTCTCGTACTTCCCGCTCCCGGAGCGGGCCGCCGAGCGGCTGCGGCTGGCGAGCGAGTCGGTGCCGCCCGCGTTCGGCGTCGCCGCCTTCCCGGCGCAGCTGAGCGTGCGCGGCGCGGCGTACGGCCCGACGGAGCGGAGGTAGCCGGACATGGACCGACTGGCGGTGCTGACGGTCGGGGCGACGCTGGTGTGCGGCGCGCTGGGCGTCGCGGGCGTGCACACCTACGCCCGGGGCAGGGCGGCCCAGGAGGCCCTGTTCGACCGGCTCTCCGATACCGGGCGGCTGCCGCTGTCCGGCCGGCGGCGCCGGTTCGCGCGGGTGGACCGGCGGCTGCGCGCCACCCGGCTCGGGCGGAGGCTGGAGCTGCGGCTGGCCTCGACGGGTCTCGAGCTCACCCCCGGCGAGTTCTTCGTCTACACGGCGGGGGCGGCCCTCGGGCTGTGGGTGGTGGCGGCGTCGCTGCTGGCGGCGTTCTTCGGGCCGATCGCGGCCGTGGTCGCCGTCTGGTCCGCGTTCGCCTTCCTCAACTGGCAGCGGCAGAAGCGGATCGAGAAGTTCATCAACCAGCTGCCCGAGCTGTCCCGGATCCTGGCCAACGCCACCCAGGCGGGGCTCGCGCTGCGCACCGCGCTGGGCATGGCGGCCGACGAGATGGAGGCCCCGGCCGGGGAGGAGCTGGCCAAGGTCGCCGACAAGCTGGCCGTCGGCCACTCGATCGACGACGCGCTGGGCGAACTCACCGAGCGGCTGCCGTCCCGGGAGCTTGTCGTCCTGGTCACCACGCTGGTCCTGTCCAACCGCGCGGGCGGGACCGTCGTCAGCTCGCTGCGCAACCTCACCCAGACGCTGGAGGAGCGCAAGGAGACCCGGCGCGAGGTCCGCACCCAGCTGTCCCAGGTCACCGTCACCGCGTATGTCGTCCCGCTGATGGGGGTGGGCACGCTGCTGCTGATGAACAGGATCGCGGCGGGCTCCCTGGACCGGATGACCTCGTCCTTCTGGGGCCAGGCGGCGGTGGTGGCGGCCTTCGCGCTGTACGGGATCGGCTTCTTCCTGATCCGCCGCATGTCGAAGATCGACGTCTGAGAGGGGGCGGCGGACATGACGATCGGTGTGCTGCTGGCGCTGGCGGCCGGGCTGTCGGTGGCGGGGGTCGCGTACGGCGTACGGCTCTACCGCAGCGAGGCCAAGCTGCCCGCCGATCTGGCGGTGGCGCTGGAGGTCGGGGCGACGCGCACGACGGCGGTCGGCTCGGCCGTCGACCGGCTGGGCATGCGCTACGCCCCGTTCGTGCTGCGGCTGATGGGGGAGAAGCGGGTCGCGAAGGTGCGCCGCCGGATCGATCTGGCGGGCAATCCGGCCGGGTTGACGGTCGACCGCTACGCGGCGCGGCGCGCGGTGTACGGCGCCCTCGGCTTCGGCGGCGCGCTGGTGATGCTGATGAAGGGGCAGCTCCTGCTGGCCCTGCTGCTGGTCGCCTTCGGGCTGTTCTGGATCGAGGTCGGCATCTGGGCGGCGGTGCGGGAGCGCAGGGCCGCCATCGAGCGGACGCTGCCCGACTTCCTGGACGTGCTGGCGGTGGTGGTGAGCGCCGGTCTTGGCTTCCGGCAGGCGCTGGACCGGGTCGCGGAGAAGTACGAGGGCCCCTGGGCGGATGAACTCCGCATCACACTTCGGCAAATGGACATGGGGGTGAGCCGCAGACAGGCGTTCGAGGAACTGCGGAAGCGGAACGACTCGGAGCAGGTGGCCCAGTTCGTCACCGCGCTGCAGCAGGGCGAGGAGCTCGGCGCTCCGATCGTCGAGACATTGATCGCCATTGCGAACGACATGCGGCGCACCGACGCGCAGAACGCCCGGCGGCGCGCGGCCCGCGCGGTGCCGAAGGCGACCATGGTGGTCACGACCTTCATGGTGCCCGGCACGATGATCCTGCTCATCGCGGGGTTCTTCATCGGCTCGGGCACGGACTTCGGCTCCATCACGGGGGATTGAGGGCGCCGGTTTCGCCGAAGTGCCTTCGCGATTGCAATGGGATGTGGGACAGTCGGTCACGGAGGACTCCTCGGGGCCGGGAGGGGGTGAATCGCATGGGCCGCGCCCGCCGGAACGGGAAGCTGTCGTTCGGACGCTTCGAAATGGGCAGGCAATGGTGGCTGAGGCACTGTTCCCGGGCAGGTATTTCGGCGTACTTTGCTCGTGTCGCGAGCGGCACCACGGGGGTTGAGTCGCCGGACCTGAGCGGTAAGGCCACCCATGGAGGGGAACACAATGGGGAAGCGCGTCATGCGGAACGACCGGGGGCAGACCTCGATCGAATACCTGGGCATCATCGCCGTGGTGGTCGCCATCGTCCTCGTCCTGTCGACCACGGACTTCGGCAGCATGATCGCGAACGCCATCTCCGACAAGATCTCCGAGGTCGTCGACATCTGACCGGGCCCGTGACCGCTCGCCGCTCCCGCCTCGCCGGTGACGCGGGGCAGGCGTTCCCGATCTACATCACCGCCGTGGCGGCCCTGCTCTTCCTCGCCCTCGCCCTCTTCGCCGTCGGCCAGGCGGGCGCCACCCGCAACGGCGGGCAGACCGCGGCCGACGCGGCGGCGCTCGGCGCGGCCGAGGACTTCCGCGACCAGGTGCGCAAGGGCCTGCTCGACGCGATCGCCGACGGCTCCTCCTGGGAGGAGCTGCTGGCCGGCCGGGGCTTCGACCCGCCGCACGACCCGTGCGACCAGGCGCAGTGGTTCGCCGGCGAGAACGACGCGGACGTCGTTTCCGGCGGATGCGTCCCGGGCTATCTGCCCGTCTCCTTCACCGTCACGGTCAAGACCCGCGAGGCGGTCGGCAAGTCCGTCATCCCCGGTACGGAGACCAAGCACGCGACCGCGAAGGCCAAGGCGGTGGTGGAGCCCCGCTGCGTCCTCGACGAGCCGGCCCCGCTGCCCGACCCCACCGGGGACGGCAGGGGCGACGACGGCGGCAAGGACGACGACGGCAAGGACGACGGGGGCAAGGGGGACGGCGGCGGCAAGGACGACGACGGCAAGGACGAGAAGCCCGTCATCGACCTGGTCTGCGAGGGCGAGGACATCACCATCGACCCCGAGCGCCTCGACCTCTTCCCCGACGCCAAGGACCTGTTCTCCGTACATCTCGCCGACTGAGGCACCGACTGAGGCACCGACTGAGGCACCGACTGAGGCACCCGACGAGTAAAGGACAGCGAGTGATGAGCATTCGGCACACGACGAAGGCCCGGAGGGGGGCCGCCATGGGGGCACTCGCGGCAGCCCTGGCCCTCGCCGTGGCCGGGTGCGGCAGCGACGACGGCGGGAAGCGGGACGACGGCGCCTCGCCGAAGTCCACGGCCGCCAAGGACGACGGACGGGCCGGGGACGACGGCGGGAGCGACGGCGGGGACGACGGCCGGAACGAGCCCGCGGCCGACTCGGACAAGACCATCGGCGAGATCAAGGGCCCGAACGGGATCGTCGTCACCCTGCACTCCGCCGTCCGGGACAGCGGCGGGTTCGTCACCGTGAACGGGACCGTGACCAACCACGGGGACCAGCTGTTCAACGCGGTGGACTGGCGCTCCAAGGAGACCGAGATGAAGTCCCGGTCCTCCGTGTCGGGCGCCTCGCTCGTCGACGAGGCCGGCAAGAAGCGCTATCTGGTGCTGCGGGACACCGACGGGGAGTGCCTGTGCACGACCGGGCTCTCGGGCATCAAGCCGGACGAGAGCCGCCCGCTGTTCGCCCAGTTCCCGGCCCCGCCGTCGGGCGTGACCAAGGTCGACTTCCAGATCCCGACCATGCCGTCGGTCAGCATCGAGCTCACGGGATGAGCGGGCGATGACCACACTCCACAACGGCCGAGCCGGGCGCCGCGCCCGCGCCTGCCGGGGCTCCGTCCTCGTCGCGCTCGCCTCCACCGCGCTTCTGGTCACCCCGTCCCCGGCGGCCCGCGCCGACAGCGGCCCCGGCGCCCCCGCCGACACCGCGCCCCCCACGAAGATCGACGCCAAGGACCCCGATCTGCGGATGCCCGGGAGCGCCGAGCTGGCCCCCGGCCGGGTGCTGGACATCAAGTCCGTCGTCGAGACCGACGACGGGGACGAGCGCCGCGAGGACACCAACGCCAAGGTCAAGTTCGCGCTGCAGGCCGAGGTGCTGTTCGACAAGGACAGCTCCGAGCTGGGCGGCGAGGCCGGCGCGCGGATCAAGGCCATCGCCCAGGAGATCGAGAAGCAGAACGCGACCACCGTCCGCGTCTTCGGCTTCACCGACGACCTCGGCTCCGCGCTGCACGGCATCAAGCTGTCCAAGGAGCGGGCCGACGCCGTCCAGCGCGCGCTCTCGGCGAACCTGGACTCCTCCGTCCACTACCAGATCCGCGGCTACGGCGAGCAGTACCCGATCGCGGACAACTCCACGGAGGAGGGGCGCAAGAAGAACCGCCGGGTCGAGGTCAGCTTCGGCCGCGCGGGCTAGCTCGGTTCGCGCCGACTCGGTTCGCGCCGGCCCGGTTCGCGCCGGCCTGGTGCGCGCCGGCCTGGTGCGCGCCGGCCTGGTGCGCGCCGGCCCGGTTCGCGCCGATTCGGTTCGCGGGGGCTCGGTCCGCGCCGATTCGGTTCGTACCAGCCGGTCCGCGCCGGCCCGGTTCGCGGGGGGCCCTGGAGGCCCGTCCGGACGCATGTCTCATGATGGTTGCGTTTGTCGCACCGGACCGGGAGTCCCCCTGAGCACCGCCCTCGCCGAGACAGTCTCCGTCGCCCTGCTGCTGGGAGTGCTCGCCTTCGCCGTCGTACGGCCCCGGGGGTGGCCCGAGGCGGTCGCCGCGGTGCCCGCCGCCGGGCTGGTGGTGGCGGTCGGGGCGGTCTCCGTCCCGGACGTGTGGCAGGTGACCCGCAGGCTGGTGCCGGTCGTCGGGTTTCTGGCCGCGGTGCTGCTGCTGGCCCGGATGTGCGCCGACGAGGGGCTGTTCGAGGCCGCCGGGGACGCGGTGGCCCGGGCCTGCCGGGGCCGTACGGACCGGCTGCTGGCCGGGGTCTTCGCGGTGGCCGCGGTGGTCACCGCCGTGCTCAGCCTGGACGCCACCGTGGTGCTGCTGACGCCCGTGGTGCTCGCCACCGCCGGCCGGCTCGGCGCCCGGGCGCGCCCGCACCTGTACGCGTGCGCCCACCTGGCGAACTCCGCGTCCCTGCTGCTGCCGGTCTCCAACCTGACCAATCTGCTGGCCCTGAAGGCCAGTGGGCTGTCGTTCACCCGGTTCGCCGTGCTCATGGCGCCCGCGTGGCTGGTGGCCATCGGCATCGAATACCTGGTCTTCCGCCGCTACTTCGCCGCCGACCTGGCCGCCGGGACCTCCCAGCGGCCACCCGGCCGGCGGCCCGAGGTGCCGGTCTTCGCCCTGGTCGTGCTGGCGCTCACGCTCTGCGGGTTCGTCGTCACCTCGCTGGTCGGCGCGGATCCGGCCTGGGCGGCCTGTGCGGGCGCCCTGGTGCTGGCGGTGCGCGCGGTGGCGCGCGGCCGGGAGACCGTACGGGGCGTCGTCTCGGCCGCCGCGCCGCTGTTCTGCCTGTTCGTGCTCGCGCTCGGGATCGTGGTCGAGGCGGTGCTCGCGGGCGGGCTGCGCACCGGCCTGGCGCACCTGCTGCCCAGCGGGGACGGCCTGCCCGCGCTGCTCGCGATCGCCGGGGTGGCGGGCGTGCTGGCCAACCTCGTCAACAACCTGCCCGCGGTGCTCGCGCTGCTGCCGATCGCCGCCGCGGGCGGGCCCGGCCCGGTCCTCGCCGTGCTGATCGGCGTCAACCTGGGCCCGAACCTCACCTACGTCGGCTCGCTGGCCACCCTGCTGTGGCGGCGGGTGGTGCGCGGCGCCGGCGTGACCGGCCGCTCCGGCGAGTTCGGCCTGGGCGACTTCACCCGCCTCGGGCTGCTGACCACCCCGGCCACGATGGCCGCGGCCACGGTCGCGCTGTGGGCGATGCTGCGGGCCACCGGCGGCTGAGCCGAGAGCCACCGGAGGCCAGTGGCGGCCGAGCTACGGGTCACCGGCGGCTGAAAAGGAACCGCCGCGCGGGGAGGCCCCCCGCGCGGCGGTTCGGATACGGCGCTGTCGGCCGCTCAGGACTCGATCCAGTTGTGCGCCTGGGCCAGCTCGATCACCCGTCGGCGGATCTGCTTGATCTGGTCGGCGGTCAGGGTGCCGCCCACCTCGACCAGCGCCTCGGTCAGCTCCTGCCGGAACTCGGACACCGACAGCACGTCGCACATGGTGTCGTCGCCGGAGTCCGGGGACGGACCCGGCACGTGGGTCCGGACGACGCCCCGCTGGATGATCCGGACCTCGGACGCCTTGGGGCCCTTGTCGCCGTACTCCGGGATGAACTCCACCTTGCTGCCCGGCTGGAACAGGTGCTTCTCGTCCAGCAGGTCGTTCGCGTGCATGAAGACGTCCTCGCCACCGTCGTCGGGAGCGATGAAGCCATAGCCGCGGAACTCGTCAAACCGCAGAATCTTGCCCGTGGTTGTCACCGTGCAACCCCTACCCCTGTACCTCTACCTCAACGACCCCGATACGCGATCGAGGGTGTCCAACCATGACACCGAGGCCTCAGCGTACAGCTCGGCCGGTGCCGCGGCTATGCGTCGGGCGGGCGGCTACGCGGCGGGCGGATGGACGGCGACGCGGGCTCCGGCCCGTATCCCCCAGCGTTCCATCGCCCCGGCTTCGGCCTCCAGGACATGGCGCGCGCGGGGCCGGGGCAGCCCGAGCCTGCCGGGGCGCATGGTGCGCACGGCCAGCACGGTCAGCCGGCGGTCCAGGTAGGCGACGTCGATGGCGAAGCGCATCCCGAAGGTGTGGACGCTGCTCGCGGGGGTGAGCAGCAGCGCGCCCGCCACCCCGTCCCGGCCGAGCAGCCCGCGGGTGCGGGCCCGGTAGGAGGCGGCGACCTCCAGGGGGATGTCGGTGGCGCCCACGCGCAGCGTTCCCGTGCCGTCCCGCCAGAGCCCCATCCCCGCCCGCCCTTCCGCTCCCGGTTGATTCCGCTCTCGGTTGAGTCGGGTCGAGTGTCGCACCCGCCCCCGCTTCCGTAGGCTCGGCCCGTGCTTGTGCCCCTGGTCCTCCTGGCCGCCGGCTACGGCGCCGCGGCCGGACTGCTGGTGCCCCGAGCCCGCTATCGGCTGGCCGTGGAGCCCGAGGAGCCGTGGCGGACGGCCTGTCCGCGCGGCCATGCGCTCACCGGGGCGGCCCGGGGCTGGCTGGGGCTCGCCCGCTGCCCGGGCTGCCGGGCGGGGGAGCGGGACTACGGGGCGGGCGCGCCCGTGACCGCCGCCCTCACCGCGCTGGTGTGCGCGGCGCTCGCGGCGGCCGTCGGGGCGCGCCCCGAGCTGGCGGTGTGGCTGCTGCTCGCGCCGCCGATGGTGCTGCTGGCGGGCGTGGACCGGGCGGTACACCGGCTGCCGGACGTGCTGACGCTGCCGCTGGCCGCCGGGGCGGCCGCGCTGCTCGGCGTGGCGTCGCTGCTGCCGCACAGCGCCGGGTCCTGGCGCCGGGCGCTGCTGGGCGGGGCGGCGCTGGGCGGGGCGTATCTGGTGCTCTTCCTGATCAGGCCGAGCGGGATGGGGTTCGGCGATGTGAAGCTGGCCCTGGGGCTGGGGATCGCGCTGGGCTGGTACGGCTGGGCGGTGCTGGTCCTGGGCGCGTTCGCCGGGCTGCTGCTGGGCTCCTGCTACGCCGTCGTCCTGCTGGCGACGCGCCGGGCGACGCGCGGGACCGGGATGGCGTTCGGCCCCTTCATGATCCTCGGGGCCTGCGCGGGGTTGCTGCTCGGGGGGCTCGCGGCCTAGGGGGGCGCCCGGGACGACACTCATTCTCTTGCTCGTCGGTGCCTGGACTATCCCTCACAAAGCGTTATGGTGGAAGCCCCCCCTCGGGCCGGTCCGTATCCCCCCCACGGACCGGCCCGCTTCTTTTGTGGGTGATTCCGGGGCGTACCGGCCGCCACCTCCGACGGAGCGCTCACCAGATGGTCACGGAGAGTGATTGCTTGGGGGGTGGACGGTAGCGCCAGGGGGCGCACCCGGTTCGCCAGCGCCCCCCACCCGCAGTAGGGTGTCGGCCTTGGGCGGACCGCCATCGCAAGGCATTGCAAGGCACTGA
Organism: Streptomyces sparsogenes subsp. cuspidosporus; assembly: GCF_039532705.1. Taxonomy (NCBI): domain Bacteria; kingdom Bacillati; phylum Actinomycetota; class Actinomycetes; order Kitasatosporales; family Streptomycetaceae; genus Streptomyces; species Streptomyces sparsogenes. Next base: position 17,851 of record NZ_BAAASD010000068.1, on the reverse strand, counting down.
GGGGCTGGAAGACGTGAAGTTGCGCGACCTGGTGTACGGCCTCTACGCACGCCGGGTGGAAGGCCGCCTCGACCACGCCCAGGTGCCCAAGCACATCGGCGTCATCCTCGACGGGAACCGTCGCTGGGCCCGCGCGGCCGGGGGGACCACCGAGCAGGGGCACAAGGCGGGCGCGAGCAAGATCCAGGAGCTGCTCGGCTGGTGCGACGAGACGGACGTCGAGGTCGTCACGCTCTGGATGCTGTCCACCGACAACCTCGACCGCCCCGAGAAGGAGCTGATCCCGCTCCTCGGCATCATCGAGGACGCGGTCCGCGACCTGGCCGCCGACGGGCGCTGGCGGATCCACCACGTCGGCACCATGGACCTGCTGCCCGCCCGTACCCAGGTGGTCCTCAAGGAGGCCGAGCAGGCCACGGACCACGTCGACGGCATACTCGTCAATGTCGCGATCGGCTACGGCGGCCGGCAGGAGATCGCCGACGCGGTGCGGTCCCTGCTGCTCGACCACGCGAGCAAGGGCACCAGCTTCGAGGAGCTCGCCGAGATCGTCGACATCGACCTCATCTCCGAACACCTGTACACCCGCGGCCAGCCCGACCCGGACCTGGTCATCCGCACCAGCGGCGAGCAGCGGCTGTCGGGGTTCATGCTCTGGCAGAGCGCCCATTCGGAGTACTACTTCTGCGAGGTCTTCTGGCCCGCCTTCCGCAAGGTCGACTTCCTCCGCGCGCTGCGTGACTACGCCGCACGTCACCGGCGGTACGGCTACTAGTCCCATACGCGGTACGGCAGTCGGGCCCGGGCGGCTCACCCGTCCGTACGGTTTCCGCTACGCCCCCCGTCCCCTCCGGCTACGGGCGGGTCTCACAACGTTCATGTGCGCGCCGTCATATGCCATTGCATGGCCGCGCTCGTTCGAGGGAATATCCCTTCCAGGTCGACGCCCTGCCCCACCTGTCCTAAGGGGGTCGAACTGCCAGCGGGCGGCATGCGCCGTCCGTCCGGGAGGCCCTTTGCACACGGACGACTGTGCGGATCGTGCGTATGACGCGGAGGGCCGGCGCTCGGCCCTCCCCGCAGGGCCTGAGCCCGGTCCGTCCCCCGCCTGCGGGCCGGGGGACCCGTTCCCGCGACGCCGTCGCACCCCAACCTCTCCCGAGGGGGTTCGTCCACCCGTGGTGACCAGCAAGAAACGCCGCGAGCACGACCGGCGCACCTATGTCCTCGACACCAGCGTCCTGCTCGCCGACCCGAATGCCATGGCCCGCTTCGACGAGCACGAGGTCGTGCTGCCGGTCGTCGTGGTCACCGAGCTGGAGTCCAAGAGGCACCACCCGGAGCTGGGTTACTTCGCCCGCCAGGCGCTGCGCCTGCTGGACGAGTACCGGATCCGGTACGGCCGGCTGGACGCCCCGATCCCGATCGGCGATCTGGGCGGCACCTTGCGTGTCGAGCTCAATCACTCCGACCCGGGCGTGCTGCCCGCCGCCTTCCTGACCCACGGCGGCCGGGTGGGCGACAACGACTCGCGGATCCTCGCGGTCGCCAGGAACCTCCAGGCCGAGGGGTACGACGTCACGGTCGTCTCCAAGGACCTGCCGCTGCGCATCAAGGCGTCGTCGGTGGGGCTGCTCGCCGAGGAGTACCGCGCGGAACTGGCGATAACCGACTCGGGCTGGACCGGGATGGCCGAGCTGACGGTCTCCGCCGAGCAGGTGGACGACCTCTTCGCGGCCGAGGCCGCGTACGTCCCCGAGGCGGCGGAGCTTCCGGTGCACACGGGCCTGGTGCTGCAGTCGGAGCGCGGCAAGGCGCTGGGCCGGGTCACGCCGGACGGGCAGGTGCGGTTGGTGCGCGGCGACCGCGAGGCGTTCGGGATCCACGGGCGGAGCGCCGAGCAGCGCATCGCGCTCGACCTGCTGCTCGACCCGGAGATCGGGATCGTCTCGATGGGCGGCCGGGCCGGCACGGGCAAGTCGGCGCTGGCGCTGTGCGCCGGCCTGGAGGCGGTGCTGGAGCGCCGGCAGCACCGGAAGGTAATGATCTTCCGGCCGCTGTACGCGGTGGGCGGGCAGGAGTTGGGCTATCTGCCGGGCACCGAGGCGGAGAAGATGAGCCCGTGGGCCCAGGCGGTGTTCGACACGCTGTCGGCGGTGACCACCTCGGATGTGATCGAGGAGGTCGTGGGGCGCGGGATGCTGGAGGTGCTGCCGCTCACCCACATCCGGGGCCGCTCCCTCCATGACGCCTTTGTGATCGTGGACGAGGCTCAGTCACTCGAAAGAAACGTCCTGCTGACCGTTTTGTCCCGCATCGGCGCCAACTCCCGGGTGGTACTCACCCATGACGTGGCGCAGCGGGACAATCTCCGCGTCGGGCGCTATGACGGCGTGGTGGCGGTGGTCGAAAAGCTCAAGGGACACCCGCTGTTCGCGCATGTCACCCTCACCCGCTCCGAGCGGTCGCCGATCGCGGCGCTGGTGACCGAAATGCTCGAAGACGGCCATATCTGAGGCAGTTGACCGGACGCCGCGCCGCCGAGCCGAAAGAGCTTAGCGGCGCGGCGTCTTGGCGCGCCTGGTTTTCCGGAAATCCTGGGGAGTAAACGGCGTGTGAGCTTTCACACGCAACGAAGAATTGCCTCCGGGCGTCCGCTTCCGGCAGTGTGTGGGTCCTGTCAGGCCCCGCGTACGGCACACCAGTACCCCCAGCGGTACGGAATCACAGAAGTATCAGAACTAAACAGCGTTCGCCGTACGCCGCCCGAGCACCTTGCGGCCCTCCCTGGGAGGGTCCACCGGGCCAGCGCCTCCCGTGGCCAGCCATTCCCCTGTACGACAGGGGGACGGAACAAGGGGAGGCCAGCGTCAGGGGCACGATTGCGTCCGCGAGGTCACCTAAGCGGGCGATGCTGGAAGGAAACCGTGTGAGCCGGATTTCGGTCCGGGGATTCGCAGTGGCCTCCGCCACCGCGGTCACCACTGTGGGCGCTGTCGTCGGTGTCGCCGCGGGGGGCGAGCAGAGCTCGACCGACCCCTCGTACGAGGCGACGGCCGCCGACTCGACGCTCCTCGCGGACATACCCGCCGGCCAGCAGGCCGTGGCGCAGACCGCGTCCCTGACGCAGCAGGCGGACGTCCAGTCCACCGCGGCGGACGCGGAGGCGAAGAAGTCCGCGGAGGAGGCCGCCCGCAAGCAGGCCGCCAAGGACGCGAAGGCCAAGAAGCTGGCCGCCGAGAAGGCGGCCGCCGAGGCCAAGGCCGCCAAGGAGCGCGAGGAGGCCAAGAAGAAGCTCGCCGCGAGCCGTTCGGCCACCCGCGACGCCGGCAGCTTCGCGCAGCAGGCCTCGTACACCATCGCCGAGGTCCAGTCCATGGCGCGCCAGATCGTGCCGGCGGACCAGTTCCAGTGCTTCAGCAACATCGTGAGCCACGAGAGCGGCTGGAACTACAAGGCCACCAACGCCTCGTCCGGCGCATACGGTCTGGTGCAGGCGCTGCCCGGCTCCAAGATGGCCTCGGCGGGCGCCGACTGGCGCACCAACCCGGCCACCCAGATCAAGTGGGGCCTGAACTACATGAACGAGCGCTACCAGAGCCCCTGTGGCGCCTGGTCGTTCTGGCAGGCCAACCACTACTACTGATGCCTCTCGGCTCACTCGGTCGCCCCCGGCGCTCGACTTCGCGAAACCCCCGACCGCAACCGGCCGGGGGTTTCCCGCGTCCCCAGCCTGTAACGTCTTCCCGACGACCGCGGGGGAACTGGGGGTAGGGGAAGCGAGATGTCCGCATTGCCACACTGGGTCGGCAGAATGGGCGCCGGCCTGACGCGGCTGGCCGAGCGGCTGGAGCACCGTGCCGGGGCCGCCGCCACCGACCCGTACGACCCGTACGACGCGCCCGCCGCCGCGAGCCGGGACCAGGCCGCCGGCCACGGCCGCGCCGTGGGCTACGACGGCTACGACCGCGCCGCGACGGGCGACGGCAGCGAGAACAGCCTCGGGGGCAGCGGCAGCGGCACCGAGCACAGCCCCGGCGGCGGCGACAACAGCGACGACAACAGCAGCGCCGACGGCGGGGCCCGGCCGGCGCCGGAGCCCGGGTCCCCCGGCGCGGCCCTCCCCGACGGAGCGGCCGAGCCCCCGGCCCGCCGGGAGCCGGCCAGCGTGCCCGCCCCGCCCGACTACGCCCCCGCCGTCGCCGCCAGGCCCGACCCCGTCGCCGCCGTCCCCTGGGGCGTCCGGGTCGCCGCCGAGGTCGGCTGGCGGCTGCTGGTGCTCGCCGGCACCGTCTACGTCCTGATGACCGTCATCAGCGCGGTCGAACTGGTGGTGCTCTCCTTCACCGTCGGCCTGCTGATCACCGCGATGCTGGAGCCCACCGTCACCCGGCTGCGGAACCGGGGCGTCCCCCGCGGCCTGGCCACCGCCATCACCTTCATCTCCGGCTTCGTCATCATGGGGCTGGTCATCTGGTTCGTGGTCTGGCAGGTCATGGAGAACGTCGACGACCTGTCCAGCAAGGTCCAGGCGGGCATCGACGACCTGCGGCGCTGGCTGCTCAACAGCCCGTTCCACGTGACCGAGAAGCAGATCAACCAGGTCGCCAACAGCCTGCGCGACGCGATCGGCGCCAACACCGAGGAGATCACCTCGGCCGGCCTGGAAGGCGTCACGGTCGTCGTGGAGGTGATGACCGGCATCCTGCTGGCGATGTTCAGCACGCTCTTCCTGCTGTACGACGGGCCGAAGATCTGGTCCTGGGTCCTCAAGCTCGTCCCCGCCCCGGCCCGCGAGGGCGTGGCGGGCGCCGGCCCCCGCGCCTGGACCACCCTCACCGCCTATGTGCGCGGCACGGTGCTCGTGGCCTTGATCGACGCCATCTTCATCGGCGTCGGCATCTTCTTCCTCGACGTCCCGATGGCCGTCCCGCTCGCCGTCTTCATCTTCCTCTTCGCCTTCATCCCGCTCGTCGGCGCCGTGGTCTCCGGCGCCCTGGCGGTCGTGGTCGCGCTGGTCACCCAGGGTGTGTGGACGGCGGCGATGGTGCTGGTGGTGGTGCTGGCCGTGCAGCAGATCGAGGGCCACATCCTCCAGCCCTTCATCCTCGGCCGCGCGGTGCGGGTGCACCCGCTGGCCGTGGTGCTCTCGGTCGCGGCCGGCTCGCTGATCGGCGGCATCGGCGGCGCGGTGGTGGCCGTCCCGCTGGTGGCGGTCGCCAACACGGTCGTCGGCTATCTGCGCTCCTACAACCAGGAGGCCGCGCTGCGCCGGACCCAGGGGCCGCACGGGGCGACGGCGGTGGAAATCGCGCCGACCCGGCGCGACGGAAGCGGCTAGCGGCAGGCCGTACACGCGCGCACGCGCGAGGGGCGGCCCCACCACCCGGTGGGGCCGCCCCTCGCGCGTATACGGCGTACGTACGTACCGACGTGACGCCTGAGCCGTCAGCCGTTCGCGGCCAGGGCCGCCTCGGCGTCGAGCGTGGCGCCGACCGCCTGCAGCACCGCGGCGATCTTGAAGGCCTCCTGGATCGTGTCGCGGTCCACGCCGGCCTTGCGGAGCACCTGCTCATGCGAGTCCAGGCACTGCCCGCAGCCGTTGATCGCGGACACCGCGAGCGACCACAGCTCGAAGTCGACCTTCTCCACGCCCGGGTTGCCGATGACGTTCATCCGCAGGCCCGCGCGCAGGGTGCCGTACTCCGGGTCCGACAGCAGGTGCCGGGTCCGGTAGAACACGTTGTTCATCGCCATGATGGCGGCGGCCGACTTCGCGGCGCTGTAGGCCTCGGGCGTCAGATTGGCCTTAGCCTCCGGCTCCAGCTCCGTCAGCACGCGCGGCGAACGTGAGGCGATCGCGCACGCGAGCACGGTGCCCCACAGCTGCTGCTGCGGCAGGTCGGAGTTGCCGATGACCGAGCCCAGGTTGAGCTTGAGGTCCTTGGCGTAGTCCGGCAGGGCGGACTTCAGGTCGTCGAGTGCCATGTCGGATCAGCTCACTCGCCCGAGAGGAGCTTGACCGGGTCCAGGGTCTCCTCGCCCTTGCTCCAGTTGCAGGGGCACAGCTCGTCGGTCTGCAGGGCGTCGAGGACCCGCAGGACCTCCTTGGGGTTACGGCCCACGGAACCGGCGGTCACCATGGTGAACTGGATCTCGTTGTTCGGGTCGACGATGAAGACGGCGCGCTGCGCGAAGCCGTCCTCGCCCTCGACGCCGCAGTCGCGCATCAGGTCGTGCTTCGAGTCGGCCAGCATCGGGAAGGGCAGGTCACGCAGGTCGGCGTGGTCCTTGCGCCAGGCGTGGTGGACGAACTCGGAGTCACCGGAGACGCCGAGGATCTGCGCGTCACGGTCGGCGAACTCGTCGTTCAGCTTGCCGAACGCGGCGATCTCGGTCGGGCACACGAAGGTGAAGTCCTTCGGCCAGAAGAAAACCACGCGCCACTTGCCCTCGTAGGACTTGTGGTTGATCTGCTCGAACTCCTTGCCGCTCTCCAGCGACACGCAGGCGGTCAGGTCGTACTCGGGGAACTTGTCACCGACAGTGAGCACGTGCTCTCCTTGCAGCTTTTGCTTCGCGTGAGGAAACCCTTATGGGGTGGTTTCCTCGGGGTTGGACGGCACCACCCTGTCACAGACGGCATTGATCAGTGAAATAGCTAGACTGGGTGTTGTTGATTGGAGGTGCTTATCAGTTGGCCGCTTCAGCCATACCCGGGGGGCCCGGGGGCAGGGCGCCCGCGCCCGGGGGCAAGCCGCGTCAGCCCAGCCTCTCCCAGCTCAGAGCGTTCGCCGCGGTCGCCGAGCATCTGCACTTCCGCGATGCCGCGGCCGCCATCGGCATGAGCCAGCCCGCGCTGTCGGGGGCCGTCGCCGCGCTGGAGGAGGCGCTCGGGGTGCAGCTCCTGGAGCGTACGACGCGCAAGGTGCTGCTCAGCCCGGCGGGGGAGCGTCTGGCCGCCCGCGCCCGCACGGTGCTGGAGGCGGTGGGCGCGCTGATGGAGGAGGCGGAGGCGGCGCGGGCGCCGTTCACCGGGGTGCTGAGGCTCGGGGTGATCCCGACCGTGGCGCCGTATCTGCTGCCGACCGTGCTGCGGCTGGTGCGGAAGCGCTATCCGCTGCTGGACCTCCAGGTCCACGAGGAGCAGACCGCCTCGCTGCTGGACGGGCTGGCCCACGGCCGGCTCGACCTGCTGCTGCTCGCGGTCCCGCTGGCCGCCCCCGGGGTGGTCGAGCTGCCGCTGTTCGACGAGGACTTCGTGCTGGTCACGCCCCGGGATCACTGGCTCGGCGGGCGCAGCGACATTCCCCGCGCGGCCCTGAAGGAGCTGGATCTGCTGCTGCTCGACGAGGGCCACTGCCTGCGCGACCAAGCCTTGGACATCTGCCGCGAGGCGGGCCGCACGGAAGGCGCCCCGGTGACCACGAGCGCAGCGGGCCTCTCCACGCTGGTGCAGCTCGTCGCGGGCGGGCTCGGGGTGACCCTGCTGCCCCGCACGGCGCTGCGCGTGGAGACCGGGCGCAGCGAGCAGCTCACCACCGGATACTTCGCCGACCCGGCCCCCTCACGCCGGATCGCGCTGGCGATGCGGGCGGGGGCGGCGCGGCAGGAGGAGTTCGAGGCGTTCGCGGGGGCGCTGCGGGAGGCGCTGGGGCCGCTGCCGGTGCGGATCGCGAAGGGGTGAGGCGGGCGCCTCAGTGGCGGCCGATGGCCAGGATCGCGGCCACGTCCAGGGTGACCTCGGCGCCGATCGAGCCGGGGAGGGTGATTTTCTCACCCGGCGCGTAAATACGGTGCCTGTCGTACCCGCTGTCAGCGAGGTCCGTCAGCAGATGTACGCGGCCGTGCTTCCGGTTGACGATCACATAGACCGGGATCATGGCCTGTGCGTATGCGGCGACCTTGTTCCGCAGGTCGTTGTTGTGGTTGGACGAGGTGACTTCGACGACGAGGCGGAACACTGCCGGGTCATAGCAGTTGTTCCCGCGGGGGTGCTCCTTGTAGTCGGCGTCCACGATCGAGAGGTCCGGAATCGCATAGTCCTCCGGCCCGTTCGGCAGCCAGAGGCCAATCCCTTGGACCACCTTTGTTTCCTGCCTGTGGAGGCCCGCTGCGAGGAAAGGGAGCATGAGGTCGGTCAGCGTCACGGCATGCGACGCATCGGGGAGAGGGGTCACGGTGAGCACGCCGCCGATGATCTCGACTCGCCACCCCGGGAGCCGGTCCATGAGCTCGTTGGCTTCCTCGAGCAGAGTCATCGACTTTCGCCCTCCCAGCGGCCGATGTGGAGGGCATCATCGTAGGCCGCGCCACCGTCATGTGTCCCGTACCAGCGGATTCACCCCAACGGGTGGCATAAACCCCGAAACACGCGACCGCCGGGCCCTTCCCGCAGGTGGGAAGGGCCCGGCGGCCATCGCGCGCCGAGCGCGCGCTACTCCGTACGGAGCCCCTCCGGCCGCATCATGCGCCACAGCGGTCCCATGCTGACCAGGGTCACCAGCAGGATCACGCCCGCGCCGATGCCGGTCATGGAGGTGACGCTCGCCCAGTCCACGGCGACCGGCTCGTCGACCAGCTTCAGCAGGATCGCCCCCAGGGCGATTCCGCCTCCGACCGACAGCGCCAGCCCCAGGACCACCGGGATGGCGGTCTGCCACAGGACGGACCAGCCGAGGGTGGAGCGGCGGGTGCCGAAGGCGACCAGGACCGAGAGCAGCTTCTTGCGTTCGCGGAGCTGCTCCAGCATGGACACGATCATGCTCGCGCCGATGAGCAGCAGCGTCGCGGAGGCGCCGATGAACAGGCCGCGCTCGATGGTCCGGAACTCCCTCGACTCCGAGGTGGCGCGCAGCTCGAAGATGTTCATCTGCGGGGAGAGCCGGGCGGCCGTGTTCCGCGCGTGCTCGATGGCGTCCGGCACCTTGGGGTCGAGCCGGAGCAGGACCTCCACCGACGCGTGGTCCAGGTCGGCGATGTCGAAGGCGCCCGGGGTGGCCAGGATGCCGGAGCGCTCGCTGCCCGACGGGTCCTGCTTGATGGGCACGACCGGCGCGGACTTGGGGATCGTCCACAGCCGCGGCTTGTCGCGGTCGACGGTGTAGTCCTTGCCGAAGCTGAGGTTGACCGACGCGCCCGGCTTGGTGAAGTACGTCTCGTCGTCCCACTCCCCGGGCTCGGTGACGAAGACATCGCCGTCGCGGCAGTCGCCGATCCGTGCGAACTCCTTCAGCGTGGCGCAGTCGCCGACCATCAGGCTGCCGATCGGGACGTCGCTCGGGTCCTTGACCTTGCTGCGCGGGTCGGCGACCGAGCCCTCGGCCAGGCCGAGCGCCTGGCGCACGCCCTTGGTGTGGGCGTATCGCGCGATGGCGTCGCGCGCTTGGGCGCCGGTGTCCACCGCGACCTGCGCCGACACATCGGCGCGGGTCGGGTCCTGCCCGGTGGGGGAGGTGCTGTCGTGCCGCGCGGCCGCGAAGAGCATCTGGATCGCGATCGCCCCGGCCACGGCGACCGTGATGCCGCTGACCGCGCGCGAGGCGGAGCCGCTGCTGAGCTGGAGCCGCCGGGTGGCGAGCTGCCAGGGGACGGGGCCGCTGCCGAAGCGCTGGACGACGGCTTCGACCAGCCAGGGCAGCAGCGCGGTGATGCCGACGAGCATCAGCACCGCGCCGGCCGCGACCTGGTAGGTGGAGGCGGAGGTGTGCCCCGCCTGGCCGATCAGCGGCAGCAGCAGCGCGAGGCCGAGGAGGGGGAGCACCAGCCGCCACCACAGTCGGCGCCGCTTGGGCGTGGCGCTGCGCACCACGCCGAGCGGCTCGATGGCGATGCCGCGCAGCGCGAACAGGGTGACCACGACGGCGCAGGCCGGCACGGCGAGGGCGATCAGCGTGGCGAGCGCGGGGGACGGCTGGATGTCGGAGGCGAAGAAGCTGGTGTCGAACACCGTGATGCCTTCGATGAACTGCCTGACCAGCAGGAAGACCCCCCAGCCCACCGCCAGCCCGAGGACGGCGCCGGCCAGCGCCTCCCCGGCCGCGATCCGCCGCGTCATATGGCTGTCGGCGCCCACCAGGCGCAGCGCGGCCAGCCGCCGGTCGCGGCGCTCGCCGCCGAAGCGGACGGCGGTGGCGATGAAGATGACGACGGGCAGCAGCAGCACCACACAGCCGACGACGATCAGCATCAGCAGGATGGGGTCCAGCTTTCCGGGCGGGGAGTCGTCTCCCCAGCGGTCGATGCGGGTGCCGCTGTCCCCGATGGCCTCGCGGTCGACGCCCGCGTAGTACATCAGCTCGTTGGGTCCGGACAGGCCCTCGTCGCGGATCGTGCCGACGATCTTGTCGTCGAGCCGCTGCCTGAGCAGCCCGCTGTCACCGGCGGCGAGCAGTTCCTTCAGGGCGGGGGAGACCACCATCTCGCCTGGCGCGGGAATCCGGTCCAGGCCCGGGGGGACAGGCGGCTTGTCGCCGTGGGGCGCCAGCAGGAGGCCCCTGATGTCGGTGCCGTGGAAGGTGGTGTTCCCCCAGCCGATCCACAGCGTGCGGGGGCCCGGTGCGGTGTCGCTCGAGTAGCCGCCCGAGTACGAGCGGGCGTTGTTGCGGTCCTCGCGCGCGGAGGCGAGGTGGGGGACGGACGTGGCGAACAGCAGCAGCGCCACACCGAGTCCGACGCCGACCGCCGTCAGGAGGGTCCTGGCCCAGCTCTCCCGGCCGCCGGCGACCGCGAAGCGGGCCCCCATGGCCAGGTCGGCGGCCCAGCGGGCCGGGCCGACCCGATCGCGGCGCTCCGGGCGGGCCGGCGGCGCCGGGGCCGCCTCACCGCCGGCCCGCTCGATACGGTCCTGGGCCCGCGGCAGCGGGGTCACCTTGCCGCTCACCGGGCGCCCGCCATGTCCCGCGCCTTGCCGTCCCGCACGACGACCTCGCGGTCGGAGTACGCGGCGACGCGCGCCTCGTGGGTGACCAGGACGACGGCGGCGCGGGTCTCCCGGGCGGCCGCGGTGAGCAGCTCCATCACCCGCTCCCCGTTGAGGGAGTCCAGGGCGCCGGTCGGCTCGTCGGCGAACAGCACGCGCGGGCCGCTGACCAGGGCGCGGGCCACGGCGACCCGCTGCCCCTGGCCGCCGGAGACCTCGCCGGGCCGCTTGGCGCGCACATCGGCGACCTCCAGCCGCTCCAGCCAGGACAGCGCGCGGCTCTCCGCCTCCTTGCGCCCCACGCCGGTCAGCCGCAGCGGCAGCGCCACGTTCTCCACGCAGCTCAGCTCGGGCACCAGCTGGCCGAACTGGAAGACGAAGCCGAACTCGCTACGGCGCAGCGCGCTGCGCCGGGAGTCCGACATGGCGGAGAGCAGCTGCCCGTCGTAGTGGACGGTGCCCGCGTCGGGGGTGACGATCCCGGCGAGGCAGTGCAGCAGGGTGGACTTGCCGGAGCCCGAGGGGCCCATCACGGCGACGACCTCACCGGGGTGGATGGAGAAGTCCGCGCCGTCGAGGGCGGGGGTGGGACCGTAGGCCTTGCGCAGCCCTTCGGCTGTGAGGAGCGAGCCTGCGGGGGTCATGGGGTTACCGCCTTGGCGAGTTGGCCGAGGCGCGCGGCGGTGAGCTCCAGCCAGCGCAGGTCGGCCTCGAGGTGGAAGAGGGCGTGGTCGCAGATGAGCTGGTCGCTGAGGTCTCCGGCGCGCTTGCGCTGGGTGAGTTCGCGCATCAGCCGCAGATGTTCGGCGCGCTGCACATCGAGCAGGTCCGCGGCGTCCCGGCCGGTCATCAGCGCGAGGACGACCTTGGTGTACAGGACGGACTGGAGGTACGGCTCGGGCTTCTCGGGCTGTCCGAGCCACTGCTCCACATCGGTGATGCCGGCCTCGGTGATGGCGTAGCGCTTGCGCTCGGGGCCGCCACCGTGCTCGATGCCGTCGACCTCGACGAGGCCGTTCTTCAGGAGTCGGGACATGGTCGAGTAGACCTGTCCGTAGTGCAGCGGGCGGTCGTGCCCGAATCTCTCGTCGAAGGCCCGCTTGAGGTCGTAGCCGTGGCGCGGGCCGGACTCCAGGAGCCCGAGCAGGGTGTGGCCGATTGACATGCGCAGCACTCTACACCATGCGTATACCTAGGGTGTATAGATGCGGAGGGCGGGGCGTTTCCGCAGGTGGGAGTGGGGTGAGGGGCAGAAAGGGGAGAGCCCCCGGGCTACCCCTCTCGGGGTGGCTCCGGGGGCCGGGGGGCGCGGGGCGGGCGGCCGCGGCGGGGGATGGGGGCCGCGGAGCGGGGCAGCCGCCCCGCCTCCGCCAGCGCCTTCCGCAGCAGGAACTCGATCTGCGCGTTGGCGCTGCGCAGCTCGTCCGAGGCCCACCGCGCGAGCGCGTCGTGCACCGCGGGGTCGAGCCGCAGCAGCACCTGCTTGCGCTGCCGCCGCCCGTCCGTGCCGGACGCCGCCTCCGGCTCCCCGGCCCCCTGCGGCTCGCTGGGCTCCGTCACTGGTACAGCGTGCCCGTGTTGAGGACCGGCTGCGGGGAGCGGTCGCCGCACAGCACGACCATCAAATTGCTGACCATGGCCGCCTTGCGCTCCTCGTCCAGCTCGACGATCCGGTCCTCGGCGATCCGGGCCAGCGCGGCCTCCACCATGCCGACCGCCCCGTCCACGATCTGCCGGCGCGCCGCGACCACCGCGCCCGCCTGCTGGCGCTGGAGCATGGCGGAGGCGATCTCGGGGGCGTATGCGAGGTGGGTGAAGCGGGACTCGATGATGCGCACCCCGGCCGCCTCGACCCGGGCGTGCAGCTCGACCGCGAGCTTCTCGGTGATCTCCTCGGCGTTGCCGCGCAGGGACAGCGCGTCCTCGTCGTGGGCGTCGTAGGGGTACTCGATGGCGATGTGGCGCACCGCGGCCTCGGTCTGGGTGGAGACGAACTCCAGGAAGTCGTCCACCTCGAACACCGCCTGCGCGGTGTCCTCGACCCGCCAGACGACGACGGCGGCGAGCTCGATCGGGTTGCCGTACGCGTCGTTGACCTTGAGCACCGGAGTCTCGTGGTTGCGCACCCGGGTGGAGATCTTCCTGCGGCTGGTGAAGGGGTTGACCCAGCGCAGGCCCTCGGTGCGGAGGGTGCCCTTGTAGCGGCCGAAGAGCTGGACGACGCGGGCCTGGCCCGGGGCGATCGCGCACAGCCCGCGCATCGCGACGAGGGAGGCGATGAGCACGGCGACGCCGAGGATGATCAGCGCGGGGTTGGCGGTGTCCTCGTAGTCGTACTCCGAGGTGTCGGCCCCGGCCGCGATCAGGACCGGGCCCGCGATCAGGCCGATCAGGCCGAGCAGCAGCGCGAGGCCGCCGCTGATGCTGCGGGCGGGCCGCTCCGTCACCCGGGGCTCGGGCAGGGGCGGTATGTCGGCGGTGGGTGTGATGTCGGACATGCTGGACATGGAGGTTCCCCCGGTTTGTGCTGGTAGGCGGGTTGCCGCGGGCCGCTTGGCCTTATCAAAGTGATAGCACTTTACCGTCAGAAGGCAACCCCTGGGGGCGGCCGGACGTCTGTTCCCGGTGGATGGGTGCTCTTTTTCACCTTCCGGAAAAACTGGATCGATGAGCATTTGACGTCAGTTGCGGTGTTAGCTTCGTGAGCCGGGTTGGGGGCTGACGTACGGGAGCAGCGGGAGAGATGGGCAGAGCGGAAGAGCGGCGGGCGCGGCAGAAGAGCGCCCGCAAAGCCAGGAAGGGCGCCAAGAAGGGCGCCAAGAAGACGGGCATACGTCGCTTCTTCACCTGGAAGATGGTGCTGGGCTACTTCCTCTCCCTGGGCCTGCTGCTCGTCGGCGGCTTCATCGCGCTGTACTTCTGGGTCGACGTGCCCAACGCGAACGCCCTGGCCAAGGCCGAGGCCAATATCTACAAGTACAGCGACGGCTCGATCATGGCCAGGACGGGCAAGGTCAACCGGGAGTCCGTGCCGCTGTCGAAGATCCCCAAGGATGTGCAGCACACCTTCGTCGCCGCCGAGAACAAGGACTTCTACAGCGATCCCGGCGTCTCGTTCACCGGCACCGCGCGCGGCATGATCAACACCCTGCTGGGCAGGGGCAAGCAGGGTGGCTCGACGATCACCCAGCAGTACGTCAAGAACTACTACCTGAGCCAGGAGCAGACCGTCAGCCGCAAGCTGAAGGAGCTGGTCATCTCGCTCAAGGTGGACCAGCAGATGTCCAAGGACGACATCCTGGCGGGCTACATCAACACCAGCTTCTACGGGCGCGACGCCTACGGCATCCAGGCGGCGGCCCGCGCGTACTACAACAAGGACGTCCAGGAGCTCAGCGTGGGGGAGGGCGCCTACCTCGCCGCGCTGCTGCAGGCCCCCAGCCAGTACGACTACTCGGTGGCCGGCCCCAACGGCAAGCGGCTGGTCAAGCAGCGCTGGAACTACGTCCTGGACAACATGGTCCAGAAGCACTGGCTGGACCCGGGCAAGCGCAAGGGGATGAAGTTCCCCAAGCCCCTCGACCCCCGCCCCGTCCCCGGCATGGACGGCCAGACGGGCTACTTCGTCGAGGCCGCCAAGCAGGAGCTCTACAAGTCCGGGGTGAGCGAGGACGAACTCGCGGCCGGCGGCTGGACGATCACCCTCAACATCGACAAGAAGAAGCAGAAGGCCCTGGAGAGGGCGGTCCGCACCCAGCTCACCGACGACCTCAAGCCGAAGACGCGCCCGGTCGACAAGCACGCCCAGGTCGGGGCGGTCTCGGTGAACCCGAAGAACGGCGCGATCGTGGCCATGTACGGCGGCGCGGGCGCGACCGAACACTGGATGAACAACGCCACCCGCGAGGACTACCAGCCCGCCTCGACCTTCAAGCCGCTGATCCTCGCCGCCGCGCTGGAGAACGACTCCACCACCCGCGACGGCACGAAGATCACCGCCAACACGATCTACGACGGTGACAGCGGACGCCCGGTCAAGGACGCAGGCGGCAACAACGTCGGCTTTGCCCCGCCGAACGAGGACCACAGGGACTACGGCCCGATCACCGTCCAGACGGCGATGAACAACTCCGTCAACTCGGTGTTCGCGCAGATGGCGCAGGACGTCGGCCTGGAGAAGGTCAAGAAGACCGCCACCGCCCTGGGCATGAACCCCAAGGCGGGCGGCTTCGACGTGGCCCCCGCGATGTCGCTGGGCGTCATGGGCGCCAGCCCCCAGGACATGGCCGGCGTCTACGCCACCCTCGACAACCACGGCGAGAAGGTCACCCCCTCGATCATCAAGTCGGCCGTGAAGGGCGACCAGCGCGCCGAGCTGCCCGACACCACGGGCGGCGAGGTGATCAGCCGCACCGCGGCGGACTCCGTGACCTCCGTGCTGACCGGCGTGGTCGACAAGGGCACCGGCACGGCCGTACGGCAGGAGGGCCAGGCCGTCGCGGGCAAGACCGGCACCTCCGACGACAACAAGTCCGCCTGGTTCACCGGCTACACCCCGAACCTGGTCACCTCGGTCGGCATGTTCGGCGAGGGCAAGGGCGGCAAGCAGGTGACGTTGACCGGCACCGGCGGCGGCGGACGCGTCAACGGCGGTGGCTACCCGGCCGAGATCTGGGCCGCATACATGAAGGCGGCGCTCGACGGCCAGGGGAGCGCCAAGTTCGACCTGGACACCGACATGGGCGCGGCCGTCCCGCCGCCCAGCAGCACCAGCCCCACCACCCCGCCCACCAGCCAGTCGTCCGAGCCGGCGACCTCCGCCCCGCCGACCAGCGAGACCCCCACCACCCCGCCCACCCCGACCACCACCCCGCCGACCACACCCCCGACCTCCGGCGGCAAGCCGTCGACCGGCACCACGACGCCGCCGACGACCCCGCCGACCACGCCCACGGACACGCGCGGCGTCCGGCTGGGGCCCCCGGGCAGACACGGCTGACCCGCCGTGTGCCGTACCGGGCGTAGGGACCGCAGCGCCCGGCGCGTGCGCGCGCCTCAGCAGGACCGCGGCGGCATCGCCAGCTCGAACCACACCACCTTGCCCGTGCTCAGCCGCGTCGCACCCCACCGCCGCGCCATCCGGTTCACCAGGTACAGCCCGCGCCCGCCCTCGTCGGACGGGCGGGCCTGGCGCAGCCGCGGCAGCTGCGGCACATCGTCTCCGACCTCGCAGCGCAGCACATCCGTGCGCAGCAGACGCAGCGTCACCGGCCGCTCCGCGTACCGCACGGCGTTGGTGACCACCTCGCTGACCAGCAGCTCCACCGCGTCGGTCAGATCGTGCAGATCCCACCGGGCCAGCGCCCGCCGGGCCAGCCGGCGCGCCTGCCCGGCCGTCTGCGCCTTGGGGTCCAGGAACCAGTAGGCGACGTCGCTCGGCGCGATCCCCTCGAAGCGGGCCGCCAGCAGCGCCACGTCGTCGTCCCGGTCGCCGGGCCCGAGCATGTCAAGCACCTCGTCGCACAGCGGCTCGAGCGGCGGCGGATTGGGGCCGGTGAGCCGGGCGGTGGCCGTCAGGCGCTCGCGCAGCTGCTCGATCCCGGTCCACACATCGCGCATCCGCGACTCGACGAGACCATCCGTGTACAGCAGGAGGGTGGCGCCCGCGGGCGCGTCCAGCTCCACCGCCTCGAAGTCCACGCCGCCGACCCCGATCGGCGCGCCCGGCGGCACCCGCAGCACCTCGGCGCGCCCGCCCCGGTGCAGCAGCACCGGCGGCGGATGGCCCGCGTTGGCGACCATGATCCGGTGCGCGACCGGGTCGTACACCGCGTACAGGCAGGTCGCCATGCGGTCCGTGCCCAGCCGCTGCGCCTGCTCGTCGAGGTGGTGCAGCACCTCCTGCGGCGGCAGGTCGAGGCCGGCCAGGGTCTGCGCGGTGGTGCGCAGCTGGCCCATGATCGCGGCCGAGGTCATGGAGTGGCCCATCACATCGCCCACCACCAGCGCGACCCGGTTGCCCGGCAGCGGGATCGCGTCGTACCAGTCGCCGCCGACCCGCGCCGTCTCGGCGGCCGGGAGGTAGCGGCTGGCCAGCCGCACGCCGGTGGGCTGCGGCAGCGAGTCGGGCAGCATGGTGCGCTGCAGCTCGTCCGCGATGTACACCTCGCGGCCGTACAGCACCGCCTTGTCCACGCCGAGCGCGGTGTGGGTGGCCAGCTGGGCGGCGACCAGCAGGTCGTCCGGCTCGAACGGCGGCCGGTCCGGGCGGCGTACGAACACGGCGGCGCCGATGACCCGACGCCGCCCCCGCAGCGGCGCCAGGACCGTGCGCTGGCCCGTGGCCACCGACGTGTGCTCGCCCAGCAGTTCCGGCAGCGCCGCCCGGGCGGCGCTGGAGTCGCCGAAGACCGGCCGCACCCCGCGCAGCACCTCGTTCAGCGGGCCGCCCGCCTCCACCTCGCACAGCTCGGCCGCCGGGCCCCCGCCCACGGCGGGCGACAGGTCCGGCTGCGAGGGCAGCAGCGGCAGTCGGCCGCTCTCGGTGTCCGGGTCCAGTGGGATGCGGTCGGTGCGGCGCAGCCGCAGCACGACCGGGCCCACCGGGCGCTCGTCGCCGACCGGCAGCGGGTCGCGCAGATAGACCAGGATCGCGTCGGCGAAGGTCGGCACGGTGGCCCGGCACAGGCCCAGCACGATCTCGTCCAGGTCGATGCCGCGGGCGATCCGGCGGGTGGCCGCCCCCACGAACCGCAGCCGGTCCCCGCCCCGGTCCCGCGCGGCGGCCGCCTCGGCGGCGACCGGGCCGCCGCCCGGCGGCGCTCCGGGCACCGCGGGCACCCCGCCCTCGGGCGTGCGGTCGCCCGCCTCGGCCGCCGCCCGCGCGCCGCTCACCCCGGCCGGCGGGTGCTCGCCGGCCGCGGCGCCGCG
>NZ_BAAASD010000067.1:0-28499 GCF_039532705.1 Streptomyces sparsogenes subsp. cuspidosporus | reverse complement strand
AGACCTCGCGCACGTTCTCCACCGAGTCCACGGCCTCGAGCAGCTCCCAGCCCTCGGCGTAGGCCTGCATCATCGCGTACTCGATGCCGTTGTGGACCATCTTCGCGAAGTGGCCGGCGCCCACCTTCCCGGCGTGGACAAAGCCGAACTCGCCCTCGGGCTTGAGCGCGTCGAAGACGGGCTTGACCGCCGCGACGTGTTCCGCGTCGCCGCCCACCATCAGCGCGTAGCCGTTTTCGAGGCCCCAGACGCCGCCGGAGACCCCCGCGTCGACGAAGCCTATGCCGCGCGCCGCCAGCTGCTCGGCGTGCTTCTCGTCGTCGGTCCAGCGGGAGTTGCCGCCGTCGACCACGATGTCGCCCGGCGACAGGAGGCCGGCGAGCTCGTCGATGACGGCCTGGGTGGGGCCGCCGGCGGGGACCATGACCCACACCACCCGCGGGCCTTCGAGTTCCCCGACGAGCTCGCCGAGGCCGGCGACGTCGGAGAGCTTGGGGTCGCGGTCGTAGCCGATGACGGTGTGGCCCGCGCGGCGCAGCCGCTCGCGCATGTTGCCGCCCATCCTGCCCAGGCCGATGAGTCCGAGCCGCATGTCAGTCGTTCCTCCCCTGCTCGCGCAGTGAACGGTAGGTGGCGACCAGGGTGGCGGTGGAGGCGTCCAGGCCGCGCACGTCGGCGCCCTCGGTGAGCGCCGGTTCCACGCGCTTGGCCAGGACCTTGCCGAGCTCCACGCCCCACTGGTCGAAGGAGTCGATGTTCCAGATCGCGCCCTGGACGAACACCTTGTGCTCGTACAGCGCGATCAGCTGGCCGAGCACCGAGGGGGTCAGCTCGGTGGCCAGGATGGTGGTGGTGGGCCTGTTGCCGGGGAAGGTGCGGTGCGCGACCTGTTCCTCGGCGATGCCCTCGGCGCGCACCTCCTCCTCCGTCTTGCCGAAGGCGAGCGCCTGGCCCTGGGCGAAGAGATTGGCCATCAGCAGGTCGTGCTGGGCGGCCAGTTCCGGGCCGAGCTCCGCCACCGGCCGGGCGAAGCCGATCAGATCGGCCGGGACGACCTTCGTCCCCTGGTGCAGCAGCTGGTAGTAGGCGTGCTGGCCGTTGGTGCCCGGGGTGCCCCACACCACCGGGCCGGTCTGCCACTCCACCGGCTGGCCGCCGCGGTCCACCGACTTGCCGTTGGACTCCATGTCCAGCTGCTGCAGATACGCCGTGAACTTCGACAGGTAGTGGCTGTACGGCAGCACCGCGTGCGACTGCGCGTCGAAGAACGCGCCGTACCACACGCCCAGCAGCCCCAGCAGCAGCGGCGCGTTGGCCTCCGCGGGGGCGGTGCGGAAGTGCTCGTCGACCAGGCGGAAACCGTCGAGCATCTCGCGGAACCGCTCCGGGCCGATGGCGATCATCAGCGACAGACCGATGGCGGAGTCGAAGGAGTACCGCCCGCCGACCCAGTCCCAGAACCGGAACATGTTGGCGGGGTCGATGCCGAACTCCGCCACCTTCTCCTCGTTCGTGGACAGCGCCACGAAGTGCCTGGCCACGGCCTCCTCCCCGGCGCCGAGACCGGCCAGCAGCCACTGGCGGGCGGAGGTGGCGTTGGTGATGGTCTCGATCGTGGTGAAGGTCTTCGAGGCGACGATGAACAGCGTCTCGGCCGGGTCCAGGTCCCGCACGGCCTCGTGCAGATCGGCGCCGTCCACATTGGACACGAAGCGCACGGCCGGCTCCCGCGCGGTGTATGGGCGCAGCGCCTCGTACGCCATCGCGGGGCCCAGGTCGGAGCCGCCGATGCCGATGTTGACGACGGTCCGGACGCGCTTGCCCGTGGCGCCGGTCCACTCGCCGGAGCGGACCCGCCGCGCGAAGGCGGCCATCTCGTCCAGGACCGCGTGCACACCCGGGACCACGTTCTCGCCGTCGACCTCGATCACGGCGTCGCGGGGCGCGCGCAGCGCGGTGTGCAGCACGGCCCGGTTCTCGGTGACATTGATCTTCTCGCCGCGGAACATCGCGTCCCGCAGCTCCGCGACGCCGCGCGCCTGCGCCAGCTCCCGCAGCAGCCGCAGGGTGTCCTCGGTCACCAGGTGCTTGGAGTAGTCGAGGTACAGGTCCCCGACGCGCAGCGCGTACCGGTCGGCGCGCCCGGGGTCGGCCGCGAACAGCTCGCGCAGACGGACCCCGGCGAGCTCCTCGCGGTGCTTGGCCAGCGCGGTCCACTCGGGCAGTCGGTCGAGACGGGCGGGGTCAGGCATCCTGCTGCTCCTTCTGCTCGTGCTTGTGGGAAGTCGCGGAAGCCGCCGGGGCGGTGACGTGGGCGCGCAGGGCGGCGGCGTACGCCTCGTCGGGGTCGAGCCGGCGCAGCTCCTCGGCGATCAGCTCGGCGGTGCCGCGCACCTTCAGCGCGAGGGTGCGGGTGGGCTGGCCGGGGATCGACAGCGTGGCCACCGGGCCGTCGGGGCGGTCGATGTGGATGTCCCCCGTGGCGGTGCGCAGCCGCACCCCGGTGACCACCGGGCCGGCGGAGACGACCTGCTCCACGGGCACCCTCAGCCGGTCGGCGAACCAGCGGGCCAGCAGCTCGGCGCTCGGGTTGTCCGCCTCGCTCTCCACCACCGCCGAGGTGACCTCGGTACGCGCCTGGTCCAGCGCGGCCGCGAGCATGGCCCGCCAGGGGGTGAGCCGGGTCCAGGCCAGGTCGGTGTCGCCGGGGGCGTACGAGGCGGCTCGGGCCGCCAACTGCTCCAGCGGCTGCTCGACGGCGTACGCGTCGGTGATCCGCCGCTGCGCGAGCGCGCCCAGCGGGTCCTGCGCGGGCCGGGCGGGGGCGTCCACGGGCCACCAGACCACCACCGGGGCGTCCGGCAGCAGCAGGGGCAGCACCACCGAGTCGGCGTGGTCCGCGAGTTCGCCGTGCAGCCGCAGGACGACGGTCTCGCCGCCCCCGACGTCCCCGCCGAGGCGCACCTCCGCGTCGAGGCGCGCGGTGCGGCGGTCGCGGGGGGTGCGGCCGGGCCGCTTGATGACCGCCAGGATCCGGGAGGGGTGTTCCCGGGAGGCGTCGGCGGCGGCCTTGAGCGCGTCGTAGTGGTTGCCCTCGTCGGTGACGACGACCAGGGTCAGCACCATGCCGACGGCCGGTCCGCCCGCTGTCCGGCGGGCCTCCACCAGGGCCGCGTTGACCTTGCTCGAGGTGGTGTTGGTGAGGTCGATGTTCATGGCCGGCGCCAGCTCCGTCCGTCTCGTGCGAGCATCTCGTCCGCGGCCTTGGGACCCCAGGTCCCGGCGGTGTACTGCTCGGGTGTGCCGTGGGTGTCCCAGTACCCCTCCACGGGGTCGAGGATCTTCCAGGACTCCTCGACTTCCTCGGTGCGCGGGAAGAGGTTGGCGTCGCCCAGCAGGACGTCGAGGATCAGCCGCTCGTACGCCTCCGGGCTCTCCTCGGTGAAGGACTCGCCGTAGGCGAAGTCCATCGTCACGTCCCGGATCTCCATGGAGGTGCCGGGCACCTTGGAGCCGAACCTGACCGTGATGCCCTCGTCCGGCTGCACCCGGATGACCAGCGCGTTCTGCCCCAGCTCCTGGGTGTCGCTGGTGTCGAAGGGGGAGTGCGGGGCGCGCTGGAAGACCACCGCGATCTCGGTGACCCGCCGCCCGAGCCGCTTGCCGGTCCGCAGGTAGAAGGGGACCCCGGCCCACCGGCGGTTGTCCACCTCCAGCTTGACGGCCGCGTAGGTGTCGGTCCTGGAGTCCGGGGCGATGCCGTCCTCCTCCAGATAGCCCGCCACCGGCTCGCCGCCCTGCCAGCCGGCCGCGTACTGCCCGCGCACCGTGTGCGCGCCGAGGTCGGCGGGGAGCCTGACGGCCTTGAGGACCTTCAGCTTCTCCGCCACCAGCGATTCGGCGTCGAATCCGGCCGGTTCCTCCATCGCGGTCAGCGCGAGGAGTTGGAGGAGGTGGTTCTGGATGACGTCCCGGGCCGCGCCGATGCCGTCGTAGTAGCCGGCGCGCCCGCCGATGCCGATGTCCTCGGCCATGGTGATCTGCACATGGTCCACGTATGACCGGTTCCACAGGGGCTCGAACATCTGGTTGGCGAAGCGCAGCGCCAGGATGTTCTGGACCGTCTCCTTGCCCAGGTAGTGGTCGATGCGGAAGACCTGGTCGGGCGTGAACACCTCGTGGACGACCTGGTTCAGCTCCTCGGCCGAGGCCAGGTCGTGTCCGAAGGGCTTCTCGATGACCGCGCGCCGCCAGGACCCCTCGGGCGCGTCGGACAGGCCGTGCCGCTTGAGCTGCCGCACCACGGTGGGGAAGAACTTCGGCGGTACGGAGAGGTAGAAGGCGAAGTTGCCGCTGGTGCCGCGCGCCGTGTCGAGGGCGTCGACGGTCTCGCGGAGGGTCTTGAACGCCTGGTCGTCGTCGAACTCACCGGGGACGAAGCGCATGCCCTCGGCGAGCTGCCGCCAGACCTCCTCGCGGAAGGGGGTCCTGGCGTGTTCCTTGACCGCGTCGTGCACGACCTGGGCGAAGTCCTCGTCCTCCCAGTCGCGGCGGGCGAAGCCCACGAGAGAGAAGCCCGGGGGCAGCAGGCCGCGGTTGGCCAGGTCGTAGACGGCCGGCATCAGCTTCTTGCGGGACAGGTCGCCGGTGACGCCGAAGATGACCAGGCCGGACGGGCCCGCGATGCGCGGCAGGCGGCGGTCCGAGGGGTCGAGCAGCGGGTTGACCCACCGGCCCGCGGTGGTCGCCGACATGGCTCAGGCCTCCTTCGGGGCCAGGCGCCGCAGCTCGGCCTCGGTGGAGGCGAGCAGGTCCAGCCAGGCCTGTTCGAACTTCTCGACGCCCTCGTCCTCCAGCAGCCGGACGACCTCGTCGTACGAGACGCCCAGCGCGGCCAGCTCGTCCAGGACGGCCCTGGACTCGGCGTAGGTGGAGCGGACGGTGTCGCCGGTGATCTCGCCGTGGTCGCCGGTGGCCGCCAGGGTGGCCTCCGGCATGGTGTTGACCGTGTCCGGGGCGACCAGCCCGGTGACGTAGAGGGTGTCGGGGAGGGCGGGGTCCTTGACGCCGGTCGAGGCCCACAGCGGGCGCTGCCGGTTCGCGCCGGCCTGCTCCAGGGACCGCCACCGCTCGCCGGCGAAGGCCTCCTCGTACGCCTGGTAGGCGAGGCGGGCGTTGGCGAGGGCGGCCCGGCCCTTGAGGGCCTGCGCGGCGTCGGTGCCGATCTTGTCGAGGCGCTTGTCGATCTCGGTGTCCACCCGGGACACGAAGAAGGACGCCACGGAGTGGATCTCCGACAGGTCCAGGCCCGCCGCCCGGGCCTTCTCCAGGCCCGTCAGATAGGCGTCGATCACGGCCTTGTAGCGGTCGAGGGAGAAGATCAGCGTCACGTTCACACTGATGCCCGCGCCGATGACCTCGGTGATCGCCGGGAGCCCGGCCTCGGTGGCCGGGATCTTGATGAGGGTGTTGGGCCGGTCCACCAGCCAGGCCAGCTGCTTGGCCTCGGCGATCGTGGCGGCCGTGTGGTGCGCCAGCCGCGGGTCGACCTCGATGGAGACCCGGCCGTCCCGGCCGCCGGTGGAGGCGAACACCGGGTGCAGGATGTCCGCGGCGTCGCGCACATCGGCGGTGGTGACCATGCGGATGGCCTCGTCCACGGTCACCCCCCGGATGGCCAGGTCGCGGAGCCGGTCCTGGTAGCCGTCGCCGCCGGAGATCGCCTTCTGGAAGATCGACGGGTTGGTGGTCACCCCGACCACATGGTTCCGCTCGATCAGCTCGGCCAGGTTTCCGGAGGCGATGCGCTTGCGCGACAGGTCGTCGAGCCAGATCGCGACGCCTTCCTCGGCCAGGCGCTTGAGTGCGTCAGTCATGATTCCGCTTCTCCCGCGGGATCTCGTCCGTGTGGGCCCGATCCCTCATTTGTTTAACTATGAAACATTTAGGCGAACGCGGGGTGTGCCGCCGCTATTCCGGGGCCCGGGCGATGTGATGCACGACACCCCCACGGCCGCGGCCACGCCACCGGCCCGATGGCCCTCACCGGCCCGGCCTTAAGCTGATCTTCGGCAGGCGGCGGCGGGCCGCCACGCCGTGACACACGGGGGAGAACATGCTCGGCGAAGGCCTCTCGGCGGCGCGGGCCGTCAACGCGATGACGGCGAACTGGGCGGAGGCGGCCGTCGGCGAGGCCGGCACGGTCCTCACCGCGGCCGGCGTCTGGCCGGCCCTCGCCCTGCTCGCCGACGCCGCCGACGGCCCCGCCCGGCGGGAGCTGGAGGCGGCCCTCGGGACCGGCGCGGACTCCGCGCTCGCCCAGGGCCGGGGGCTGCTCGCCGCGCTGGCCGAACTGCCGGGCGTCGGCGCCGCCCTCGGGCTGTGGACCCGTGCGGAGCTGCCACTGCGCCCCGAGTGGCCTGGCCGGCTGCCCCTGGACACCCACGGGACCCTCACCGGTGACGCGGGCGCCGACCTGGAGCAGATGAGCGCCTGGGCCGCGCGCCACACCGACGGCCTGATCGAGAAGATGCCGCCCGTGGTCGACCCGGACACGCTGCTGGTACTGGCCACGGCCCTGGTGGTGCGGACCACCTGGCGCCGGCCGTTCGACCCCTCCGTGACGGCCCCGCGCCACGGCCCCTGGGCCGGGCGCACGCTGGCCGGGCTGGTCCGGATCGGCCCGCTGGCGGATGAACTCGGCGTCGCCCACACCCCCGACGGCCCGCTGACCGTGCTGCGGGTCGACGGGGAGGACGGCCTGGACGTGCATCTGCTCCTCGGGGCCGAGGGCGCCCGCGGCGGCCAGGTGCTGCGGGCGGGCGTGGCGGCCGTCGGCGGGGCGTACCCGACGACGCCGGGCGAGGCCCTCCCGCTCGGAACCCCCGCCCCCGGCCTGACCGTCGGCACCGTACGGAGCCGGGACCGCACCCCCGCCCTGCGCGTCACCGCGGTGCCCTTCACCGTGAACGGCGAGCACGATCTGCTCGACCACGCGCCGGTGTTCGGGCTCGGCTCCGCGCGCAGCGCCTCCAGCGGACACTTCCCGGGGATCAGCGCGGTGCCGCTGGCGATCTCGGCGGCCCGGCAGAGCGCCACGGCGACGTTCGGCGCCCTCGGTTTCCGGGCCGCCGCGGTGACCGCGCTGGCCGCGGCCCCCGGCGGGGTCCCGACGCCACCCCCGTACGAGGCCAAGCTGGTCCACGCGTCCTTCGACCGGCCCTTCGGCTTCCTGGCCGTGCACCGGGCGTCCGGCCTGGTGCTCATGGCCGGCTGGGTGAGCGAACCGGAGGCCTACCGGGACCCCTTCCGGCCCGGGGCGCCCTAGGGGGTGCCTTGTGGATCATGCTGGGCTCCCGACGTCTGGCACGCCCGCCCCCAGCTACCGCTGGGAGGTGCCCCCGGCTGCGTTGTCGTCGTCGCACGCAGCGCCGCTGCGCTCTCCTCCTCCGCCTTGCGGCTGGACGCTCCCCCAGCTACCGCTGGGAGGTGCCCCCTGACGCCGCTCGCTGATCCAGCCTGACCCACAAGACACCCCCTTCGGCCCCTGAGCGCTCGCCGGGGCCGTCGCCCACCCGGCCGGCGGGCCGGGCCGTGGGCGGCGGCGCCGGGCGGTCCGCGGGGGTGGCAGTATCGGGGGAATGACTGAACGGATCATTGCCGCGTGCGACGGGGCGTCGAAGGGGAACCCCGGGCCCGCGGCCTGGGCATGGGTCGTCGCGGGGGCCGACGGCACGGTGGCGCGGTGGGAGGCCGGACCGCTGGGCACCGCCACCAACAACGTGGCCGAACTGACCGCGCTGCGGCGCCTGTTGGAGGCCACCGACCCGGACGCGCCGCTCCAGGTGCGGATGGACTCGCAGTACGCGATGAAGGCGGTCACCACCTGGCTGCCCGGATGGCGCAGAAAGGGCTGGAAGACGGCCTCGGGCACCCCCGTGGCCAACCGCGATCTGGTGGTGCGCATCGACGAACTGCTGGACGGCCGGGACGTGGAGTTCGTGTACGTCCCCGCCCACCAGGCGGACGGCGACCCGTTCAACGCCGTCGCGGACCAGGCGGCCAGCGACACGGCCCGCACCCAGCAGGCCATCGGAAGCTCCCTCGGCTCCCCCCTGCCCACGCCCCAGCCGCAGGCCGGGAGCGCCCGCCCGGCGGGCCGCGACCGCAAGCAGGGGGCGGGCGCCGCCGCGCGGCGGGGGAGCGGCGCCCGCTCGGGCGGCGGCTCCATCAAGGCGAAGTTCCCCGGCCGGTGCCGCTGCGGACAGCCGTACGCCAAGGGCGAGACCATCAAGAAGAACCCCGACGGCTGGGGCCACCCCGCCTGCGCCGCCGCCGCGACCTGACCGGCGGATCCGCCCGCGGGGCCGGCCCGGGCTCCTCAGGCGTTCCTCGTCCAGGAGCCCAGCACCATCAGCGTCTTGGTGCCGGTGACCTGCCCCGCGCGGCGCAGCCCGTCGATGACCTGCTGCAGATGGTCCAGGTCCCGCACGCGCACATGCACCAGCGCGTCGGGATCCCCCGCGATCGTGAAGACGGCCTGGACCTCGGGCACCGTGTACGCCGTGCGGACGATCTCCCCGACCGGCGTGGTGCCCGTATAGGACAGCTCCACGAACGCCTCGATCCCCCAGCCCAGCTTGGTGTGGTCGATCTGCACCGTGAAGCCCGTGATCACCCCGCTGTCCCGCAGCCGGTCCACCCGGCGCTTGACCGCCGCCACGGACAGCCCGACCCCGGGCGCCATCTCGGAGAACGTCCGCCGCCCGTCGTCGCGCAGCATCCGCAGCAACTGGCGGTCCACCTCGTCGATCTCGGTCATCGCCACGCCCCGCTCCACCCCGCCACAACAACCCCCCACACGCAAAAAACACGATCTGACCAGCTACCCCGCGGAAATAGTTTGCGTCTTCGACCCGACTTCTCACAAGGTCCTTGTGCGCCCCCGCCTCGTGTTGCTGTCCTGTCTCCGCACCCACGACGTCGAGGAGGCCCGCGTGAGCACCGCCATGCCCGTCGACCGCCTGCTGCCCACCCCGGAGGCGGAGGACCTGCTCGACCTGGTCCGCGACATCGCCGACAAGGAACTCGCCCCCCGCGTCGACGAGCACGAACGCACCGAGAGCTATCCCGAGGGCCTGTTCGCCCTGCTCGGCGAGGCCGGCCTGCTGGGCCTGCCCTACCCGGAGCAGTACGGCGGGGGCGACCAGCCTTACGAGGTCTACCTCCAGGTCCTCGAGGAGCTGGCGGCGCGCTGGGCCGCCGTCGCCGTCGCCGTGAGCGTCCACACCCTCGCCACCTTCCCCCTCCTCACCTACGGCACCGCGGCCCAGCTCGACCGCTGGGCGGAGGACGTCGTCGGCGGCCGGCTCCTCGGCGGCTACAGCCTCTCCGAGCCCCAGGCCGGTTCGGACGCCGCCGCCCTGACCTGCCGGGCCGACCGGGACCCCGAGGGCTACCGGATCCACGGCGCCAAGGCCTGGATCACCCACGGCGGGAGGGCCGACTTCTACGCCCTCTTCGCCCGCACCGCCCCCGGCGGCGACGGCATCTCCTGTTTCTTCGCCCCCGGCCACACCGAGGGCCTGACCTTCGGCCGGCCCGAGGAGAAGATGGGCCTGCACGCCATCCCCACCACGGCGGCCTTCTGGGACGGCGCCCTGCTCGAGGCCGACCGGCTCATCGGGCGGGAGGGACAAGGACTGCAGATCGCCTTCAGCGCCCTGGACTCCGGCCGGCTGGGCATCGCGGCCTGCGCCACCGGACTCGCGCAGGCCGCCCTGGACGCCGCCGTCACCTACGCCCACGAGCGCACCGCCTTCGGCCGTAAGATCATCGACCACCAGGGGCTCGGCTTCCTGCTGGCGGACATGGCCGCCGCCGTCGACTCCGCCCGGGCCACCTACCTGGACGCGGCCCGCCGCCGCGACGCCGGGCGCCCCTACAGCCGCCAGGCCAGCGTCGCCAAGCTCGTCGCCACCGACGCCGCCATGAAGGTCACCACCGACGCGGTCCAGGTCTTCGGCGGCTATGGATACACCCGCGACTACCCCGTCGAGCGCTATATGCGCGAAGCCAAGATCATGCAGATATTCGAGGGCACCAACCAGATCCAGCGGCTGGTCATCAGCCGCCGGCTCACCGACTGAGACGCCCGGAGCCGATCGGCGGCGCCCCCGCCCGGGACCGCCCCCATCCCGCCGCGGCCTGCGGCGCGAGGCGGGGCGGTCTACCGTGGAGGCGATGCCTCTGACCCGGCTCGGCCTCGTCGTGCACCAGGGACGTCCGGCCGCCGTCGCGGCGGCCCGGGCCGCCAGGGAGTGGTGCGCCGAGCACGGTGTCGCCTGCGCCGAGCTCGACGTATGGCGGGAGGGGGTGCCGCGACGCGGCGGCCAGGAGGAGGCCATGGCGGCGGGCCATCCCGGGGCCGTCATGACCTTCGGTGGAGACGGCACCTTCCTGCGCGGGGCGCGGATCGCCGCCAAGGACGGCGCGGCGGTGCTGGGCGTGAACGTGGGCCGGGTCGGCTTCCTCACCGAGATCACCACCGACCAGGTCGAGGCCGCGCTGGACGTGCTCCACCGGGACCAGGCGGTCATCGAGGAGCGCATGGTGCTCACCCTCCGGGCGGCGCGCCCGCTGGCGATGCCCGCCGACGTGGACCAGGCGCTGTGCTACGGGCGCGGCCCGGCCCTGCCCGCGCCCACCACGCGCCCCGGCGGCGCGGAGGAGCCCGGCTGGGGCGTCGCCCTGGACGTCACCGCGGTCAACGACGTGGTCTTCGAGAAGCTCGCCCGGAACCGGCAGGCGAGCGTGGCCGTGTACCTCGCCGGCCAACTGCTGGCCTGCTACTCGGCGGACGCCGTCATGGTGGCGACCCCCACCGGCTCCACCGCCTACAGCTTCGCCGCGGGAGGCCCGGTCCTCGCCCCCGAGGCCGACGCGATCGTCTTCACCCCGGTCGCACCCCACATGGCCTTCGACCGCAGTGTGATCGCCGGAGCCGACGAGATCGTCGCGGTGCGGGTGCTGCCGCACTCCGGACGCGTGGCCGTCAGCGTCGACGGGCAGCTGCGCGGAGTGCTGGAGCCCGGGGACTGGATGGCGGCCTACCGTGCCCCGTACCGGCTGCGCCTGGCCCGGCTGGCCCCGCTGCAGTTCTACCGGCGCCTGCGCGGCCGCTTCGACCTGGCCGACGCCCCGGCGGCCGCGATCGATCAGAGTCCGCCGCTCTACCGGCCCGCCGCCCCGCCCCCCGACGACCTGGCCCATCTGCGCGGACCCTGGCCGACCACGGGGTGATTTACCCTGTCTGTAAGCATTCGTGACTGAGGCATTCGCAGGCTATAGGCAGTCGTGGGCTGTAAGCAGTCGTGGGCTCAAGCATTGGCGGGCGCCGCCGCGCGGGAGCGACGCCCGCGGCAGGGAGGCCTGGCATGGTGTTCGAGGAACCTGGCACGGTGTTCCAGGACAGCGCCGGATACGGGCAGGAGGCACGCTTCCCCACCTCCTCCTCGCGCTATCTGCCGATCGCCGACCACGGCCTGATCGGCGACCTGCGCACCGTCGCCCTCGTGGGCACGAACGGCACGATCGACTGGTACTGCTGCCCCCGCTTCGACGCGCCCAGCGTCTTCGCCTCCATCCTCGACCCCGAGCGGGGCGGATCCTTCGAGCTGGCCGCCGACGTCCCCGCGCGGACCCGCCAGTTCTACTTCCCCGACACCAACGTGCTGATCACCCGGTTCTCCGCCGCGGACGGCGCCGGGGAGATCCAGGACTTCATGCCCGTGGTCGACGACTCCCGCGACGCCGGCCGGCACCGGCTGATCAGACGGGTGCGCTGCGTACGCGGCACCCTCCCCTTCACCGCGCGGGTGGCCCCCCGCTTCGGCTACGGGGCCGAGCCGCACACCGCCCGCCTCCAGGGCGACAAGGTGCTCTTCGAGTCCCGCCCGCTGTCCCTGTCCCTGACCGCCACCGCGCCGCTGGAGTGCGACGGGCGGGACGTGCGGTCCCGCTTCAAGCTCCTCGAGGGCGAGTCCGCGGTCTTCGCCCTCGACCGGGCCGGCGACGAGGTCGGCCTCCGCGGCTGCGCCCGGCAAGAGGCGGAGGACGAGTTCGAGGCCACGGTCCGGTTCTGGCGCCGATGGCTGAGCGCCTCCCGCTACCACGGGCGGTGGCGGGAGATGGTCCAGCGCTCCGCGCTGACCCTGAAACTGCTCACCTACGCCCCGACCGGCGCCATCGTGGCCGCCCCGACCACCAGCCTGCCGGAGGCCATCGGCCGCGCGCGCAACTGGGACTACCGCTACGTGTGGGTGAGGGACGCGGCCTTCTGCGTCTACGCCATGCTCCGCCTGGGCTTCACCTCCGAGGCCGAGGCCTTCATGGGCTTCCTGTCCGAGCACTGCATCATGTGCGACGAGGGCGCCACCGGCCCCCTGCAGATCATGTACGGCATCGACGGGCGCCGCGAGCTGCCCGAGCGCGAACTCACCCACCTCGACGGCTACCTGGGCTCCTCCCCGGTGCGCGAGGGCAACGCCGCCGTGAACCAGCTCCAGCTGGACATCTACGGGGCGCTCATCGACTCCGTCTACCTGTACGACAAGTGGGGCCGGCCCATCAGCAGCGGCCAGTGGGACGAGGTGTGCTTCCTGGTGGACTGGGTGTGCGACAACTGGGACCGGCCCGACGAAGGCGTCTGGGAGACGCGCGCGGGACGGCAGAACTACCTGTACTCGCGCCTGATGTGCTGGGTGGCCATCGAACGGGCCATGCGCATGGCCAACCGCCGCGGCCTGCCCGCCGACCTGCCGCGCTGGCGGGGCAGCCGCGACGCCATCTACCGGCAGATCATGACCCGCGGCTGGTCCGCCCGGCGCGGCGCGTTCGGCCAGCGCCTGGACCAGGACATCCTGGACGCCTCGGTGCTGATGATGCCGCTCGCCAAGTTCATCTCCCCCATGGACCCCAAGTGGCTCGCGACCCTGGACGCACTCACGGCGGACCTCGTCTCCGACTCCCTGGTCTACCGCTACGACCCCTACCTCAGCCCGGACGGCCTGCCCGGCACCGAGGGCACCTTCTCCATCTGCTCGTTCTGGTACGTCGAAGCCCTCACCCGGGCCGGCCGCCTGGAGGAGGCCCGGCTGGCCTTCGAGAAGATGCTCACCTACTCCAACCATCTCGGCCTGTTCGCCGAGGAGATCGGCCCCACGGGCGAACAGCTCGGCAACTTCCCCCAGGCCTTCACCCACCTGTCCCTCATCAGCGCCGCCTTCAACCTCGACCGCGCCCTCGGCTGAACCCGGCGCCCGACCCCGGGCCCGTCGCGAGGGGGCGCACTTCCGGCGCGCCCCGATAACATCACTTCGTGACGACGTCGTTACCCGGGCCCGGCGCCGCCCGGACAGCCGCCGAGTTCGTCGCCCTGCTGCGCGCCATGAAGACCCGGTCCGGCCTCTCGTACCGTGCGCTGGAGCGCCGTGCCCGCAGGGCGGGCGACCAGTTGCCGACAAGCACCCTCTCCGGCGCGCTGAACCGCCTCTCGCTGCCGAGCGAGGACGTCGTGGCCGCCCTGGTCCGGGCGTGCGGCGGAAGCCCGCGGACGGTCCGGGAATGGGTCGAGGCACGCCACGCGCTGGCCCTGCGGGAACAGTCCGCCCCCGGGACGGACCCGCCCGTGACGAACCCGTCCGGGACGGGCACCGCCGCCGACCCGCCGGCGCCGTCCCCGGAGCGGGCGGACGCCACCGGCGGGGACGGCCACCAGGACGGGGAGGGGCCGGGGGCACGGCAGCCCGTCCCCTGTCTGCTCCCGCCCGACCCGCCCCTGTTCGTCGGCAGGGAGGCCGAGCTGGCCGAGGCCCGCCGGCTGCTCGGCCGGGAGCGCCCCGGCCCGGCGACCCTGCTGGTCACCGGCCCGGCCGGGGTCGGCAAGACGGCCTTCGCCGTGCGCGCCGGTCACCTGCTGGCCCCGCGGTTCCCGGACGGGCAGCTGTACGTGGACCTGCGGGGCTTCGGCGAGGACCCGGCGGAGCCGTTCACCGTCCTGGGGGCGTTCCTGCGGGCGCTCGGCGTACGCGGCGGCGCGGTGCCCGCCGAACTGACCGACCGGATCCACCTCTACCGCACCCTGACGGCCCCGCGGCAGATGCTCGTCGTCCTGGACAACGCGGCCGACGCGCTGCAGGTGCGCGACCTCCTGCCGAGCGGCCCCCACTGCGCCACCGTCGTCACCAGCCGCACCACCCTGGCGGACCTGGGCGGCCGCAGGCTCCCGTTGGACGTGCTGGACTCCGCGACCGGGCTCGCCCTGCTCCGCGAGATGCTCGGCCCCGACCGCACCGCCGCGGACCACGACTCGGCGCGGTCCATCGTGGAGACCTGCGAGGGCCTCCCCCTGGCGGTATGGGTCGCCGGGGCCCGGCTGGCCGCCCGGCCGCACTGGCCCCTGGCCAGAGTCGCCCGCGCGCTCGCCGACGAGCAGCGCAAGCTCGACGAACTGGCGGTCGGCCACATCGCCGTGCGGGCCAGCCTCGAACTCACCTACCGGGGGATGACCCCGGCGACCCGGCACGCCCTGCGGATGCTCGCCCTGCTGCCCGGCCCCGACTTCGCCGCCTGGGCCCTGGCCGCGTCGCTCGACACCGGCCTGGCCGACGCGGAGGCCGTGCTCGACGATCTGATCGAGGTGCACGTGGTGGAGATCGCCTCGGCCGGCGCCACCGGATTCCGCTACCGGCTGCACGACCTGGTGCGGCTGCTCGGCCGCGAGCGGGCGGAGCGGGAGGTCCCGCGCGAGGACCGCGCGGCCGCGCTCACCCGGCTGGTCGGCGCGAGCCTCCACCTCGCCGACTTCGCCGCGGAGACCCTCAGCGTCGACTTCCTGGGCATCTCCCAGACCGACCTCGCGGTGTGGCGGCTCTCCCCGACCGACGCCGACCAGGTCTTCGCCGACCCCCTGGTGTGGTTCAACGACGAGCGCCGGTTCCTCATCGACGTGGTGGACCAGGCGCTCGATGGCACCGACGTGGCCGCGGCGGCCGGGCTGGCCACCGCGCTGACCACGCTCTTCCAGGTCGGCAGCCACTTCGACGACTGGGAGCGGCTCCAGGGCCGGGCCCTCAAGGCGGCGCTGCGCGCCGACGACCAGCGCAGCGCCACCAAACTCCACCGCTGCCTCGGCGAGCTCACCACCATCCTCGACCGGTACCCGGAAGCCCTGGAACACTTCCGGCAGGCCCTGCTGCTCGCCGAGGGGGAGGGGCCGGCCTACCGGGCGAGCGCCACGGCCGGGCTGGCCTATGTGCACCGGCTGCTCGGCCAGTACGACCTCGCCGTGCGGCATTTCGGACAGGCCTCCGAGCTGGCCCGGTCGGCGGGAAACGTCAACTGCCTCGTCTACGCGACCAACGGCATCGGCGTCATCGACCTCGAACAGGGGCGCGTCGAGGCGGCCATGGCCCGCTTCACGGAGTGTCTGCGGGTGAGCCGGGAAGCGGGCTACCGGCCCGGTGAGGCCCAGGCCCTGCGGTGCCTGGGGCAGAGCCACCGGGAACGCGGCGACTACCCGGCCGCCGCCGGCTGCTTCCGGCAGGCCGCCTCGATCAGCGAGGACCTGGGCGACCGGCTCGGCGCCACTCACGCCACCTGCTGGCTCGGGGACGTCCTGGAACGCCAGGGTGAGCACGCCGAGGGGCGCCGGCTGCTGGCCCGCAGCCTGTGGGCCTACCGGGAGTTCGGCAATCTGTGGGGCGAGGCGGCGACGCTGTACGCGCTCGCCGAGGCCCAGCTCGCGGCCGGCCGCCCGGACCCGGCCCGCCGGCGCGCCGAGGCCGCCGTCGGGCTGTGGCGCCGGATCGGCTCCCGCACCTGGCTGGCCGTGGGCCTCGACACCCTCGCCCAGGCCCACGCCCTCGCCGGCGACCCCGACGCCGCGGCCCTGGCCCGGCACGAGGCCGCGGCGGCGCGCACGCCCCAGGACGGCACCGGCCGGTGATCCGGCGCTTCCCCGGCCGCGGGGTCAGTCGATCCAGACCACGACCGGGATCCGTATCGCCCGGATGTCGTGGTGGACGCTGTACTCGATGAGCACCGGCTCGCCCGCGACCTGGATGCTGAACCGGGTGCCGTGGTCGCCCATCGCGTCGCCGGGCGGCCGCCGGCCCCGGTCCAGCGCGGCGCCCGCCTCCAGCGCGAGGGCGGCGATGTAGTTGGCGACCTTCTTGGCCAGGTCCGTGGGCATCGCCACGATGGCCGCGGCCGGAGTCTCCTCGACGTACGCGGCCCAGCCCGGCCGGGGGCGCCCGGGACGCTCAGGGCTCACCCGCCCGCTCCCTCGAGCCGGGTCATGAGGTCGTCGATGCTGACGAGGTTGCGCCCGGCCGCGGCGTTCGCGCGGCTGCGCTCCGCGGCCGGGGCCTTGGCGAGCATGGCGACCTTCCACCACGAGCGCATCACCGCGGGCACCACGGCCTCCTCGGCGGCCAGCACCTCACCGTAGAACCGGGCGCGCTGCTCGCCGGTCAGGGCCTCGCCGATGGCGTTGATGGTGTGGGGGATCGCGGCGACCTTGCGGGCGACCGGGTGTTCCGGCTGTGCGCTCATGCGCACCTCCTCGAGCTGGGGGCCAGGGCCTGCCGACGACGGTACCCGCGGCCGCGCCGTCGGTGGGCCCCGGGCCGGATCTTCCGTCCGCCGTCTGCGCGCGCCGGTACGCTCCGCGCGCTCAATAGACGGTGAGCCCGTAGGCGTTCAGCACTTCCTGGATCGGCTGGTAGTAGGTGGTGCCTCCGGAGGCGCAGTCCCCGGAGCCCCCGGAGAGAATGCCGATGACCTTGTCGCCCGCGTACAGCGGGCCCCCGCTGTCACCCGGCTCGGCGCAGATGTTGGTCTGGATCAGCCCGGAGACGACGCTCCCGCCGCCGTAGTTGACGGTGGCGTTGAGCCCGGTGACCTGGCCGCAGCGGACCCCGGTGGTGGCACCCCGGCGGCAGACCTGCTGGCCGACGTGGGCGGTGGTGGTGCCGGTGATGTCGACGGTGCCGACGGTACCGGGGTGCGGTACGGCCGCGTTGGCGTACCGCACGACGCCGTAGTCGTCGCCGGGGAAGCTGGTGCCGGTCGTCGGGCCGACCGGGGTGGTCAGCCCGGAGCCGGCGTACCAGGTCGGCAGGGCGTCCGTGCAGTGGCCGGCGGTGACGAAGTAGTACGTGGAGCCGCTTTGCACATTGACCCCGACGGAGCAGCGCACGCCCCCGGAGGCGTACACGCCGTCGCCGCCCGACAGGAGGGTCCGCGGCGTGCCGCCGCTCCGCTCCACGGTCACGGCCCCGCCGAACCGCCCTGCGGTGCGGTCGAGCCGGGCCAGGCCGGCGCGCCCGACCGCGGCGCCGGCCAGCACGCGCAGCGTCCCCGACTCCTCGTCCACGACCCAGGCGGTGCCCGGGACGTCCAGGGACTCGACGGCCGAGGCGGCGGCGGACAGGGACGCGGCCCGGGAAGCGCCGGCGGGGGCCGTGGGCGCGGCGGCCGCGCTGGGGCCGGCGGTCGCGAGAGCGGCCGCGGCGAACAGGCCGGAGGCCGCGGCGATCAGCCGGGAGCGTCTCCAGGGACGGCGTGCGGTCTTCACCCGAACCTCCTCGAGAAGGCTGTCGCCGCCTCATTCTGCCCGCGCTCGTGCCCGCGCGGTACCCAACTCCCGGCGGAATCCGGCGGTTTGCCGAACCGGCAAAGGAACTCGCTACGGTGAGGCGTTCATCGCAGGATCGCCGAGAGAGCCACCGCACCTTGAGGAGGAGCCATGTCACAGCCCGCCCCTGCCCTCGATGTCGTCCACCGTCTCGTCCGCACGTCCGCCGGCCGGATCCACCTCGTCGAGCAGGGGGCCGGGCCGCTGGTCCTGCTGGTGCACGGTTTCCCGGAGTTCTGGTACTCATGGCGCCGCCAGCTTCCGGCGCTGGCCGCGGCCGGTTACCGCGCGGTCGCCGTCGACGTGCGCGGCTACGGGCGTTCCTCGAAGCCGGAGGGCTCCGCCGGGTACCGGATGCTCGACCTGATCGAGGACAACGTCGCCGTGGTGCGGGCCCTCGGGGAAGAGACCGCCGTGATCGTCGGCCACGACTGGGGGGCGACCATCGCCGCCAACTCCGCGCTGCTGCGGCCCGACGTCTTCCGCGCGGTCGGGTTGCTGAGCGTCCCGTACGCGCCGCGCGGAGGGCCGCGGCCCAGCGAGGTGTTCGCGCGGATGGGCGGGGATGAGGAGCTGTACGTCTCCTACTTCCAGGAGCCCGGCCGGGCCGAGGCCGAGATCGAGCCGGACGTGCGCGGTTGGCTCGCCGGTATCTACGCCGCCCTGTCCGCCGACACCATGCCCGCCCCCGGCGCCCCCGACCCGCACTTCGTCAGCCCCGGCGGGCGGATGCGCGACCGGTTTCCGGCGGACCGGCTGCCCGCCTGGCTCACCGAGGACGACCTCGACGTCTACGCCGCGGAATTCGAGCGGACCGGCCTGAGCGGCGCGCTGAACCGCTATCGCGCCATGGACCGGGACTGGGAGGACCTCGCCGACTTCGACGGCGCCCCGATCACCCAGCCGTCGCTGTTCCTCGGCGGGGCCCGGGACGCCTCCACCACCTGGCTGGCCGACGCGATCAACGCCTACCCCGTCACCCTGCCCGGCCTGCGCGGCTCCCACATCCTCGACGACTGCGGCCACTGGATCCAGCAGGAACGCCCCGAGGAGGTCAACCGCCACCTGACCGACTGGCTCGCCCGCCTGCCCGAGT
The DNA here is from genome assembly GCF_039532705.1 of Streptomyces sparsogenes subsp. cuspidosporus. Lineage (NCBI taxonomy): Bacteria > Bacillati > Actinomycetota > Actinomycetes > Kitasatosporales > Streptomycetaceae > Streptomyces > Streptomyces sparsogenes. Next base: position 9,705 of record NZ_BAAASD010000067.1, on the reverse strand, counting down.
GACCGGGGCGGATGCCGCGCGCCCGGGGGCCGGCTCCGCGAGGATGTCCGGACCCGCGTCACATGTTGTCCATGTCCAGTCAACCTGCCCGCTTGGTGGCCTCCCTAGGCTCCACCCCGCGCGACCTCCGGCGCGCCCTCGCCGCCGGCCGGCGGCGAGGCGGTCACGGCCCTTGGCAGCGAGAGTGGAACGTCGCACCCTCCTGCGCGCCGCCCTCCTCGGCGGCTCCGCGGCGGCTTTCGGCGGAACCCTGTGGCGCGGCGCGGCCCACGCCGCACCGGCGCAGCCCGGCGCGGGCCCGTACGGGGCGCTCGGCGCGCCGGACGCGGGCGGCGTCCGGCTGCCCGCCGGGTTCACCGCCAAGGTGATCGCCCGGTCCCGGCAGACGGTGGCCGGCACCTCGTACACCTGGCACGACGCCCCTGACGGCGGGGCCTGCTACGCCGACGGCAGCGGCTGGATCTACGTCTCCAACTCGGAGATGAACCCGTCGGGCGGGGCGAGCGCGGTGAGGTTCTCCTCGACCGGCGCGGTCACGGGCGCGTACCGCGTCCTCTCCGGCACCCGGCAGAACTGCGCCGGAGGCAAGACCCCGTGGAACACCTGGCTGTCCTGCGAGGAGGTCGACCGCGGCTATGTGTACGAGACCGACCCCTGGGGCGTGAAGGCGGCGGTGCGGCGCGACGCGATGGGCCGCTTCAAGCACGAGGCCGCGGCCGCCGACCCGGTCCGGCGGACCGTCTACCTGACAGAGGACGTCACGGACGGCTGTTTCTACCGCTTCACGCCGACGACATGGGGCGACCTGTCCTCCGGCACGCTGGAGGTCATGGTCGCCGGCTCCGGCACCAGCACCCCCGTCACCTGGGCGAAGGTGCCCGACCCCAGCGGCGCCACCGCCACCCGTAACCAGGTGGCCGGCGCCAAGCGGTTCAACGGCGGCGAAGGCTGCTACTACGCGAACGACACCTGCTGGTTCACCACCAAGGGCGACAACCGGGTGTGGCAGTACGACGCGGCCGCCCAGACCCTCGAACTGGCCTACGACGATTCCCTGGTGACCGGCGGCACCGCCCCGCTGACCGGCGTGGACAACGTGACCGGGACGCCCTCCGGCGACCTGTACGTCGCCGAGGACGGCGGGAACATGGAGATCTGCCTCATCACCCCGGACGACGTGGTGACCCCGTTCCTGCGCATCGACGGCCAGTCCGGCTCGGAGATCACCGGCCCGGCCTTCTCGCCCGACGGCAAGCGGCTCTACTTCTCCAGCCAGCGCGGCACCAGCGGCAGCTCATCGGGCGGCATCACCTACGAGGTCACGGGCCCGTTCCGCGGCTGACGCGCCTGACCGGGGGCCGGAGCCGCCGCCCGGCCGCGAGGGCGGCGGCTCGGGCGCTGACGGCAGGCCCGGGAGTACCTATACTCCATGATCTTCAACCTGCTGCGCCCCGGAGATGACAGCGTGAACGCGTACCACCCCTCGCCGGCCGACGGCCCTTCGGTCCCCGCCGGCTGCCCGGCGCACCCCGACGCCGTACGGATGCACACCGAGCAGCTCCAGACCGACCCGGCCGAGCTGTACCAGCGGCTGCGCCGGGAGCACGGCCCGGTCGCGCCCGTCCTGCTCGACAACGACATCCCCGCCTGGTACGTGCTCGGCTACCGCGAGCTGCACCGCGTCACTTCCGACCCGAGCCTGTTCGCCCGGGACTCGCGCCGCTGGCACGCGTGGGACTACATCCCGGCCGACTGGCCGCTGATGCCGTTCGTCGGCTACCGGCCGACCATGCTGTTCGCCGAGGGTGCCGAGCACCAGCGGCGGGCCGAGGCGATGTACGACGCGCTGGCGTCGGTGGACCAGTTCGAGCTGCGCGCGGAGTCCGAGCGCGTCGCCGACGAGCTGATCGACGCCTTCGCGCCCAGCGGCCACGCCGAACTCATCACCGACTACGTCAGCCAGGTGCCGATGCGGGTGGTCACCCGTCTGTTCGGCCTCGACCCCGCTGTGGCGGCCGCCATCCAGCGCGACACGGTCGAGATGGTCAGCGCCACCGAGGGCACCATGGCCGCGTACCAGCGGGTGCACGACCGGATGGTGGCGCTGGTGGCCGAGGTCCGCGGCGACCCCGGGATGCCGGGCATCCCCGCGCGGATGGCGGAGCACCCGGCGGGCCTCACCGACGAGGAGATCGTCAACGACCTCATCGGCACGGTGTACGCCAGCCACCAGAGCACGACCGACTGGATCGGCAACGCGCTGCGGCTGATGCTGACCGACGAGCGGTTCGCGGTCACCCTGGCGGGGGGCCGGCGCAGCGTCGGGCAGGCGCTGAACGAGGTGCTGTGGGAGGACACCCCGGTCCCCAGCTTCATCGGCCGCTGGGCCGCCGAGGACACCGTCCTGGGCGGACAGCGGATCAAGAAGGGCGACTGCCTGGTCCTGGGCCTGGCCGCGGCCAACGCGGACCCGAGCATACGGCCGGACTTCCAGGCGGGCGCGGCGGGCAACCAGGCCCACATGTCCTTCAGCTACGGCGAGCACGGCTGTCCCGTGCCGGCCCGGGAACTGGCCGAGGTGATCTCCATGACGGCGATCGAGGTGCTGCTGGACCGGCTGCCCGACGTGGCGCTGGCCGTGCCGGCCGAGGAGCTCGAATGGCGGACCTCCGTCTGGTTCCGGGGCGTCAGGGCCCTCCCGGTGGAGTTCACCCCCGCTCCGGGCTGACCGGCACCGCCGCCCGACGGCGAGGACACTCGCGGCGCCCGCCCTGCGGCGCCCGCCCTGCGGCGGCCGTGGTCGGTGACGGCGAGGTCGGCCTGTGCGGCGTCATCGCCGCCAAGGAGCTGGGGGCCGAGCGGATCCGGAGATTCAGGCCCATCAGTGTCAGCGGAAGAGGTTGATGGCGTCCAGGTGCTTGGCCCGCAGCTCGGGGTCGCGGACGCCCAGGCCCTCCTGGGGGGCGAGGCACAGCACGCCGACCTTGCCCTGGTGGAGGTTGCGGTGGACGTCGTAGGTGGCCTGGCCGGTCTCCTCCAGGGGGTAGACCTTGGAGAGGGTGGGGTGGATCCTGCCCTTGGCGATCAGGCGGTTGGCCTCCCAGGCCTCGCGGTAGTTGGCGAAGTGGGTGCCGACGATCCGCTTGAGGGACATCCACAGGTAGCGGTTGTCGTACTCGTGGGTGTAGCCGGACGTGGACGCGCAGGTGACGATGGTGCCGCCCTTGCGGGTGACGTACACGCTGGCGCCGAAGGTCTCCCGGCCGGGGTGCTCGAAGACGATGTCCACGTCCTCGCCGCCGGTCAGCTCGCGGATGCGCTTGCCGAAGCGCTTCCACTCCCTGGGGTCCTGGGTGTGCTCGTCCTTCCAGAAGCGGTAGTCCTCGGCGCTGCGGTCGATGATCGCCTCGGCGCCCATGGCCCGGCAGATCTCCGCCTTGCGGGGCGAGGACACCACGCAGACCGGATGCGCGCCGCCCGCGAGCGCGAGCTGGGTGGCGAACGACCCGAGGCCGCCACTGGCACCCCAGATCAGGATGTTGTCGCCCTGCTTCATCCGGGCGCCGTTGCTGGAGACCAGCTGCCGGTACGCGGTGGAGTTGACCAGGCCGGGTGCGGCGGCCTCCTCCCACGTCAGATGATTCGGCTTGGGCATGAGCTGGTTGGACTTGACGAGCGCGAGTTCGGCGAGGCCGCCGAAGTTGGTCTCGAAGCCCCAGATGCGCTGCTCGGGGTCGAGCATGGTGTCGCTGTGGCCGTCGGCCGACTCCAGCTCGACGGACAGGCAGTGGGCGACGACCTCGTCGCCCGGCTTCCAGAGGTTGACCCCGGGGCCGGTGCGCAGCACGACGCCCGCCAGGTCGGAGCCGATGATGTGGTACGGCAGGTCATGGCGCTTGGCGAGCGGGGAGAGCTTGCCGTACCGCTCCAGAAACGCGAAGGTCGGCAGCGGCTCGAAGATCGACGACCACACCGAGTTGTAGTTCACCGCGGAGGCCATCACGGCCACCAGGGCCTCGCCGGGCCCCAGTTCGGGCACCGGCACCTCGTCGACGTGCAACGACTTGCGCGGGTCCTTGTCCGCCGAGGTCAACCCCTCGAACATGTCGACTTCGCTCTTGTGCAGCACCACGGCTCGGCAGCTCTCCGGAAGTCCGAGCGCGGAGAAGTCCCCCGTGCTCGCGGCACCGGAGGTGATGGCGTCAACGATGTCCTTCACGTGTGTTCCTTTCGGGTCGTTCCAGGGCCGGCGGGACAACGGTCGCCGTGGGACGGCACCACGATCAGAGGGCGGGGGCGGTCAGGCCGGCGCGGATCTTCTCCAGCACGGACGCGGCGTGCGCGTCGAGGAAGAAGTGCCCGCCGGAGTATGTGTGCAGCTCGAACCCGCCCGTGGAGAACGCGCGCCAGGCCCGTGCCTCTTCGGCGGAGACCTGCGGGTCCGCGTCGCCGGTGAACACCACCAGCGGGCAGGTCAGGGGCGGGCCCGGGGTGTGGCGGTAGGTCTCCACCGCCCGGTAGTCGTTGCGGATGGCGGGCAGCAGCATGGCCGCCACGTCCGGGTCGTCGAGCAGGCCGCTCGCGGTGCCACCCAGCTCCCGTACCTTGGCGATCAGAGCCCCGTCGTCGCGCCGGTGCACCCCCTCGTCACGCGAGAACGAGGGCGCGGCCCGCCCGGAGGCGAAGAAGGTGACCGGCCGGATGCCCTCCCGCTCCAGCCGCCGGGCGACCTCGAAGCCCACCAGGGCGCCCATGCTGTGGCCGAACAGCGCCAGTGGACGGTCCGTCCACTCCCGGAGTTCCGCCACCAGCATGTCGGCCAGCCCGGTCACGCTGCCGACGCACGGCTCCTTGCGCCGCTCCTGCCGGCCCGGGTACTGGACCGCCAGGACGTCGGCCACCGGCGACAGCTGCCGCGAGAGGCGGAAGAAGTAGCTCGCGGCGCCGCCGGCGTGGGGGAAGCACACGAGGCGGACGCCCGCCTCGGAGGGGTGGAAGCGGCGTATGGAGCTCGTGGTGTGTTCCTCGGCCCGTGTCATGGCTGTGGTCGCTCCTCGGTGACGGATGGGCGGGGCGCGGTCATACCCGGGTGTTCGCCGCCCTGCGGCCGTTCCACCGCTCCACCCAGTCCTCCAGGATGTCGACCGCCGTCTCGGTGCCCTTCTCGGCGCGCACGGCCTCGCCGACGCTCGCCGCCCGCCGGGCGATGCCCTCGTCGGTCAGCGCCTTCCCGAGCGCCTCGTCAAGGCGCTCGGCGGTGAACTTCGAGAAGGGCACGGGTCGTGGGGCCACCCCCAGCCGGTGCACCTGCGCGGCCCAGAACGGGCTGTCGGCGAAGGTCGGCACGACGACCTGGGGTCTGCCCGAACGCAGCGCCTCACCCGTGGTGTTGCAGCCGCCGTGGTGAATGACGACCGAGGACCGGGGGAACAGCCACGGATAGTGCACATCGTCGACGCGGAGCACATCGTCCGGCACCTGGTCCGGGCCGCCGCCCACCAGCACCAGCCGCCGCCGGTGCGAGCGGACCACACCGAGCACCTTCTCCAGCGTCTTCTCCGGCTGGTGCACCGGCCAGATGCTGCCGAACGACAGCGTCACCGGGGCCTCCCCGGACTCCATGAAGTCGACGAGTTCGGCGGAGGGGGTCCACTCGCGGTCCCAGAACCAGTATCCGGTGAACCGCGACAGCGCGGGCCAGTCGGCGGGCTCCGTGAACATCTCGCGGGTGACCGGGCACAGCAGCGGGACCTGCCGGCCCAGCTCGCGGTAGGGCGCGCCGAAGGGCAGCCCCGGCATGCCCGCGTCCTTGCGGTAGCCGCGGATGGAGATCCAGTCCAGCAGCCCCGCCATCCTGTGCGTCAGCCGGTTGTAGGGCGGCCCGAGCCTGGTCGGGGGCGCCATCATGGCCGGCCACCGGCTGGTGGGGTTCAGCGGCCACCAGGACAGCGAGGCCCAGGGGGTGGTGCCGCTGTCCTCGAAGAGGATCCGGCTCAGCACGCTGTTGACCACCAGGTCGGCCCCCTCGCAGGCTTCCTTGATGCGGGCGGCCAGCAGGCGGATGTGCTCGGGGGTCTGCCGCGGCACCTTGCGCGCCGCGCGGAAGAGCGAGGCCCCCTGCTGAAGCGCCTCGGCGAGGGCCGGATGCGCCAGGAAGTCCCGTGGGCTGCCGGGAAGTTCGGCGAAGTCGAGACCGGACTCGCGGACCAGTTTCTCGAAGTCCCCATGGGTGGCGAGGACGACCGAGTGCCCCCGGTCCGTCAGGGTCCTGCCGAGCGCGATGAACGGCTGGACGTCACCCCGTGACCCTGTGACGACGAGCGAGACCTGCATGGATCCTCCGGTGCTTCAGTAGTAGGGGACGTAACGGTCGAGCAGGCGGTCGAGATAGTCGGGCTCGGTCACCGACCGGAGGTCGGGCAGCAGCTTGCACAGCTTTTCGACCGACACCCGGGTCAGGGTGAGGGGCGCATCGACCACCTCGCGCTGTGCCGAGAGCGACAGCCGCTCCTCGATGCCGTGGACGACCGTTTCCACGGGCCTTGGAGTGCCCGAGGCGATGTTGATCACCTCGTTGTCGACGCCCTGGCCCAGCAGCCCGTCGATGGCCCGGACCAGATCGGCCACGTCCACCAGATCGCGGTGCGCGCCCCGGTGCAGCCGCACCCTGCCGCCGCGCACCTGCCGGACGAGCGCGGGCAGCAGTTGGTGCGGGCGCTGCCAGCGGCCCGTCGCATGGCTCACCCGCAGCACGAGCCAGGGGGCGCCGGATTCGGCCACGATGCTCTCCAGCCGCAGCTTCTGTCTGCCGTAGGGCGAGATCGGCCGCGGCACGGCGTCCTCGGCCATCAGTGTGTCCCCACTGCCGTAGAGCGCGTGGGAGGCGCTGGACAGGAACACCACGAGTCGGCCTTCGGCGCGGCACCTCCGGGTGACCTCCGCCACCAGGGCCGTCTCGCGGTCGAACTCCGCGGTGGCGCGCGTGCTGGTGCTGGAGACGCCGACGGCCAGCACCGTGGCCCGTGTGTGGTGGTCACCGACGGCGGCCAGATTGCGGGCGATGAACCCCCTGCCGACGATCTCCATCAGCGGCCCTCCACGGCAGGCCGCGCGGGCGGGAAGGTTTCGCGGTGCGCCGATCCGGGGGAGGGCGGTACCCCGTGGCCGAGAGCAAGCGATCCGGCCGGCGCGGAGCGGACGGTCCGGTCCTCGACCGGACAGGGTGATCGTCGATCAGTGCCCGGGGGCCATAAGCCGGCCGACGAGCGGGTCGCCGGCGGCAGGCGCCGTTCCGGCTGGAAAACATCGGTCAGTGCGCCGTTTGCGCCGGGTGGGTTTCCCGGTCCCCCCTTCCACAGTAGACGGCGCGGTAAACCGTCTAATTCCCTGATCGAGACGCCCGGTAAGCCACCGACTTCGGGCGGTTTGACGACCGGTTCGTCCCGGCAGGGCACTGCCCCGGGGACGTTGCGTATCCGCCGTCCCGGTCCCGCAAGGAACCGGCCATAGTGCTGAACGAGGTTTACGTTCGGCTTCTCGAATCTCCGGCCCTTCAGTTCGCCAAACGGGACGTGCCCTGGCTTCGAGCGCTCCGTGTCGTGATATGCGGTGAACGATGTGTGGAAATGGCGAAGGCCCTCGGCGACGCGGTCCACGTCTCGCCCGGACCGGGTAATTCCGGCCACCGCCTCGGTATCCGGCCTGGTCAACACGTCGGCGCTGCCCGGCTGGGCGTGCGTCATCAGTCGCTCCTTGTTCGCTGGCACGGTTTGCGAACTGGCTCGGGGAAACCCCGCGATTGGGGCGGCCGCCGGTGGCGCACTTCAGGCACTGCACATCCCGTACTCCCGGGGGAGCGCCTGGTTCTTTCGATTCTTTGACCCCGGCTAGTCCTACGTCTCCCGCGTTCGGCTGTCAACTCAATACCGGCGAACTGCCGGTCCGGAAACCGCCGAGTGTCTTACGGGGTATCTGTACCGACACACCCCGCCTTGTTGACAAGTTCCCGGACGGACGGGCCTATTTGGGGAGGTGGTCTGTGACCCTCGTCACATTGCCACTCCCGTTACGCGTGTGGCAGAGTCGATCACGGCATGTGAACTGCCCTGTTCCGCAGCTGAATTGAAATAGCTCGCAAAATCCTCCTTGCGTTTCCTGTCTCAGTGGAAACCGGGAGTTGAGTAGTTGCCGGTCCCAAACGGTATTCCGGGGCGAATTCGGGGAATTTGAAGACCTAGCGGGGGTTCAATTTTGTCCAGGGCTGCTCGTTCGACGCAGCACGGTGATGACAGCGATCAGATTGCGGTAGTCGGACTCGCCTGCCGGCTGCCGCGGGCCGGTTCGGTGGCGCAGTTGTGGCGGCTCCTCCGCGACGGAGTCGACGCGATCAGCCCCCTGCCGCCGGGACGATGGCCGCAACGACCCTCGGCCGACGCGGAGTTGGCCTCCGAGCAGGGCGGTTTCCTCGACCGCGTGGATCAGTTCGATGCCGGCTTCTTCGGCATCTCGCCGCGCGAGGCCGCGGCCATGGACCCTCAGCAGCGCCTCTCCCTGGAGCTCGGCTGGGAGCTGCTGGAGAACGCCGGCATCGCCCCCGACACCATGACCGGTCAGCGCGCCGGAGTCTTCGTCGGTGCCATGAGCGACGACTACGCCACCCTCACCAGGCAGCGCGACTCCACGGCCGTTTCGCACCACACGCTGGCCGGGTTGCAGCGCGGCATGATCGCCAATCGGCTCTCCTACCTCCTCGGCCTCAACGGTCCCAGCCTGACGGTTGATTCAGGCCAGTCCTCCTCCCTCGTCGCCGTCCACATGGCGTGCCAGAGCCTCCGGGCCGGTGAGTGCGAGATCGCCCTCGCGGGCGGGGTGAACCTGAACCTCACCTTCGACGGCACCCTCAGCGTGTCCCGGTTCGGGGGGCTCTCCCCCGATGGCCGCTGCTACACCTTCGACGCCCGCGCCAACGGCTATGTACGCGGCGAGGGCGGCGGCTTCGTCCTGCTCAAGCCCCTGGCACGGGCGCTGCGGGACGGCGACCGCATCCACGGCGTGGTACGCGGCAGCGCCGTCAACAACGACGGCGGCGGCGACAGCCTCACCACCCCCAGCCAGAAGGCTCAGGAGGACGTGCTCCGCCGCGCGTACACCGCGGCGGACGTGCGCCCCGGCGACATCCAGTACGTCGAACTTCACGGCACCGGCACCCCCGTCGGCGATCCCATCGAGGCGGCCGCACTCGCCGCGGTCCTCGGCTCCACCCGACCGGCGGACCAACCGCTGCGGGTCGGCTCGGTCAAGACCAACGTGGGCCACCTGGAGGGCGCCGCCGGCATCGTCGGGCTGATCAAGGTCCTGCTCGCCCTGGAGGCGGGCGAGCTCCCCGCCAGCCTCAACTTCGAGACACCCAACCCGGCCATCCCGTTGGAGGACTGGCACCTCCGGGTCCACACCGAGCACTCCCCCTGGCCGCGCCCGGACGCGCCGCTGGTGGCCGGCGTGTCGTCCTTCGGGATGGGCGGCACCAACGCGCATGTGGTGGTGGAGCAGGCTCCGGCGGTGGAGCAGTCCGTAGAGGTGGGGTCGGGTCCGGTGGGGTTGGTGGCCGGTGGGGGTGTGGTGCCGTGGGTGGTGTCGGGCCGGTCGGCCGAGGGTGTGCGGGGGCAGGCGGCGCGGTTGCGGGAGTTCGTGGCTGCTGCCTCGGAT
>NZ_BAAASD010000066.1:0-29510 GCF_039532705.1 Streptomyces sparsogenes subsp. cuspidosporus | reverse complement strand
GCCCGCCCCGGCCCCCGCCGCCGAGGCCCCGGCCCCGGCACCCGCCCCGGCCGCCGCCCCGGCGGGCGGTGCCGAGGGCACCGACGTCGTGCTGCCCGCCCTGGGCGAGTCGGTGACCGAGGGCACGGTCACCCGCTGGCTGAAGGAGGTCGGCGACTCGGTCGAGGCCGACGAGCCGCTGCTCGAGGTCTCCACCGACAAGGTCGACACCGAGATCCCGGCCCCGGCCTCGGGCACCCTGCTCGAGATCCTGGTGGCCGAGGACGAGACCGCGGAGGTCGGCGCCAAGCTGGCCGTGATCGGCGCCGCCGGTGCCGCTCCGGCCGCCGCGCCCGCCCCCGAGGCGCCCGCCCCCGAGGCGCCCGCCCCGGCCCCCGCCGCCGAGGCCCCGGCCCCGGCACCCGCCCCGGAGCCCACCCCGGCTCCGGCCCCGCAGGCCCCGACGGCTCCTGCCCCGCAGGCCGTCACCCCGGAGCCGGTCGCCCCGGAGCCGGCCCCGGCCGCTCCGGCGCCCGCCCCGGCCCCGGTCACCCCGGCTCCGGCCGCGGGTGACGGCGAGGGCGCGTACGTGACCCCGCTGGTGCGCAAGCTCGCCGCGGAGAACGGCGTGGACCTGGCCGCCGTCAAGGGCACCGGCGTCGGTGGCCGCATCCGCAAGCAGGACGTCATCGCCGCCGCGGAGGCCGCCAAGGCCGCCGCCCAGGCGCAGGCCCAGGCCGCCCCGGCGGCCGCGCCGAAGGCCGCCGCCGCGGCCCCGTCGCCGCTGCGCGGCCAGACCGTCAAGATGCCGCGGATGCGCAAGGTCATCGGCGACAACATGATGAAGGCGCTGCACAGCCAGGCGCAGCTCACCAGCGTGGTCGAGGTGGACATCACCAAGCTCATGCGGCTGCGCGCCCAGGCGAAGGAGGCGTTCGCCCAGCGCGAGGGCGTCAAGCTCTCGCCGATGCCGTTCTTCGTGAAGGCCGCCGTCCAGGCGCTGAAGAGCCACCCGGCCATCAACGCCCGGATCAACGACGACGAGGGCACCATCACGTACTTCGACGTCGAGAACGTCGGCATCGCGGTGGACGCCGAGAAGGGCTTGATGACCCCGGTCATCAAGAACGCGGGTGACCTCAGCCTCGCCGGGATCGCCAAGAAGACGGCGGAGCTGGCGAACAAGGTCCGGTCCAGCAAGATCACCCCGGATGAGATGTCCGGCGCGACCTTCACCATCAGCAACACCGGCTCGCGCGGCGCGCTGTTCGACACGATCATCGTGCCGCCGAACCAGGTCGCCATCCTGGGCATCGGCGCGACCGTCCGCCGCCCCGTGGTCATCAACCACCCGGAGCTGGGCGAGACGATCGCGGTGCGCGACATGACGTATGTGGCGCTCTCCTACGACCACCGTCTGGTGGACGGCGCCGACGCCGCCCGCTACCTGACGGCGGTCAAGGAGATCCTGGAGGCCGGCGAGTTCGAGGTCGAGCTCGGCCTCTGAGCCCTCCAGCCGGCACACGCCGGTACGGCTGACGGCGGCGCCCCCGCCCGGAGCGATCCGGGCGGGGGCGCCGCCGTTCGCCTGTCCGCCGTATTGTCATGTCGGTACCGTCCGATCAGTACCGTCCTAAGGAGTGCAAGGAGCGCCATGGTCCATCCCGTCGTCCACTCGCTGCGCGAGCAGATCCGCGAGCACATCGTGGAGGGCATCGTCAGCGGGCGCTGGAAGCCGGGCGAGCGGATCGTGGAGCGGCGGATCGCCACCGAGCTGGAGGTCAGCCAGACCCCGGTCCGCGAGGCCCTGCGTGAGCTGGAGACGCTGCGGCTGATCGAGTCGGCGCCCAACAAGGGCGTACGCGTCCGCAATCTGACCGCCGCCGACCTGGAGGAGATCTATCCGGTGCGGGCCGGTCTGGAGCAGATCGCCGCCGAGCTGGCCGCGCCCCGGCTGGCCGAGGACACCTCGGCGCTGGAGCCGGAGGTGGCGGCGCTGTACGAGGCGGACCGGAGGGCCGACGGGGAGGCGCAGGTGCGGCACACCGTGGCCTTCCACCGCGAGCTGGTGCGGGCCTCGGGCAACAGCGTGCTGCTGCACACCTGGGAGTCGCTGGGCATCGAGATCTGGACCACCCTGTCCATCCGCTGGCTCGGCACCCGTCAGGAGTCGTACGCCGAGGAGCACCAGGCCGTCGTGGACGCGTTCCGGCGGCGGGACCCGCGGGTCGCGGAACTCGTCAAGGAGCATGTGCTCGGCTGTGCACCGCGTGCCTGATTTCGCGGCACGGAATGCCAATTTCGCCTTTCGGAGAAGTTTTTCGGCTCAAGCACTTTGATCGATCATCGATCAGAATTTACAGTCATGGCATGACCGACCTCGTCAACGGAGGGATGGCGGCAGCCACCCAGAGCCACCCCATCCAGCAGCCCGCCCCCACGCAGCCCAGCGAGCTCGACCAGCTCCCGGACCGCGACCCCGAGGAGACCGCCGAGTGGGGCGCCTCCCTGGCGGCCGTCACCCGGGCCGCCGGACCGCACCGCGCCTCGTATCTGATGCGCCGCACGCTGGAGCACGCCGAGCGCGCCGGGCTGGGGCTGCCGCCGCTGCTCGAGACGGACTACGTCAACACCATCCCCACCGCCGCCGAGCCCGCCTTCCCGGGCGACGAGGCGATGGAGCGGCGGATCACCGCCTGGAACCGGTGGAACGCCGCCGCGATGGTCACCCGCGGCAGCCGGGACGGCCTCGGCGGACACATCGCCACCTTCGCCTCCGCCGCCTGGCTCTACGAGACGGGCTTCCAGCACTTCTTCCGCGGCAAGGAGGCCGACGGCAGCGGCGACCAGCTCTACATCCAGGGCCACGCCTCCCCCGGCATCTACGCCCGCGCCTTCCTCGACGGCCGGCTGACCGAGGCCCACCTGGACAACTTCCGCCGCGAGGCCGGCGGCTCCGGCCTGCCCTCCTACCCGCACCCGCGGCGGCTGCCCTGGCTGTGGGAGTTCCCCACCGTCTCCATGGGGCTCGGCCCGATCTCCGCGATCTACCAGGCCCGCTTCAACCGCTACCTCGCGAACCGCGGCATCAAGGACACCTCCAACTCCCACGTCTGGGCCTTCCTCGGCGACGGCGAGATGGACGAGCCCGAGTCGACCGCCGCGCTCGCCCTGGCCGGCCGTGAGCGCCTGGACAACCTCACCTTCGTCATCAACTGCAACCTGCAGCGGCTCGACGGCCCGGTGCGCGCCAACTTCAAGATCGTGCAGGAGCTGGAGGCGCAGTTCCGCGCCGCCGGGTGGCACGTGGTCAAGGCCCTGTGGGGCTCCGCCTGGGACGAGCTGCTGGCCGCCGACGCCTCGGGCGCGCTGCTGCGCCGGCTGCGCGAGGTCCCCGACGCCCAGTTCCAGACGTACGCGACCCGCGACGCCGCCTACATCCGCGAGCACTTCTTCGGCGCCGACCCGGAGCTGGCCCGGCTCGGCCAGGGCCTGACCGACGCCAAGCTCACCGAGTGCTTCCACACGTCCCGGGCCGGCCACGAGCCGCGCAAGGTCTACGCGGCGTACCGCGCGGCCATGGAGCACAAGGGCGCCCCGACGGTCGTCCTCGCCCAGACCGTCAAGGGCTACACGCTCGGCCCCGGCTTCGAGTCGCGCAACGCGAACCACCAGATGAAGAAGTTGACCGGCAAGGAGTTCCGCGCCATGCGGGACCTCCTGGAGCTGCCCATCCCGGACAGCGCGCTGGACGACCAGCTCGTCCCGTACGCCCACCCCGGCGCCGACTCGCCCGAGGTGCGCTACCTCCAGGAGCGGCGCGCCGCCCTCGGCGGGCCCGCTCCGGCCCGCAAGGTCCACCCGGTGGCCCTCCCCGAGCCGTCGGCGAAGCCCTTCGAGACCCTGGCCAAGGGCTCCGGCACCCAGGAGATCGCCACCACCATGGCGTTCGTCCGCCTGGTCAAGGACCTGATGCGGGACAAGGAGACCGGCCGCCGCTGGGTACCGATCGTCCCCGACGAGGCGCGCACCTTCGGCATGGAGTCGCTCTTCCCGACCGCCGGGATCTACTCGCCGCTCGGCCAGACCTACGACCCGGTCGACCGCGACCAGCTGCTCTACTACAAGGAAGCCGCGAACGGCCAGATCCTCAACGAGGGGATCACCGAGGCCGGTTCGATGGCCGACTTCACCGCCGCCGCCACGTCGTACGCGACGCACGGCGAGCCGATGATCCCCTTCTACATCTTCTACTCGATGTTCGGCTGGCAGCGCACCGCCGACCAGATGTGGGCGCTGGCCGACCAGCTCGGCCGGGGCTTCCTGATCGGCGCCACAGCGGGCCGCACCACGATGACCGGCGAGGGTCTCCAGCACGCCGACGGCCACTCCCACCTGATCGCCTCCACCAACCCGGCGGCGGTCGCCTACGACCCGGCGTTCGCGTACGAGGTCGGCGTCATCGTCCGGGACGGGCTGCGGAGGATGTACGGCCCGGACGCCGAGGACGTCTTCTACTACCTGACCGTCTACAACGAGACCAAGGTCCAGCCGCCCATGCCGGCCGGCGAGGGCGTCGAGGAGGGCATCCTCAAGGGCCTGTACCGCTACAAGTCGGCCGAGCCGGCGGACGAGGGCGCCCCGCGCATCCAGCTCCTCGCCTCCGGCACCGCCATCCACTGGGCCCTGGAGGCCCAGAAACTCCTCGCCGACGACTGGGGCGTGGCCGCCGACGTGTGGTCCGCCACCTCCTGGAGCGAGCTGCGCCGTGACGCCCTGTCCTGTGACGCGGCGCAGCTCAACGGTGAAGACCGGGTCCCGTACGTCACCCGTGCCCTGGCAGGCGCACCGGGCCCGGTCCTCGCCGTCAGCGACTGGATGCGCGCCGTCCCCGACCAGATCAGCCAGTGGGTCGAGCAGGACTGGTACTCGCTGGGCACGGACGGCTTCGGCCTCTCCGACACCCGCGAGGCCGCCCGCCGCCACTTCGGGGTGGACGCCCCGGCGATCGTGGTCGCCGCCCTGGACCGCCTCGCCCGCCGCGGCGAGGTCAAGCCCACGGCGGTGAGGGAGGCGGCCGAGCGCTACGGCATCTGAGGCGCGGCCGGGGCCGCGCCCCGGTCCCGGCTCCCGGCCACCCGCGCCCCCGCCCCGGCCCGGGGCGGGGGCGCGGCATGATGGGCGCATGCGCGCCGCCCGTCTGATCCGTCTCGTGCTGCTGCTCCAGTCCCGGCCCTCGATGACGGGGGCCGAGCTGGCCCGTGAGCTGGAGGTCTCGGAGCGCACCGTCACGCGCGACGTGGCCGCGCTGTCCGAGGCCGGGGTCCCGGTCTACGCGGACCGCGGCCGGGCCGGCGGCTACCGGCTGGTCGGCGGCTATCGCACCCGGCTGACCGGCCTGGGCCGTACGGAGGCCGAGGCGCTGTTCCTGTCCGGGGTGCCGGCCGCGCTGCGCGGCATGGGGCTCGCGGACGCCGCGTCGGCCGCCCGGCTGAAGGTCTCGGCGGCGCTGCTGCCCGAGCTGCGCGACGCCTCGGACACCGCCGCCCAGCGGTTCCACCTCGACGCCCCCGGCTGGTGGCAGGAGCCCGAGACGCCCGAGCTGCTGCCCGCGATCGCCGACGCGGTGTGGGACGACCGGCGGATCACCGCCCGCTACCGCCGCCGGGACACGGAGGTGGAGCGGGAGCTGGAGCCGTACGGCCTGGTGCTGAAGGCGGGCGTCTGGTACCTGGCGGCGCGGGCCGAGGGAGACTTCCGCGTCTACCGGGTGGACCGCTTCACCTCCGTCGAGCCGTCGGCCGCCCCGGGCCCCCACGGCCGCTTCGAGCGGCTGGCGGAGTTCGACCTGCCCGCGTTCTGGGAGGAGCGGGCCGCGCAGTTCGCCCGCTCGCTGCTGCGCGAGGAGGTCGTGCTGCGGCTGACCGAGGAGGGCGTGCGGCGGCTGCCCTATGTGACGGACCGTACGGCGGGGCAGGAGGCGGTGGCCGCGGCCGGGGCGGCCGGGGCGGCCGGGGGGCCCGACGGGCAGGGGCGGATCACCGTCACCCTGCCCGTCGAGTCGCTGGAGGTGGCGTACGGGCAGCTGCTGGCGCTCGGCCCGGAGGCGGAGGTGCTCTCCCCGCCGGAGCTGCGGGAGCGCTTCGCGGCGGCGGCCGCCCGGGCCGCGGACCTCTACCGGTAGTCCTCCACCGCGGCCTCCTTGCCGCCGCCGACGACGTCCCGGAAGTAGCCCATGGCGTCCGGCTGGGAGCCGTCCAGGTCGGTGAAGCCGTAGACCTTGGCCAGCTCTCCGCTGGAGACCGACGTGCCGGACCAGCGCGCCCGGTCCGGGTCCGCGGCGAGCGCCGCGACCGCCCGCCCGAGGTAGTGCGGCGTCTCGGCGATCGCGAAGTGCGGCTCCTTCTCAACGGCGTCGCGCCAGTTCTCCTCGGTCACCCCGAAGTGCTCCAGCATCTGCTCGGAGCGCAGCCACCCCGGGCTGATGGACACCGCCGTGCCGCCGAACTCCTTCAGCTCCTGGGCGAGCCCGTAGGCCATCCTGATGGGGGCGTTCTTGGTGACGTCGAAGAAGAGGTTCTCGCGGAAGGCCTTGTTGTACTCCTCCGTGCCGTCGGTCACCTCCACCACCAGCCCGCCCGGCCGCCGGACCAGCAGCGGCAGCGCGTAATAGCTGGTGATCAGGTGAGTCTCGACGCCGAGCCGGAGCATCCGCAGCCCGTTCTCGAGTTTCACCTCCCAGCTCTTCTTGTCGAAGGTGACCAGGTGCTCGCCGCCCCACACGTCATTGACCAGCACGTCCAGCCGGCCCTGCTCCCGGTCGATGCGCTCCACCAGCGCGCGCACCTGCTCGGGCTCCAGGTGGTCGACCGGCACCGCGATCCCCGTGCCGCCCGCCGCCGTGACCAGCTCCGCCGTCTCCTCGATGGTCTCCGTCGGCCGCCCGACCTCGCTGACCTTCTCCCTCGTGGTGCGCCCCGTCGCGTAGACGGTGGCCCCCGCCGCTCCCAGCTCCACGGCCATGGCCCGGCCGGCGCCCCGCGTCGCCCCCGCGACGAGTGCGACCTTGCCCGCCAGCGCGCCCTGTGTGCTCACGTACATACGTCCCTTCGGTGTACAGCTCGGCCGGATCGCTTCCGGCCCCTCGACCCTCGCAGGGAACACCGCCATCTTCTGTCGTCTTTTTCGGCGATTCCTTCTCGGTTCTCCGCCGCTCTCGCGGGCCGCTCCGGCGTGCGCGGGCGCACGGGAGGGCCGATCCTGGTCCCGTGATGGACGAGACGGAGTTCTGGGAGCTGGTCGACAGCGCTCGGGATGCCGCCGAGGGCGACCCCGAGGACCAGTCCGATCTGCTCGTCGAGCGGCTGTCGCAGCTCGACCCGGACGCCGTCCTGGACTTCGCGCGCCACTTCGAGGCCCGAGCCAACCGCGCCTACCGCTGGGACCTGTGGGGCGCGGCCCAACTCCTGCTGGGCGACGTCGGCGACGACGCCTTCGACGCCTTCCGCTACTGGCTGATCGGCCAGGGCCGGGAGGTGTTCGAGGGCGCGCTGCACGACCCGGACAACCTCGCCGAGCTGCTCGAGGACTTCGACGAGCGGGTGGACGGGGACTGCGAGGACCTGGGCTTCGCGGCGGACGAGGCGTACGAGCAGCTGACCGGCGCGGTGCTGCCGGACCTGGGCCTGCCGTCGCGGCCGGCCGAACCGGCCGGCGCGGTCGTCGACTTGGAGGACGGGCGGGCGCTGGCGGCACGGTTCCCCCGGCTGTGGGAACGCTTCCGCGCCTAGCTCACGGGGTTCAGCTCAGCCCTCGGGGTTCGGCTCGGCTCTCGGGGTTCGGCTCGGCTCTCGGGGTTCGGCTCGGCTCTCGGGGTTCGGCTCACAGGGCGGCGTACCTCACAGGGCGCGGCCCATGAACACGTCGTCCACGTACTCGCCCTCCAGCAGGAACTCGCCGGGCAGCACGCCCTCCACCGCGAAGCCCTCGGACTCGTAGAGCCGCCGCGCCGGGCCGTTGTGCCCGAGCACCCGCAGCGTGATCCGGACCGCCCCCTGGCGCCGGGCCTCCGCGCACGCCGCGCCGAGCAGCGCCCGCGCCACGCCCCGGCCGCGCGCCCAGTCGTCCACGACCAGACCCTGGATCTGGCGTACGTGCGCGTTGCAGGCCAGCGGGGTCGGGGCGACGAGGCGTATGTATCCCGCCGTGCGCCCCTCGGCCTCGGCGACGAGGAGGTGCTCGGGCCGGTTGCGGTCGCTGAAGAAGGGGTCGCCCGGACGGGGCGGCGGCTGTACGGAGTGCAGCGGCGACCAGGTGCGCCGGTCGAGATCGACGAGCGCGGTCTCATCGGCGAGGACGGCGGGTCTGATGGTCACATCGGACATGCCCGTCACTGTCCCATGTCGGCTCACCGGACGCCGCGTTGGGCCGCGTCCGGGCCCGCGCCGGGGCTCATGAGGGCGCCGCGTCGGCCCTCGGGTCCGACATCCCGCGCGCGATCGCGGGCAGGATGGCCCCATGCGTATCGCGATCACCGGCTCCTCCGGACTCATCGGCACGGCTCTGGTCCGCTCCCTGCGGGCGGACGGCCACGAGGTGGTGCGGCTGGTGCGGCGCGCGCCGGGGGCGGAGGACGAGGTCCGGTGGGATCCGCGACGGCAGTGGGTGGCCGCGGAAGGGCTCGTGGGCTGCGAAGCGGTGGTGCACCTCGCGGGCGCGGGCATCGGGGACCACCGCTGGACCGACGCCTACAAGAAGGAGTTGCGGGACAGCCGGGTGCTGGGCACCACCGCCGTCGCCGAGGCCGTGGCCTCGCTGGACACTCCGCCACGGGTGCTGGTGAGCGGCAGCGCGATCGGCTTCTACGGCGACACGGGGGCGCGCGCGGTGGACGAGAGCGCGCCCCCCGGCGACGGCTTCCTCGCGGATCTGTGCCAGGACTGGGAGGAGGCGGCCGCTCCGGCCCAGGAGGCGGGCGTACGGACCGTGTTCGCCCGCACGGGGCTGGTGGTGGCCGGGGAGGGCGGGGCCTGGGGGCGGCTCTTCCCGCTCTTCAGGCTCGGCCTGGGCGGCCGGATGGGCAGCGGCCGCCAGTACTGGAGCTTCATCGCCCTGGAGGACCACATCGCCGCCCTGCGCCATCTGCTGGCCACCGAGGACCTCGCGGGCCCGGTCAACCTCACCGCGCCCGAACCCGTCACCAACCGGGAGGTGACCGCCGCCATGGGCCGGGTACTCGGTCGCCCGACGCTGCTGTCCGTCCCCGCGCCCGCGCTGCGGCTCGCGCTGGGCGAGCTGTCCAACGACGTGCTCGGCAGTGTCCGGGCGGTGCCCCGGCGGCTGTTGGACTCGGGGTTCTCCTTCGCCCACCCGACGATCGAGCAGGCGCTGCGGGCCGCCCTCGCCGCGCGCGGCGGCCGGCGCTGACGCCGAGGCGGCGAGGGTCGGCGGCGTTTCGCAGGAGTGCTTTTCAGCAGGGCGTTTAGTAACGCTTTGGCGTCGTCCGGGAAAATGTGCGACCGCCGTGCGCCCATGCTCGGTCGATGCGCGTCTGGCATCGACCGTTTTTGTCCGTACTGTCGTGACGGGCCCAGGGCACCCGAGGTGCGGAATTTACGCATCCGGGCCGCCGGTCGGGGGCATCAGGCCCCTTAGCTACGCACCGACCTCGGGGAGGGCACGTGCTCACCAGCGCGCACCGCACGGACGTCGTCATCGTGGGAGCCGGCCTGGCGGGGCTGGCCGCCGCCCACCAACTGACCAGCGCGGGGGTGACGGTCACCGTGCTGGAAGCCGCGCCCCGCGTGGGCGGACGGATGACCACCGACCTGGTCGACGGCTTCCGGCTGGACCGCAGCGGCCAACTGGTCAACACCTCCTTCCCGGAGCTGCGGCACACCCCCGGGCTCGGCGAACTGGTGCTCCGCCCCTTCTCCCAGGGGGTGCTGGTGCGCGCCGACGGCCGCACCCACCGGGTCACTTCGGCCGGCGGGTCCGGCGGCCGGGGCACGAGGGGCGCACTGACCACGGCACGCGCCCTCGCCAGCGCCGCCCGTGCGCCCCTGGGCAGCGCGCTCGACCAGGCGCGGCTCGGAGCCGCCCTCGGCAGGCTCGCCGCCCTGCCCGCCGAGCGCCTCCTCACCCGCCCGGACCGACCCGTCGCCGAGACCCTGACCGGGCGCGGGCTGCCCACCCGTACGGTCGAGGGCTTTCTGCGCCCACTGCTCGTCTCGCTGCTCAGCGACCCGGAGTTGACCACCTCCAGCCGCTGCGCCGACCTGGTGCTGCGCGGCTACGCGCGGGGCCGGCTGTGCCTGCCCGCGGGCGGCGCCTCGGCCGTGCCGGAACTGCTGGCCGCGGCCCTGCCCCCGGGCACGGTCCGCACCGGGGTGCGCGCCGTGACGGCCTCCACCACCGCCGTGGCCACCGCCGAGCACGGCGAGATCGCCTGCCGCTCGGTGCTGGTGGCCACCGGCGCCCGCGCCGCCGCGGACCTGCTCCCCGGGCTGCGGCTGCCGTCCTTCCACCCGGTCACCGTGATGCACCACACCGCGGACCGCTCGCCGCTGCGCGAACCCGCGCTGGTGCTCACCGCCGGGGACCGCGGCCCGGTCGCCCACACCGCCGTCGCCAGCGAGGTCGATCCCTCGCGCACCCCGCCCGGTCGGGTACTCATCACCTCCACGGTCCTCGGCCCCGCCGCCGGCCTGCCGACCGCCGAGCTCGACCGGGCCGCCAGGGCCCAACTGGCCGCGGTCTACGGCACCTCCACGGTCGGCTGGGACCTGCTGGCCGCCCGCCACGACCCGTACGCGGTGCCCGCCATGCCCGCCCCCCACGACCTGCGGCGACCGGTTCGGCTGCTGTCCGGCCTGTATGTGTGCGGCGACCACCGCGACTCCAGCACCGTGCAGGGCGCCCTCGCCTCCGGCCGCCGCGCCGCCCGCGCGATCCTCCACGACCTCGGCGCCCTCCCGGCCGAGCCCTCGGCCCAGGACGCGGCGGCGGCCTGACCCCCGACCCCGGCCTGGTCCCCGACCGGCCTGGTCCCCGACCCCGGTCTGGTCCCCGATCCCGGTCTGGTCCCCGACCCCGGTCTGGTCCCCGACCCCGGCCGGTGGGCCGGGCCGGGCGGGGGTCAGCCGCGGCCAGCCCGCGCCCGGTCCCCGGCCGGCCCCACCGCCGCCAGGACCGTGCCCGCCAGGAAGCAGCCGGCGCCGACCGCGACCGACAGCCGCATCCCCGCGTAGAAACCGCCGGACGCCGCGAGGAGCGTGCCGAACAGCGCCACCCCGATCGCGCTGCCCAGCTGCCGCGGCGCGTTGAAGGCCCCGGACGCCGCGCCGCGCACCTCCTCCGGTGCCGCCTCCATCGCCGCGACGGTCGCCGAGGGCATGGCGAGCGACGTCCCGAAGCCGGCCGCCAGCAGGGCCGGGAGGAGCAGCCCGTACGGCGTGTGGGGCCCGGCCGCGCACCAGCCCAGCAGCCCCGCGGCGCCGATCAGCAGCCCGGCCACGACCGGGGCGCGGGTGCCGACGCGCGCGGCCAGCCGCCCGGACAGCGGGGAGCCGAGCGCCGCCATCGCCCCACGGGCAGCAGCGCCAGGCCCGTCCCCAGCGGGTCGAAGCCCCGGTGCCACTGGAAGTAGACGGTGGTGAGGAACAGCAGTCCGTAGAAGCCCAGGTTGAGCAGGACGCGCACGGCCAGGCAGGCCGGGAAGCGGAAGCCGGCGAACAGCCGCGGCGGCAGCGCGGGGGCCGCCGCCCGCCGCTCCAGCCTCCAGAACAGCGCGCCCGCGAGCGGCGCGGCCGCCAGGCAGCCCAGGACCAGCGGGTCGCCCCAGCCGCGGCCCTGGGACTGAGCCGGTCCGGCGCCAGCCCCGCCCCCAGCCCCCGGCCGGCGCCCGCCCTACCCGTACACCCGCCCCGCCCCGGCGCCCGTCCTGCCCCAGCGCCGGCCGGGGCCCGCCCTACCCCAACGCCGCCACCCGGTCCCGGTACCCCCGCACCGCCGCCGCGTCGCGATACGGCTCCAGCCGTCGCTCGAAGTCGCGCACGTAGTCCGCGGCCCGCGCCGACCGCATCTCCGCCGCCTGCTGCGCCGCCTCCGCGCCCAGCGCGCACGCCTGCTCCAGCTCGCCGAGGCCCAGCCGCGCCGTCGCCAGCACCACACGGCAGAACAGCCTGCTGCGCGCGTACGCCTTGCCGCGCAGCTGGAGGGAGCGCTCGGCGTGCTGCGCCGCGGCGCGGTACTGCTGCAGATCGCGGTGGCAGTGGCCGAACTCGTCGGCCAGCTGGGCCTCGTCGAAGAACCGCGTCCAGTACGGCGCCTCGTCCCCCGGCCGGGCGGTCTCCAGCGCCCGCTCGGCGCGGGCCAGCGAGGCGGTGCAGGCCCGGACCTCGCCGAGCACGGCATGGCCCCGGGCCTCCACCGCGTGCAGCAGCGACTGAAGGACGGGCGGGGCGCCGCCGCCGACGCCCTGCTGGGCCACCCGGGCCAGCTGGACGGCCTCCCGCCCGTGGCCCAGGTAGACGGCCTGGCGGCTCATCGTCACCAGCACATAGCTGCCGTACGGCCGGTCCCCGGCGGCCTGCGCGAGCCGCAGCGCCTGGACGAAGTACCGCTGGGCCAGGCCGTGGGCGGCGATGTCGTACGAGGTCCAGCCCGCCAGCCGGGTCAGATCGGCGATCGCGGAGAACAGTCGCCGCCCGATGGTCTCGCCGTAGGTGCCGCGCAGCATCGGCTCGCCCTCGTGCTCGAGATAGCGCACCAGTGCCTGCCGGGCGTGGCCGCCGCCGTAGGTCTGGTCCAGCGAGCGGAACAGCTCGCCCACCGAGCGCAGCGCGGCGATGTCCCCGGCCGTGACCCGGTGGCCCGGCACGCGCTGCCAGCGGTCGGCCTGCCGCTGCCGGGGCAGCGGCGGGCGGGCGGAGGGCGCGGCGGCCCGGCCGGGCGCGCCGGGGGCCCGCCCCGCGCCCGGGGCCGGGCGCGGCCGCGCCGCGCGCCACCTTGTCGTCGGGCCGGCCGATCAGCCAGTCGCGGCTGGGGACCACCAGGCCCGCCGGGGTGAAGGCGATCTTCCGCAGCTCCGCCTGGCTGCCGGAGTCCTTGCGCCACAGCCCGCTGACGATGTCCACGGCCTCCTGCGGGGTGGCCGCGAACTCCAGCCCGGCGTAGACCGGCGCACAGGCGTCGAGGCCCAGGTCCTGTGCCGTCAGCCGGCGCCCCAGGCGCCGGGTGAAGACCTCGGCGATCAGCGCCGGGGTGGTGCCGCGCGGCTGCTGTCCGCGCAGCCAGCGGGTCACCGATGTCTTGTCGTACCGCAGGTCCAAGCCGTGCTCCAGGCCGAGCTGGTCGACCCGCCGGGCGAGCCCGGCGTTCGAGAAGCCAGCCTCCGCGATGAGCGCGGCGAGCTGACGGTTGGGAATGCGCTGCGGGGGTCGTTCCGTCATCAGCCTGCCGGTCTCCCTGATCGTTTCGTGGAAACGGCGCGAATGTAGTAGCCGGTGGAGCGCTGATCGGCGCGGTCGCCCGGCATTCATCCGATCGTGTGAGGGTCGGCCGGGAGCGTCCGGCAGCCGATCCGGATGCCGGGGCCGGATCCGCCGGACGTACAGTGGCGGGGGCGCCCCGGGTGGGGCGCCGGAGCGCTGTACGAGGTCCGAAGGGATTGCCGCCGTGAGTGAGCTGCGCTTTGTCCATCTGGGTTTCGGGGCTGACGCCGTCGAGTACCAGGAGGCGTGGCAGGAGCAACGGCGGGTGCACGCCGCCCGCTTCGCGGACGAGGTGCCGGACACCTGCCTGCTGCTCGAGCACCCCCCGGTCTACACCGCCGGCCGGCGCACGGCCGACGACGAGCGCCCCCTGGACGGCACCCCGGTCGTGGACGTGGACCGCGGCGGCAAGATCACCTGGCATGGCCCGGGCCAGCTCGTCGGCTATCCGATCCTCAAGCTGCCGCGCCCGGTGGACGTCGTGGCCCACGTACGCCGTCTGGAGGAGGCGCTGCTGCTCACCTGTGCGGAGTTCGGCCTGGAGGCCACCCGGGTCGAGGGCCGCAGCGGGGTGTGGGTGCTGGGCGATCCGCTGGAGGAGCGCCGGGCGCTGGGCGGGCTGAACCTGGACTTCGACCCGCGCGTCGCCGACGAGGAGTTCGACCCGCGGCTGAGCGGCCCGGAGTACGCCCCGTCCAACGCCGGCCAGCGCCGCGAGGACCGCAAGCTCGCCCAGATCGGGGTGCGGGTCGCCAAGGGAGTGACCATGCACGGCTTCTCGCTGAACGTCAATCCCGACACCACCTGGTTCGACCGGATCGTGCCGTGCGGGATCCGCGACGCGGGGGTGACCTCGCTCTCGGAGGAGCTGGGCCGCGAGATCACCGTGGCGGAGGTGCTCCCCGTGATCGAGAAGCACCTGCGGGCGGTCCTGGAGTCCTCCGTACCGCTGCCGCGCGCGGTCTGACGGCCGCAGCCCGGTTCCGGGCGCCCGGGGAATGGGCCCTGGGGGTCAGCGGTCGCCCTGGGCGCAAGGGCGTACGAATGACGGGCGTACCCTGGGGTTCGCCGAAGATTCGATGCCCCGTCGGCCCCGCCGATCGCATCTCACGAAGCTCGCCAAGCACTAAGGAGTGCCGGACGTGTCCGCAGTCGCACCCGACGGACGCAAAATGCTGCGCCTTGAGGTCCGGAACAGCCAGACGCCCATCGAGCGCAAGCCCGAGTGGATCAAGACCCGCGCGAAGATGGGTCCCGAGTACACCGAGCTGCAGGGCCTGGTGAAGCGCGAGGGCCTGCACACCGTGTGCCAGGAGGCGGGCTGCCCGAACATCTACGAATGCTGGGAGGACCGCGAGGCGACGTTCCTGATCGGCGGCGACCAGTGCACCCGGCGCTGTGACTTCTGCCAGATCGACACCGGCAAGCCGCAGGCCCTGGACCGGGACGAGCCGCGCCGGGTGGCCGAATCCGTACAGGCGATGGAGCTGAAGTACGCGACGGTCACCGGGGTCGCCCGCGACGACCTCGAGGACGGCGGCGCCTGGCTCTACGCGGAGACCGTCCGGCAGATCCACGCGCTGATGCCGGACACCGGCGTCGAGCTGCTGATCCCGGACTTCAACGCGGTGCCCGAGCAGCTCGCCGAGGTCTTCTCCGCCCGCCCCGAGGTGCTCGCGCACAACGTGGAGACCGTCCCGCGGATCTTCAAGCGCATCCGCCCCGCCTTCCGCTACGAGCGCTCGCTCGAGGTGATCACCAAGGCGCGCGAGGCGGGCCTGGTCACCAAGTCCAATCTGATCCTGGGCATGGGCGAGGAGCGGGCGGAGATCAGCCAGGCGCTTCAGGACCTGTACGACGCGGGCTGCGAGCTGATCACGATCACCCAGTACCTGCGGCCGACCGTCCGGCACCACCCGGTGGACCGCTGGGTCAAGCCGCAGGAGTTCGTGGAGCTGAAGGAGGAGGCCGAGGAGATCGGCTTCGCCGGTGTCATGTCCGGCCCCCTCGTGCGCTCCTCCTACCGGGCGGGCCGGCTCTACCAGCAGGCGATCGAGAAGCGCGGCAGCGCGGTGGCCGCGCAGGCGGTGTGACCAACACGCTGTGTGAGTACGGGCACATCCCACCCGCCGCACCTCGGCGATCCCGCAGGTCAGGGGTGGGATGGGCGCCGCTTCAAGGCTTCATCGGTGTTTGACCGGCCGGTCACGCACTGGTAACACCTTTGGGTAACGATTAAGCCACGCAACGTTTTGCGTTCGCTTCGATCATCACGCCGCTCCCGAGGGGGACCCATGTCGGCCGCGCCTGTCCGTCCGCCGTCCGTCACCGACGCACTGCTCGTCCTGGAGGGTCTGCTGCTGGGCGGCGGTCAGCGCACCGCCCGCCGCAACGCCTGGACCGCGGTGCTGGAGGACCGGCGCCGCGCGAAGGACCGTCACGAGGCCGAGCACGTCCTGGAGGCCGTGTCCGCCGGGGCTTCCCAGGCCACGTAAACTTCGCTGTATGGCGAGGAAGGAAACATCCGAGAATCCGGGGCGACTGAAGCAGATCGCCCTGACCTACAAGATGACCAAGAAGGTCGACTCCAAGGTCGGTCTTGTCGTCGCCGCGGTGGGAATCGTCACTTTCGGTGTCTTCCTCGCCTTCGGCTTCTGGATCGACCACCCGATCTTCCTGGGCATCCTGGGCTTTGTCCTGGCCTTCCTCGCGATGGCGATCGTTTTCGGCCGCCGTGCCGAGCGGGCGGCCTTCGGACAGATGGAGGGTCAGCCGGGCGCGGCGGCGGCGGTGCTGGAGAACGTGGGCCGTGGCTGGTCGGTGACCCCCGCGGTGGCGATGAACCGCAACCAGGACGTCATCCACCGGGCCGTCGGCAAGGCGGGCATCGTGCTGGTCGCCGAGGGCAACCCGAACCGGCTGAAGTCCATGCTGGCCGCGGAGAAGAAGCGGATGGCGCGCATCGTCGCGGACGTGCCGGTCCACGATGTGATCGTGGGCACCGGCGAGGACCAGGTGCCGATCAAGAAGCTGCGCACCAAGCTGCTGAAGCTGCCGCGGGTGCTGCCCGGCGCGCAGGTGACGGTGGTCAACGACCGGCTGCGGGCGCTGGGTGACCTGATGAGCAACATGCCCATCCCGAAGGGCCCGATGCCCAAGGGGATGCGGATGCCGAAGGGTCGCTGAGGCTCCCGCGCATCACTGGGCGCGTACCGACCGCATACGACTGGGGCGGTCCGGAATCCTCTTCCGGACCGCCCCAGTCGTATGCGCGGCTCGTACGTGCGCCCCGTACGTGCGCCTCGTATGCGCGGCCGCCTCAGATCCGGATCTGCACCGAGCCGGAGAGCCGGTCGTGCAGGCCGCGCGTGTCGCGGTCCCAGACCACCGCGGGGATCACGATCAGCAGCAGCACGCTGCGCAGCACCACCCGGGGCAGGCCCAGCCGGCCGCCGCGCTCGGAGATCACCCGCAGCCTGAGCAGCAGCTTGCCGGGCGTGCAGCCGACCGTGCCGACGGTGACCACGCTCACCGCGAAGAAGACGACCAGCGCCCAGTTGCCCGTGGCCTGCGCCGTGCCGCCGGACAGCAGCGCGTAGGAGACGAGGAGGCACAGTCCCCAGTCGATGAGGAGCGCTCCCACGCGGCGCCCGATGGGCGCGACGGAGCCCGGCCCGCTCTCGGGCAGCCCCAGTCCCTGGCCTCGGTAGCCGAGGTCGACGCCCATGTCCTCGGCGGCCGCGCGCGGCCCGGAGAGCCATGATCCGATTGCTTGCCTGTTGTCCACCCGACCACGGTACTGCGACCGCATACGTTCCCCGTGGAGCGGGGCCCGCTTCCCGCCCGGCCCTCCCCCGTCGCGCCCCTTCACGGACCGCTCCCGGGCCTCGCCACCATCCCGCGCGCCCCGCGTACGCTGGTTAACCTGGGTGAAACAAATGGGTCATGCTTGGGAAATCCCGTCTGCCTAAGGTCGGCCACAGCGCGCCAGCCGCACATGAGCCGCGCGACCGAACAAACCCCCGTCCCCCGCGGCCGGGCTAGGAGGAGTTGGATGTTCCAGAACGCCGACGACGCTCGGAAGTTCATCTCGGACGAGGACGTCAAGTTCGTCGACGTCCGATTCTGCGACCTTCCCGGTGTGATGCAGCACTTCACGGTACCGGCCGGGGCGTTCGACCCGAACGAGGAACTCGCCTTCGACGGCTCCTCGATCCGTGGCTTCCAGGCCATCCACGAGTCCGACATGGCGCTGCGTGCCGACCTGTCCACGGCGCGTGTCGACCCCTTCCGCCGGGACAAGACGCTCAACATCAACTTCTTCATCCACGACCCGATCACGGGTGAGCAGTACAGCCGCGACCCGCGGAACATCGCCAAGAAGGCCGAGGCCTACCTCGCCTCCACCGGCATCGCGGACACCGCCTACTTCGGCCCGGAGGCCGAGTTCTACGTCTTCGACAGCGTCCGCTTCGAGACCAAGTCGAACGAGGCGTTCTACCACATCGACTCCGAGGCGGGCGCCTGGAACACCGGCGCGCTGGAGGACAACCGCGGCTACAAGGTCCGGTACAAGGGCGGCTACTTCCCGACCCCGCCCGTCGACCACTTCGCCGACCTGCGCGCCGAGATCAGCCTCGAGCTGGAGAAGGCCGGCCTCGAGGTCGAGCGCCAGCACCACGAGGTGGGCACCGCCGGCCAGGCCGAGATCAACTACAAGTTCAACACGCTGCTCGCCGCGGCCGACGATCTTCAGCTGTTCAAGTACATCGTCAAGAACGTGGCGTGGAAGAACGGCAAGACCGCGACCTTCATGCCGAAGCCGATCTTCGGTGACAACGGCTCGGGCATGCACGTCCACCAGTCGCTGTGGCTGGGCGGCGAGCCGCTCTTCTACGACGAGCAGGGCTACGCGGGCCTGTCGGACACCGCCCGCTACTACATCGGCGGCATCCTCAGGCACGCCCCGTCGCTGCTGGCCTTCACCAACCCGACGGTGAACTCGTACCACCGCCTGGTCCCGGGCTTCGAGGCCCCGGTCAACCTGGTGTACTCGCAGCGCAACCGCTCCGCCGCGATGCGCATCCCGATCACCGGCTCCAACCCGAAGGCCAAGCGCGTCGAGTTCCGCGCCCCGGACTCCTCCGGCAACCCGTACCTGGCCTTCTCCGCCCTCCTGCTGGCGGGTCTGGACGGCATCAAGAACAAGATCGAGCCGGCCGAGCCGATCGACAAGGACCTCTACGAGCTGGCCCCCGAGGAGCACGCGGGCGTGCCGCAGGTCCCGACCTCCCTCCCGGCCGTCCTCGACTCCCTCGAGGCCGACCACGAGTTCCTGCTCCAGGGTGATGTCTTCACCTCGGACCTGATCGAGACCTGGATCGACTACAAGCGCACCAACGAGATCGCTCCGCTGCAGCTGCGTCCGCACCCGCACGAGTTCGAGCTCTACTTCGACGTGTGATCGTCCCCGGTCCCCCGGACCGGGCCGAGCCCCGCCACCGCCTCTCGGGCAGTGGCGGGGCTCGGTGCTTCGCTCTCAGTGCCGATCAGATGACGGTGATAGTCCTGTTGTCGCTCGACGGGTTGAAGTTGGTGTCTCCGCTGTAGGCCGTGACGAGGGTGTAGGTGCCGGCCGACTGCGTGGTGCCGTTGGGGAGGAAGGCGAAGCCGGTGGGGTCCAGGGGTGCGGAGCCGCTGAACACCGTGGTCATGCCCTGGCTGAGGGTGAAGGTGACCGTTCCGGTGGGGGTTCCCACCCCGGGAGGCACGGGCGGTACGAAGCCGACGAAGGAGACCGGCGCCCCGGCGCCGGTCTGGAAGGCGGTGCCGGTGGTCAGGGTGTTCGCCTTGTTCACCACCTGGCTGGTGGTCCCGGTCGAGGTGGTGAAGTTAGGGGTGTCGGGGTTGTAGACGGCGGTCACGGTGTGCGAGCCGGGGCCCAGGGTGCTGAGGGTCAGCGTGGCCACGCCGCCCGTCAGGGGCTGGGTGAACGTTCCTCCCCCGGTGCCGTCGATGGTGAAGGTGACCGTGCCGGTCGGCGTGCCCGACCCGGGGGTGTTCGAGGTGACCGTGGCGGTGAAGTTCACCGGCTGTCCGACCACCGACGGGTTCGGCAAGGAGACCACCGTGGTCGTCGTGGCCGACGGTCCCGGGGTCACCGTCTGGGTGTCGGAGCCGGCGGACGGCAGGAAGCTGGTGTCGCCGCTGTAGATCGCGGTGATGGCGTGGGTGCCGACGCCCAGGGTGTTGATGTTGAGCGTGGCCTGGCCACTGCCCGACAGGGGCTGGACGAAGGTTCCGCCTCCCACGCCGGTGATCACGAAGGTGACCGTGCCGGTCGGGGTCCCCGACGCGGGGGCGATCGGCGTCACCGTGGCGGTGATGTTCACCGTCTGCCCGAGCTGTGAGGGGTCGGGCGAGGAGACCACCGTGGTGGTCGTCTGTCCCTGGATGACGATCAGGCTGTTGAAGCCGGTGGAGGACGTGAAGTTCGCGTCGCCGTTGTAGGTCGCGGTGACCGTGTGGACGCCGACGCCGAGGTTGGTGAAGGTCGCCGAGGCCGTGTTGCCCGTCAGGTTCACGGTCTGGGTGGGCGGGGTGGCCCCGGCGACGGTGAAGGTCACGGTGCCCGTGGGGGTGCCGGTTCCGAGCGGGATCACGGTGGCGGTGACGGTGACCGACTGGCCGACGACCGCCGGATTCGGCGTGACCGTGACCAGGGTGATCGTGGGACTAGGCATGATGAGCCCTCCGTGCGATGTGCTGTGGGTGAAGGTGGGCCGGGTGGTCGCCGCGCGGTGCCTTGAGCCGGGCGGAGCGGCGCTTCATGTGCTGGGGGGCTCATCACGGCGACTGACGCTGCGTCACACACGCGCCGCCGTCCCCCGGCAGATGGGAAAACCCACCGGTACGACTAGTAGGCGCGCCGTCAACGCGGTTACGCCATAGAGATGACCTCGAATTGCCCTGAATGGCGCAGCGCTCTGCGGCTCGCGGAGCGCGGGCGGCACGCCCCGTGCGGCGCGCATTCGGCATACGAGCGCTGACCCGTGCTTCGCAAGATCCGGCACCTGAGATCCGTTTCCGCAGATCACCAGCGCTCTGGCGGGCCACTGCTTCGATGGCCGCTGTGCCATCCTGTTGGTGTGAGCGCCCTCACACGTCGGGGCGGCACCCAGTCGGGCCAGGAGGTGGAATGGCGCGATGGCCGGCCGAGGCGGCTTTGGTGTGGACATCACGCGACCGTGGAGGGACCCGGAGGACAGGGCGTCCGGGGTCGGCCTCAGGCCGCCGGGAGCGGAGCACGCCGTGACGGAGCAGGCCATGGCGTTCGCCGCGGCGGCGCTGACGGCCGTGTACGTCCTGTCGGCGGACGGTGACGAGCTGCGGCTGACCGAGACGGCCGGCGGCCCGCGCGCCCTGTACGGGCTGCCCACCAGCTATCCGCTGGCGGGCCGCTCCCCCGTCGCCGACGCCTTCCGCACCGGGCGGCCCCAGTGGTCGACCTCCGCGAAGCTCGCCGTCTACGGGGAGAACGCCCAGCGGGCCCTCCCGGCCGACATGTCGCTGGGCGCGCTGCCGCTGGGCGCGGACGGCAGGCGGCTGGGCTGCCTGGTCGTGGTCTACCCGGGGGACGGCTTCGACGCCGAGCAGCGCAATTTCCTGGAGCTGTACGCCGACCAGATCGCCGCCCAGCTCAAGGCGGGCTCGCAGGTGGGCGGCGGGGCGCCGGGCCGGACCGGGCCGCTGTCGGTGCTCCGCTCGGCGCTCGACCACCTCCACGTCGGCTCGTTCACCCTGGTGCTGAGCACCGGGCGGATCGACGCGGACGCGCAGCTGCTGGAGCTGGTGGACATCGCCCCGGACGCGTTCGACGGCCGGGTGGAGACCCTGCTGGCGCACACCGTGCCGGAGGACCTGCCCGCGCTGATGTCCATCGTCGAGCCGGGCCAGCTGAGCCTCGGCAGCCGTGACCTGGAGTTCCGTATCCGCCGGCCCGGCGGGGAGCTGCGCTGGCTGCGCCTGTGCTGCCGGATCCAGGGCGACGCCGTGGGCACCCCCGAGCGGCTGCTGGGCCTGGTGGCGGACGCCTCGTATCTGCGGCCCACCGCCGACGAGGTCTCCCGGGTCCAGCGGCTGTCCGCGGCCCTGGCCAACGCCATGACCGTCCGTGACGTCGGTCTGGTGGTGACCGCGGCGCTGCGGGAGCCGCTGGGGGCCGACCGGGTGGCACTCGCCGAGCTGGAGGGTGACCGGCTGGTGATGACCGCCCTCGCTCCGCCGGAACCGGGCGCCTGGCCGGGGATGTGGCGGTCGGAATGGCGGTCCGAGTGGCCCGATGTGCCGATCCGCGCGCTGCCCACGCTGGAGACCGCGCTGCGCGAGGGCCGGATCTGCCTGCTGCCCCCGGGCGGCGGCCTGGAGCCGGGCCTCGCGGGCATGGGGGCCGGTGGCCTCGCCGTCCTGCCGCTCCCGGCGCAGGGCCGGGTGGTCGGGGTGGGCCTGGTCGGCTGGGAGGAGCCGCACGAGTTCTCTCCGGAGGAGCGGTCGCTGCTGACCGCGACGGCGGGTCTGGTGGGGCAGGCCCTGATGCGCGCGCACGCGTACGACGCCGAACACGAGCTGGCCACCATGCTGCAACGCAGCCTGCTGCCCCGCAGGCTGCCCGGGCTCCCCGGCGGGGTGGCCGTGGCCCGCTATCTGCCCGCGATGAGCGGGCTGGAGGTGGGCGGCGACTGGTACGACGTCATCCCGCTGCCCAACGGCCATGTGGCGCTGGTGATCGGCGACGTCCAGGGGCACAGCGCCGGGGCCGCGACCATCATGGGGCAGATACGCACCGCCATCAGGGCGTACGCGGTGGAGGGCCACCCGCCCGACGTGGTCCTCTGTCTCGCCAACCGGCTGCTGGTCGGCATGGAGACGGAGCTGTTCGCCACCTGCGCCTATGTCGAGCTGGACATGGAGGAGGGCGACGCCTGGTTCGTCCGGGCCGGACACCCGCCGCCGCTGCTGCGCCACCCGGACGGCTCCACCGAGGAGGTGGCGGTCGAGGGCGGCCCGCCGCTGGGGGTGGTCGCCGACGCGGAGTTCGCCCTGACGGCGGTCGGGCTGGCTCCGGGGACGGTGCTGGCCCTGCTGACGGAC
Organism: Streptomyces sparsogenes subsp. cuspidosporus; assembly: GCF_039532705.1. Taxonomy (NCBI): domain Bacteria; kingdom Bacillati; phylum Actinomycetota; class Actinomycetes; order Kitasatosporales; family Streptomycetaceae; genus Streptomyces; species Streptomyces sparsogenes. Next base: position 6,888 of record NZ_BAAASD010000066.1, on the reverse strand, counting down.
GGGCTGGTGGAGTCCGCGAGCCTGTCCCTGGAGGACGGCCTGCGGCGGGTGCGCGGGGCGCTCTCGGAGGCGGACCCGTCCGACGCCGGGCGGCTGGCCGACTCGCTGCTGGGCGACCTGAGCCGGCGCGACGACGACGTGGCCCTGCTGTTGCTGCGCTACGACGGGATGAAGGTCCGCCCGATCCGGGCCGGCTGGGCGGTGTGGCGGCTGCCCGACGCCGTGATGCACGCGCGCCGCTTCACCGCGCGCACGCTGCGCTCCTGGCGTGTGGCCGAGGAGGCCGACATGGTCCTGCTCGTGGTCTCCGAGCTGGTCACCAACGCCCTGGTGCACACCCAGGGCCCGGTGCGGCTGGACCTCACGCTGGCCGGGGACCGGCTGCGGGTCGCGGTGAGCGACTCGTCGCCGCGGGCGCCCGCCAAGCCGGTGCTGGTGGACTGGGAGTCCACCGGCGGCCGGGGCCTGCTGCTGGTCGAGGCCATGTCGGCGGCCTGGGGCTCGGTGCCGGTCAGCGGCGGCAAGCAGGTGTGGAGCGAGGTCGTCGTGGCGACCCACCGGACCGACGACCCGGACCCCGGCACGGGCGGCAGCCCTGGTACGGACGGCGGCACGGGCGGCCGCGCTGGGACAGACACCGGTACGGACCCCGGCACGGGCGGCGCGGCCGTGGCCGGATAGCCGCGGCCCGGCCGCCCGTACCGGTACCGGGTGTGAGGAGGTGCTTCACGTCGTGAGGAGTCGTCCGCGCCGCGCCGCCGCTCTCGCGGCCGCGGCCACCCTGGCCCTCGCGCTGGGCGCCTGCGGCAAGGCCGCCGAGTCCGGCACCGCCGTCCGGCCCGCCTCCCCCCACGCACCGGGGCGGCCGACGATCGGCCTGCTGGTGCCGGACAGCATCACGCCGCGCTGGGACAGATTCGACCGGCCCCTGATCGAGCGGCGGATCGGCCAGCTCTGCCCCGCCTGCTCGGTGGTGTCCGTCAGCGCTCAGGGCGATGTGGCCCTCCAGCGGCAGCAGGTGGACTCAATGATCATCAAGCGGGTGAACGCCCTGGTCCTGGTCCCGGTGGACGCCAAGGCGATGCGCCCCGCGGTCAAGAAGGCGCGGGAGGCGCACATCCCGGTGGTCTCGTACGACCGCCTCGCCCAGGGCCCCATCTCGGCCTATGTGTCCTTCGACGGCCAGGAGGTGGGCAGGCTCCAGGCGAAGGCGCTGCTGAAGGCCATCGGCCCCCGCCGCGCGCCGGGCGCCGGGATCGTCATGATGAACGGCGACCTGGCCGACCCCAACGGGGTGGCGTTCAGGAAGGGGGCGCTGTCCGTCCTCACCGGCAAGGTCAGGATCGAGAAGTCGTACGACACGGCCGGATGGCGGCCCGACAGCGCCTACACCAACATGGCCGGCGCCATCGCCGCCCTCGGTCCCCGGCACATCGACGGCGTCTACGCCGCCAACGACGGCCTCGCCTCCGGGGTGATCGCCGCCCTGCGGGCGAACGGCGTCCGGCCGATCCCCCCGGTCACCGGGCAGGACGCCGAGCTCGCGGCCGTCCAGCGCATCGTCGAGGGCGCCCAGTACATGACCATCTACAAGCCCTTCAAGCCCGAGGCGTACGCGGCCGCCGAGATGGCCGTCGCGCTGGCCCACGGCAGGGGCCCCGGCACCATCGCCCGGGCCCGGGTCCGCGGCGACGTCCCGGCCGTGCTGCTCCGCCCGATTCCGCTGACCGTGCACACCATCCGGAAGACGGTGGTCAAGGACGGCATGTACACGATTCAGCAGATCTGCACCCCGGAGTACCGGCCGGCCTGCGAGCGGGCCGGGCTCGTGCCCTCGGCGGGGACCGCGCGGTGACCCGCGTGGTGAGGGAGGTGGTGACCGTGTCGGATCCTCCGCTGCTGGCGTTGCGCGGCGTCTCCAAGCGCTTCGGCGCCGTCCACGCGCTCGACGACGTCGAGCTGGAGATCCACACCGGCGAGGTCGTCGCCCTGCTCGGGGACAACGGCGCCGGAAAGTCCACCCTCGTCAAGGTGATCGCCGGGGTGGACCCCGCCGACCGGGGCGTCATGGAGTGGGAGGGCCTCGCGGTGCAGGTCAAACGCCCGCACGACGCGCAGGCCCTGGGCATCGCGACCGTCTACCAGGACCTCGCGCTGTGCGAGAACCTCGATGTCGTCGGCAACGTCTTCCTCGGCCGCGAGGTGCGCAGGGTCGGCATCCTGGACGAGGTGGAGATGGAGCGCCGCACCCTGGACCTGCTGGCGACCCTGTCCATCCGGGTCCCCGATGTGCGCCTCCCGGTGGCCACCCTGTCCGGCGGACAGCGGCAGACCGTCGCGATCTCCCGCTCGCTGCTGGGCGAGCCCAGGCTGCTGCTGCTGGACGAGCCCACCGCCTCCCTGGGCGTCGAGCAGACCGCCCAGGTGCTCGACCTGGTGGAGCGGCTGCGCGACCGCGGTCTGGGGGTGCTGCTGATCAGCCACAACATGGGCGATGTGAAGGCCGTCGCGGACCATGCCGCGGTGTTGCGCCTGGGCCGCAACAACGGCTTCTTCGACGTGACTACCACGTCCCAGGAACAGATCATCTCCTCCATCACCGGCGCCACCTCCCACGCCCGCCGCCCGCCCCGCACCGGGGAGGCGGGGCCGTGACGGGCCGCGCCTCCACGGCGCCCGGCCGGCGCGTCAAGCGCGCCCTCGGCCAGGCCTGGAAGCGACTGAGCCAGGGCGAGTCCGGCTCGCTGCCGGTGGTCCTGGGCCTGGTGCTGCTCTGGGCCGTCTTCCAGTGGCTGAACGGCAACTTCTTCTCCCCGCGCAATCTGTCCAATCTGAGCGTGGACATCGTGGGCACCGGCCTGATCGCGGTCGGCATCGTCTTCGTGCTGCTCATCGGGGAGATCGATCTGTCGGTCGGCTCGGTCAGCGGGCTGGCGGCGGCCGTCTTCGCCGTACTGAACGTCAACGAGGGCCTGCCGGAGTGGCTCGCCCTGGTGATCGCGGTGCTCGCGGGCGCGCTGATCGGCGCCCTGCACGGGTTCTTCTTCGCCCGGTTCGGCGTGCCGGCCTTCGTGATCACCCTGGCCGGGCTGCTGGCCTGGAACGGCCTCACCCTCTACCTGCTCGGCCAGAGCGGCACCATCAACCTCGACGACCAGGGCCTGGTCGCCAAGCTGACCAGCTACTACTTCCACGACATCGCCGCCGCCTACGGCCTCGCGGCGCTCGGCGCGGCCGTCTTCTTCCTGACCGCCTGCCGCGACCGGTGGCGCCGCAAGGCCGCCGCGATGCCGTACCGGCCGCTCCGGGAGATCGCGGTGCGCACCGGGCTGATCGCGGCGGTGGCGTTCGCGGCCGCCTATGTGCTCAACCAGTTCCAGGGGCTGCCGCTGGCGCTGCTGATCTTCGTGGTCCTGGTCGCCGCCCTGGACGTGCTGCTGCGCCGCACGCCGTACGGCCGCAGGGTCTACGCGCTGGGCGGCGGGGTGGAGGCGGCGCGCCGGGCCGGGGTGCGGGTGGCGTGGGTGCGGGTGTCGGTGCTCACGGTGTCCGGCACGATGGCCGCGCTCGGCGGACTGTTCCTGGCCTCGCGGATCACCTCGGTGGGCCAGCCCTCCACCTCCGGCATCCTCGTGCTGAACGCCATCGCGGCGGCCGTCATCGGCGGCACCAGCCTGTTCGGCGGCCACGGCAGGACCTGGTGCGCGGTGCTGGGCATGCTGGTCATCCAGTCGATCTCCTCCGGGATGGCGCTGCTCAGCATCCAGTCGGCCCTCCAGTTCATGATCACCGGCGGGGTGCTGCTGGCCGCCGTCGTCCTCGACTCGGTCTCCCGGCGCTCCCAGAAGTCCCGCGGCCGGGCCTGACCCCGGCGCCCGGGCCAAGCCGTGCCCCGTTCGGGTGGATCCGTGCCGTTACGCCGGACGCCCCGGCGGGCCGTGCGGCAGCGTGTGGGCCGACCACCTCTCGCGAACGGGGGTTCCCCATGGCTGCCCAGACCTCCGACCAGCCCGCCGACCAGCCCGCCGAGGAGCTGCGGTTCCGGTCGCCCACCCTCGCGGCGTTCGAGCGCAACCCGCTCACCGGCCGGTCGATGGCGCGCAGACTGCCGCAGCTGGTGCGGCGGGCGCTGGTGCTGTCCTGGCAGGTGGACCGCAAGGCGGTGGCACAGCTGCTGGTGTGCCAGGTGCTGTCCGGGTGCTTCGAGGCGTTCGGGCTGCTGGCCACCACCGGCACCATCACGGCGCTGATCTCCTCCGGGCACGTCGCCGAGCGGGTACGGGAGGCGCTGCCCTCGCTCGCGGTGCTGGCCGGGGCGGCCGGGTTACGGGCGCTGCTGGGCATCGCCGTGTCCAACATCTCCACCCGGCTGGCCCCCCGGATCTCCCGGGAGGCCGAGATGCGGATGCTGGACGCGGCGATCAACGCCGAGCTGGCGGCGTACGACAACCCCGGGTTCAACGACAAGTGGGACGCGGCCGACCGGGGCGCCGATGTCGCCCAGGACCTGATCATCGAGTCCCAGCAGCTGACGGCCTGCCTCGCCTCCCTGGTGGCGGCGGCCGGGGTGGTGACCGTGCTGCACCCGGCGCTGCTGCCGCTGCTGCTGCTCGCGGCGCTGCCGCAGGGCGTGGCCGGGATGAAGGCGGCCCGGGTGCACTACGAGACCTCGCGCGCGATGAGCGCCGAGCGGCGCACGCTGGGGCTGCTGCGCTGGTACATGGTGGACAAGGACATCGCCGACCAGCTGCGCTCGGGCACCATGGCGGCCTTCCTGCTCGACCGCTACCGCGCCATCGGCGCCCGGGTGGACGCCGCGACCGACCGGGCGGCCCATCGGGGGGCGCGGTTCGCGGTGCTGGGCGCGCTGGCCGGAGGGGCGGCCTCCGGGCTGGTGTGGGTGGCGCTGGCGCTGCTCCTGGGGTCGGGACGGATGTCCGTGGCCTCGGCGGGGACCGCGGTCTTCGCGCTGCGCACGGTGGGCTCCTCGCTGCGCGGCATGGTGGCGTACGGCACCCGGATGTTCCGTACCGGGCTGTATCTGGACGACTGGGCGGAGTTCATCGAGGAGGCGGGCGGCCACCGGGTGCGGCGCGGCAGCCGGGTGGCGCCGGCTCCGCGGGTGGTGCGGGCCGAGTCGGTCGGCTACCGCTACCCGGAGTCGGACGCGCCGGCGCTGGACGAGGTGTCCATCGAGGTGCGGCGCGGCGAGGTGCTCGCCCTGGTCGGCGAGAACGGCTCCGGCAAGACCACGCTGAGCAAGCTGCTCACGGGTCTGTACCTGCCCACCAGCGGCGCGGTGACCTGGGACGACGTCAAGACCCGGGACCTGGACCCGCAGGCGCTGTGGCGGCAGACCGCGGTGGTCCCGCAGGACTACGCCCACTGGCCGCTCACCGCCCGCGAGAACATCACCCTGGGCCAGCCGCACGGCGGGGACGAGGCGGTGCGGGAGGCCGCCGTTCGCTCGGGGGCGCAGGAGGTGGTGGACGGGCTGCGCAGCGGCCTTGACACCCTGCTGGCCCGGCAGTGGTGGGGCGGGGTGGAGCTGTCCGGCGGCCAGTGGCAGCGCATCGCGCTGGCGCGCGCCTTCCACCGGCCCGCCGGGCTGTTGGTGATGGACGAGCCCACCAGCGCCCTCGACGCCCGCGCCGAGCACCGCGTCTTCGCCGGGCTGCGGCGGCTGGCGGAGGACCGCGCGGTCGTCCTGGTCACCCATCGGCTGGCGAATGTGGCGGTGGCCGACCGCATCGTGGTCCTGGACCGCGGCCGGGTGATCCAGCAGGGCACCTTCGCCGAACTGGTCGCCTCGCCCGGGCTGTTCCGGGAGCTGTGGTCCCTGCAGAACGACCGGGGGGCCGCCCCGGACCCGCGCGGCTGAGGCCGTCCGGCCTCAGCGGTCCCGGGCCGGCCCGGTGGCCGTGTCCGCCCCGGTGGCCTGGTCCGCCCCGGTGGCCTGGTCGGCCCCCGCCGTCCGGGCCGACTCGGTCGCCCGGGCCCGTGAGGCGGCTATCTCCGCGTAGGCCCGGTCGCGGCCCTCCCAGTGCGAGCCCTCGACCGACTTGCCGGGTTCCAGGTCCTTGTAGACCTCGAAGAAGTGGGTGATCTCCCTCCGGTCGAACTCCGACACATCACCGATGTCCCGCACCCCGGCGTAGCGCGGGTCGTGGGCGGGGACGCAGAGGATCTTCTCGTCCGGGCCCTTCTCGTCGCTCATGCAGAACATGCCGATGGCCCGGCACTCGATGACACACCCCGGGAACGTCGGCTCACCGACCGTGACCAGGGCGTCCAGCGGGTCGCCGTCGCGCCCCAGGGTGTGGTCGATATAGCCGTAGTCGGCCGGGTACTTGGTGGCGGTGAACAGCATCCGGTCCAGCCGGATCCGCCCCGACTCATGGTCCATCTCGTACTTGTTGCGGGATCCCTCGGGGATCTCCACGACCACGTCGAACTCCATCGCGACCTCCTCCCCGCGCCGGCCGGCCGCGTCACCCGCGCGCCCGGCGCGCGCTTCCAGTGTGCGCCGGGCGTGGCGTACGGGCAGCTCGGGCCGGTGCGTTCACGTCGCGGCCCAGCCTGCGGTTGGCGAGCACGGAGACCCTGCGCCGGACCGCGGTGACCTCGTCGGTGTCGATCTCCGCCACCAGCAGCCCCGGGGTCGCCCCCAGCCGCTGCCGCACGGTCCCGTCGGGGCCGACGACGGCGCTGTGCCCGATGCCCGTGGGGGCCGTCGGGTCGGCCCCTTCGGCCGCGAGGGTGCCGGTCGCGGCCGGGTCGGCCTGGCCGACGGCGGCCAGCCATACGGTGGCGTCCAGCGCCCGGGCCCGGATCAGCAGTTCCCACTGCTCGCGCTTGCCCGGCCCGGCGCCCCAGGAGGCGGGCAGC
>NZ_BAAASD010000065.1:0-32468 GCF_039532705.1 Streptomyces sparsogenes subsp. cuspidosporus | reverse complement strand
GGGCGGCGGGCGGCGCGGTGGCGGGACGGGCGGCGGCGGGCGGCGCGGGGGCGCGGCGCGGGGGGAGGCCGGTGGGGCGCGCCCGCGATATGCCCGCGCCGGCGCCCGGATGCGCGCGCGGCGTCCGCAGCGGCACGCCCAGGATCGGGGTGTCCGGGTCGACCGGCGGCGCGGCCTTGGCGGCGGCGCCCGGGGGCGCCGCGGGGCGCGGCGGGGGCGCGGCGTGCGGACCCCGGGCGGGGCGGGGCGGGGGGCTGTGTGCGATGTGTGTCTGTTCCGCTTCGGTGCTCACCTGCACCCCCTCGCACCCTCGGAAGACGTGTTCACCTGGTCGCACCCGGCCGCGCGCCCTCCCGTCGGCCTTTCGGGCAGGCGGGACGGTATGCGGACATCACGCCGCTGACCTGCCGGTCGTGGTGTGCGCGACACTCTACGGGTCGCCGGGCGCCATCCGCACCGGCCGCCCTCTACCCGGTGGTAACGGCCGTCTGGCAAGCTTCGCCCATGTCCGCGCATCCCGCTGCCCTCTCCGCCGACCGCGCCCGGTACGACCGGGCCACCGCCCATCTCGAGGCGCCGCTGGCGATCGTCGATCTGCGGGCCTTCGACGACAACGCCCGGGGTCTGGTGCGGCGGGCGAACGGCAAGCCGATCCGGGTGGCGAGCAAGTCGGTGCGGTGCCGCGCGCTGTTGGACCGGGCGCTGGCCAAGGAGGGCTTCGCCGGGGTCATGAGCTTCACGCTCGCCGAGTCGCTGTGGCTGGCGCGCGAGGGGTACGAGGACGTCCTGCTCGCCTATCCGTCCGCCGACCGGGAGGGGTTCGCGACGCTGACCGGCGATCCCGAGCTCGCGGCCGCCGTGACGGTGATGGTGGACGACATGAGCCAGATCGAGCTGATCGAGAGTGTTCGCGCGGGCACCGAAGAGGTCCGGGTCTGTCTGGAGTTGGACACCTCCCTGCGGCTGCTCGGCGGCCGGGTGCGGATCGGCGCGCTGCGCTCGCCGCTGCGCGACCCGGCCCGGCTGGCGGAGCTGGCGGAGGCGGTCCAGCGCCGCCCGGGCTTCCGCGTGGTCGGGCTGATGGGCTACGAGGGCCATGTGGCGGGCGTGGGCGACTCGGTGGCCGGGCGGCCGCTGCGGTCCCGCGCGATCCGGCTGATGCAGTCCACCGCGCGCCGGGAGCTGGCCGGGCGCCGGGCGGCGGCGGTGCGGGCCGTGCGGGCGGTGGCGGACCTGGAGTTCGTGAACGGGGGCGGCACGGGCAGCGTGCAGCACACCGCCGCCGAGGACGCGGTGACCGAGATCGCCGCCGGGTCCGGGCTCTACCAGCCGCGGCTGTTCGACCACTACACGTCCTTCCGCGGCCGCCCGGCGGCCCTCTTCGCCCAGCCGGTGGTGCGCCGGCCGGGCGTGGGCGTGGTGACGGTGCTCGGCGGCGGCTATCCGGCCTCGGGCGCGGCGGGCCGGGACCGGCTGCCGGTGCCGTATCTGCCGCAGGGGCTGGCCTACGACCCGATGGAGGGCCCGGGCGAGGTGCAGACCCCGCTGCTGGGCTCGCCCGCGGACGACCTGCTGATCGGCGACAAGGTGTGGTTCCGGCACGCCAAGGCCGGGGAGCTGTGCGAGCGCTTCGAGGTGCTGCATCTGGTCGACGGCGACCGGGTGGTGGACTCGGTGCCCACCTACCGGGGCGAGGGCCGCACGTACCTGTGAGCTCGTACCCGTGAGTCCCTCCCCATGAGCGCGAACGCGGGCCGGACGGTACGCGCGGCCGCCGGGCTCAGACGGACTGGCCGTCGCCGTTGTCGCCGAGCGCCTTGATCCCCTTCACGATCTTGTCCATCTCGGACAGCGTCGGCGCCTTGTCGCTGACGTCGAAGCCGAAGCGCACCACGACCATGGTGTCGTGCAGGAGGGGGGACGGGAAGGCCACCGTCTGGACATAGCCGTCCGGGCCCTTCTCCGTGATCACCTTCCAGCGCACCAGGTAGCCCTTCTGCCCGGCGACGGTGACCGCCTCCGACTTGAGCTGCTTGTGCGAGGTGATCCCGCCGTACGACTCCCGCTTGTTCTGCGGGTTCGTGCCGTAGGAGCTCTCGGCGGCCTGCTCGATGTCCTCCTTGGCGATGCCCTTGGCGGTCTTGGCCTTGTAGCCCGCCGCCGGCATGGAGAAGACACCGCCGCGCAGGCACTGGCTGCCCGGGTCGTTGGGGCAGGGGTAGCGGTCCTCGGTGGTGATGCCCGCGCCGCCCGAGCTGCTGCGGGTCTCCTCCCAGCCGTCCGGGACCGGCAGGCCGATGCCGTTCAGGGCGTCCTCGGCGACGGTCGGGTCGTCGGTGGGCGCGGGGGCGCTGGGGGTCTCGGAGGGGCCGGTCGGCGAGGCGCCGTCGCCGCCGCCGAAGCCGCCCCCGTCGCCGCTTCCGCCGTCGTCCCCGTCCGGAGCGGGCGCGGTGGCGGTCGGCCGGGGCTTGGCCCGGTCGCCGCCGTCTCCGGACCCGCCGTCGTCGCCCAGCAGCGCGACGCCGCCCGCGATGGCGGCGGCCACGACGGCCGCCACGACGACGGCCGCCGCGATCTTCGGGCCGCGGCCCCGCCCCGCCGGGCCGCCGGGCTCCCCCGGCGGGTAGACGGGTACGGGCGGGCCGAACGTCTGGCTCGTCGGCCCCGGGGCCTCACGGGTGTGCTCGGTCCAGGCGAACCCGTCCCACCAGCGTTCGGGGGCGGGGCCGGGGCCGGTGTAGCCGGGGTCCGGGTACCAGCCCGGGGGTGTCGTCATGCTCACGGCGTCACCTTATGACCACACGTCGCCCCCGTACACCGCACCTGCCTGGCCGGCCCCCGCCCGCCCGGTCACACCGGGGTGACGTACGCCCCCGCGATACCGCCGTCCACGAGGAACTCCGCCGCGTTGACGAAGGAGGAGTCGTCGCTGGCGAGGAAGGCGACCGCGGCCGCGATCTCCTCCGGCTCGGCGAAGCGCCCCACCGGCACGTGCACCAGGCGGCGGGCGGCGCGCTCGGGGTCCTTGGCGAACAGCTCCTTCAGCAGCGGGGTGTTGACCGGCCCGGGGCACAGCGCGTTGACCCGGATGCCCTCGCGGGCGAACTGCACGCCCAGCTCGCGCGACATGGCCAGCACCCCGCCCTTGGACGCCGTGTAGCTGATCTGTGAGGTCGCGGCGCCCATGACGGCCACGAAGGAGGCCGTGTTGATGATCGACCCCCTGCCCTGCCGCTGCATGTAGGGGAGCGCGGCCTTGCAGCACAGGTAGACGGAGGTGAGGTTGACCTCCTGGACCCGCTTCCAGGCGTCCAGCCCGGTGATGAGGATCGAGTCGTCGTCGGGCGGCGAGATGCCCGCGTTGTTGAAGGCGATGTCGACCGAGCCATAGGTCTCGTACGCGGTCTTGAACAGCGCCTCGACCTGCTCGGGGTCGGTGACGTCCACCCGGACGTACAGCCCGCCGACCTCGTCGGCGGCGGCCTTGCCCGCGCTCTCGTCGATGTCGGCGCACACGACCCGCGCGCCCTCGGCGGCCAGGCGGCGCGCGGTGGCCAGGCCGATGCCGCTGCCCGCGCCGGTGATGACGGCGGTACGGCCCACCAGGCGGCGGCACACCGGGGCCTCGGGGGTGTTGGGGGTCTCGGTCATGTCACTGCTCCTCGGTGCTGATGAAGACGTTCTTGGTCTCGGTGAAGGCGGCCAGCGCGCCGGGGCCCAGCTCCCGCCCGAGCCCGGACTGCTTGTAGCCCCCGAACGGGGTCCAGTAGCGCACGCTGCTGTGCGAGTTGACGGACAGGTTCCCGGCGGCCACGGCCCGCGAGACGCGCACCGCGCGGCCCACGTCGCGGGTCCAGATGGAGCCGGACAGGCCGTACTCGGTGGCGTTGGCCAGACGGACGGCGTCGGCCTCGTCCTCGAAGGGCAGCACGACGGCGACCGGGCCGAAGATCTCCTCCACGGCGGCGCGGTGGGTGGGCCCGACGCCCTCCAGGACGGTGGCCGGGTACCAGAAGCCCTTGCCCGCCGGGGCCTCGCCGCGGATCGCGACGCGCGCGTCCTCGGTGACGTAGGACCGCACGCGCTCGCGCTGGGCGGCGGAGATCAGCGGGCCCATGGCGGTGTCCGGCTCGGCCGGGTCGCCCACCACGACGGACCGCACGGCCGGCTCCAGCAGCTCCATGAACCGGTCGTAGACGCCGCGCTGGACCAGGATGCGGCTGCGGGCGCAGCAGTCCTGGCCGGTGTTGTCCAGGAACGAGCCGGGTGCCGAGCGCGCGGCGAGCTCGATGTCGGCGTCGGCGAAGACGATGTTGGGGCTCTTGCCGCCGAGTTCGAGGGTCACGCGCTTCACGCCCGCCGCGCACTTGGCCATGATCCGCTTGCCGACGGCCGTGGACCCGGTGAAGACCACCTTGGCCACGCCGGGGTGCTCGACCAGCGCCTCGCCCGCGACCGGGCCGGCCCCGGGCAGCACCTGGAAGAGGTCCTCGGGGAGCCCGGCCTCCAGGGCGAGTTCGGCCAGCCGGAGGGCGGTGAGCGGGGTGGTCTCGGCGGGCTTGAGGAGGACGGCGTTGCCGGCCGCGAGGGCGGGGGCGGTGCCCCAGGCGGCGATCGGCATGGGGAAGTTCCACGGCGCGATGACGGCGACGACGCCGAGCGGCTCCTGGAAGGTGACGTTCAGTCCGCCGGGGACGGGGATCTGGCTGCCGCCGAGCCGCTCCACTCCCCCGGCCGCGTACTCCAGCAGGTCGCGGACGTTGCCCGCTTCCCAGCGCGCGTTGCCGAGGGGGTGTCCGGCCTCGCGGACCTCCAGGAGGGCCAGCTCCTCGAGGTGGTCGTCGACGGCGGCGGCGAAGCGGCGCAGCAGCCGCGCCCGGTCGCCGGGCGCCAGGGCGGCCCAGCCGGCCTGGGCCCGGGCGGCCCGGGTGACGGCGGTGTCGACGTCGGCGGGGCCGGCGGCGGGGACGGTGGCGACGACCTCTTCGGTCGCCGGGTTGAGTACCTGGTGCTCGTGCGGGTGCTCGTTGCTCACGGGGTGGTTCCTCACATGCGCTCGAAGGACCGGAAGCGCTCCCAGTCCGTGACGGCGGTGTCGTAGGCCTCCTGCTCGACACGCGCCATGTTGAGGTAGTGCTCGACGACCTCCTCGCCGAAGGCGGCCCGCGCTATGGGGCTGGTCCGCCACAGCTCGGCGGCGTCGCGCAGGGTGGCCGGGACGTGTTCGGCGTCGCCGTTGTAGGCGTTTCCGGTGCACACCTCGGGAAGCTCCAGCTCCTCCTCGATCCCGTACAGTCCGGCCGCGACCATGCCGGCGACGGCGAGGTACGGGTTGACGTCGCCGCCGGGGAGGCGGTTCTCCAGCCGGTGGGAGGGGCCGTGGCCGATGACGCGCAGCGCGCAGGTGCGGTTGTCCGGGCCCCAGGCGACGGCGGTGGGCGCGAAGGAGCCGGGGCGGAAGCGCTTGTAGGAGTTGATGTTCGGCGCGTAGAGGAGGGTGAAGTCGCGCATCGCGGCGAGCTGTCCGGCGAGGAAGTGGCGCATCGTCTTGGACATGCCGTACGGGCCGTCGTCGTCGGCGAGCACGGGGGCGCCCGACTCGTCGCGGAGGGAGAGGTGGATGTGACACGAGTTGCCCTCGCGCTCGTCGTACTTGGCCATGAAGGTCAGCGCCATGCCCTCCTGGGCGGCGATCTCCTTGGCGCCGGTCTTGTAGACGGCGTGCTGGTCGCAGGTGGTCAGGGCGTCGTCGTAGCGGAAGGCGATCTCGTGCTGGCCGAGGTTGCACTCGCCCTTGGCCGACTCGACGGTCATCCCGGCCGCGCCCATCTCGTTGCGGATGCGGCGCAGCAGGGGCTCGACGCGTCCGGTGCCGAGGACGGAGTAGTCGATGTTGTACTGGTTGGCGGGGGTCAGCCCGCGGTAGCCGGCGCCCCAGGCCTGCTCGTAGGTGTCCTTGAAGACCATGAACTCCAGCTCGGTGCCCGCGTAGGCGGTCCAGCCGCGCTCGGCGAGCCGGTCGAGCTGGCGGCGCAGGATCTGGCGCGGGGAGGCGAGCACCGGCGAGCCGTCGTGCCAGGCCAGGTCGGCGGTGATGAGGGCGGTGCCGGGGTTCCAGGGGGTGCGGCGCAGGGTGGCGGTGTCGCCGTGCATGGCGAAGTCGCCGTAGCCGCGCTCCCAGGAGGACATGGCGTAGCCGTCGACGGTGTTCATGTCGGCGTCGACGGCGAGGAGGTAGTTGCACCCCTCGGTGCCGTGCTCCAGGGCGTCGTCGAGGAAGAATCGGGCCGCGAACCGCTTGCCCTGGAGTCTGCCCTGCATGTCGGTGAAGGCGAGGACGACGGTGTCGATCTCTCCGGTGTCGACGAGTCTCCTCAACTCGTCGACGGAGAGCGGGGGCGTGCGGTCAGCCACGGTGGTGCCTCCTGTCGGGTACGACTCGGTGCGGCGGGAGCCATAAGGTATTCCGGTAGACCATTGATTGGGAAGTGGGGGCGGAAGTTTCCATGAACGGCGACGGAAGCGGCGGCGGCGCCGCGGGCACCACCACGGACGGCGGCACGGGCCAAGCCGGGGGCGGCGGCGCGGGCGACCGGCTGGCTCCGGTGCTGCGGCCGGTGCGGGCCGGCAACGGCTTCGAGGAGGCGCTGGAGCAGATACTCCGGATCCTGCGTCTCGGCCTGGTCCCCGAGGGCGAGCGGCTCCCGGCCGAGCGGGAGCTGGCCGAGCGGCTGAGCATCAGCCGGGTGACGCTGCGCGAGGTGCTGAAGGTCCTGGCGGACCAGGGGCTGGTGGAGAGCCGGCGCGGCCGCTACGGCGGCACCTTCGTGCGGGCCCGCCCCGAACCGGACGCCGCCGGCGGGGACGCGCTGCTGCGCCGGGTCCGGGAGGTGGACGTCGAGGACACCCTGCGCTTCCGCGAGGTCCTGGAGGTGGGCGCGGCCGGGCTGTGCGCCGCCCACGGGCTGACCGCCGAGCAGGCCGACCGGCTGCGGGCCGCCCTCGACGCGACCCGGGACGCCCCGCTCGCCGACTACCGGCGGCTGGACACGCTGCTCCATCTGACGCTCGCCGAGCTGGCGGGCTCCCCGTCGCTCGCCGCCCAGTACGCGGCCGTCCGCGCCACCGTCAACGACCTGCTGGACCGCATCCCGCTGCTGGTGCGCAACCTGGAGCACTCACAGGCCCAGCACACGGCGCTGGTCGAGGCGGTGCTCGACGGGGACGCGGACGGGGCGCGCGAGGTGATGCGGGAGCACTGCGAGGGCACGGCGGCGCTGCTGCGCGGCTTCCTGACCGACGCGCGGGAGGGCACGCGCCCGGCGGATCGAACGACGGATTGACCCACGTTTTACGCAGAGGTCTTGCGCGGGGGCACCGACCGAGGCAAAGGTATGCGTCCAAACCATTGCCCTCGCCTCTCGTGTGGACCAGGAGCACCCATGGCCGACGGAACCGAGTCCCCGCGCATCTCCCCCAGCCCGCCCGGCGCCGCCGCCGGCGCCCCGCCGGGGAGCGGCCCCGCCTCCGGCGAGGACGCCTACCTGGAGCGCCGCACCCTGCGCCGGGGGAGCGCGGGCCCCCTGCTGCTGACCGGGCTCGGCGTCGCCTACGTCGTCTCCGGCGACTTCTCCGGCTGGAACTTCGGCCTGGCGGAAGGCGGCTTCGGCGGCCTGGCCATCGCCGCCGTGCTGATGGGTCTGATGTACACCTGCATGGTCTTCGCCCTCGCCGAGCTGGCTGCCATCCTGCCCACGGCGGGCGGCGGCTACGGCTTCGCCCGGCGCGCCCTGGGCACCTGGGGCGGCTTCCTGACCGGCACGGCCATCCTCATCGAGTACGTCCTGGCGCCCGCCGCGATCTCCATCTTCATCGGCGACTACGTCGAATCGCTCGGGCTCTTCGGCCTCGAGTCCGGCTGGCCCGTCTACCTGGCCTGCTTCGTCATCTTCATCGGCATCCACCTGTGGGGCGTCGGCGAGGCCCTGCGCTTCAGCCTGATCGTCACCGCCGTCGCCGTCGCCGCGCTCCTGATCTTCGCGTTCGGCGCCCTCACCGACTTCCACTCGGGCTCCCTCGACGACATCCCCGTGGACCACTCGGCCCTCGGCGCCAGCTCCTGGCTGCCGTTCGGGCTGCTCGGCATCTGGTCGGCGTTCCCCTTCGGCATGTGGTTCTTCCTCGGCGTGGAGGGCGTACCGCTCGCCGCCGAGGAGACCCGCGACCCGGCGCGTACCCTGCCGAAGGCCATGGCCTGGTCGGTGGGCATCCTGCTGGTGCTGGCCCTGCTCACCTTCCTCGCCGCGACCGGCGCGCGCGGCGCCCACGCGGTCCAGGGCGCGGGCAACCCCCTCGTCGAGGCGCTCCAGCCGGACGGCCACGCGACCACGCTGTCCCGCATCGTCAACTACGCGGGTCTGGCCGGCCTCGTCGCCTCCTTCTTCTCCCTCATCTACGCCGGCTCCCGGCAGCTGTTCGCCCTCTCCCGCGCCGGCTACCTGCCCCGCTTCCTCTCCCTCACCAGCCGCCGCAAGGCCCCCTACCTGGGCCTCCTGGTCCCCGGCGCGCTCGGCTTCGCCCTGGCCGCGGCCACCGGCGACGGCGCCCGGATGCTCAACGTCGCGGTCTTCGGCGCCACGATCTCCTACGCCCTGATGTCGCTCTCCCACATCGTGCTCCGCCGCCGCGAGCCCGGCCTGCACCGCCCCTACCGCACCCCGGGCGGGGTGCTGACCTCGTCCGTCGCCTTCGTCCTGGCCTGCTCCGCCCTGGTGGCCACCTTCCTGGTGGACAAGGACGCCGCCTTCATCGCGCTGGGCGTCTACGCCGTGGCCCTCGCCTACTTCGCCCTCTACAGCCGGCACCGTCTGGTGGCTGCGGCCCCCGAGGAGGAGTTCGCGGCGCTCGCGGAGGCGGAGGCGGAGCTGTCCCGCGACTGAGCTGTCCCGCGACTGAGACCACCCGGACCGGCGAAAGACCCGGTCGGCGAAAGATTGGACCCCCGTTGTCAAAGCCCCTCATCGGCGTCAGCACCTACCTGGAGTCATCCGTCCGCTGGGGCGTCTGGCACCAGTCCGCGGCCCTGCTCCCGGCCGGATACCACCGCCTCGTCCAGCGCGCGGGCGGCCTGGCCGCCCTGCTGCCCCCCGACGACGCCCCCACCTCGGCCGCCTCCGTGGTCTCCCGCCTCGACGCCCTGGTCATCGCGGGCGGCCCCGACGTCGAGCCCCTCCGCTACGGCGCCGAACCCCACGAACGCACGGGCCCGCCCGCGCGGGAACGGGACGCCTGGGAGCTGGCACTCATCGATGCGGCCCTGGCGGCGGGCCTGCCCCTGCTGGGCATCTGCCGTGGCATGCAACTCCTGAACGTCGCCCTCGGCGGCACGCTCGTCCAGCACCTGGAGGGCCACGTGGGCCCGCCGGGCGTCTTCGAACACCACGAGGTCAAGCCCGTCCCGGGCACCCTTTTGGCCCGGATCACGCCGGACGCGGTGTCCGTGCCGACGTACCACCACCAGGCGGTGGACCGCCTCGGCGAGGGGCTGGTGGTCTCGGCGCACGCGGCGGAGGACGGGACGGTGGAGGCGGTGGAGCTGCCGGGAGACACGGGCTTTGTGCTCGGGGTGCAGTGGCATCCCGAAGCCGGGGAAGATGTGCGGGTCATGAGGGCGCTGGTCGACGCGGCTGCCACAGCAAGGGACTGAACGTCCGGCACCTCGCCGATCCCCGGCTATGGGCGATCGGGCCCGCCGGAGCAGCTCCGGCGGGCCCGATCAGAAGAGAAGAGAGGACGCCGACTACGCCCAGAACACGGCCGAGTCTTCGTACTCGTAGGGGTGGCCGGACTTGCTGAGGTAAATCTTGATGGAGTAGCCCGCGCCCTCCGTCAAGTCGTGGCCATTCGAGGCACTGTGAGTGACACAGTTTCCGTTTCCGCCCACGGAAAACGCGTCGTAATAGTGGTAGCCAGAGACCTCCAGGTTGACCTTCCAACCGTCGGCCTCGATGTCGCACAGCTCCATGACGTCGCCGGCCGCCCTGAAGCGGACCCGGCCGCCCGGGTCGCCGTCGTTGGTGTGCAGCTGATTGTCCCAGGTAGCGGTGGTGGCCGCCCCGGCAGTGGGTGCGCCGAGCAGGGGCACACCCGCCGCGGCAACGGCCACGGCAAACGCGCTGAGGGTTTTGCGGAACTTCATGTCACTCCCCAAGAGGAAACAAAGCGAAGCAGTGTGCCCGGGGATGTGCACTTTCAACGCCTTTGCCATACACCGGAGTTGAGTGCGGCACATTTGCCTGCTGAGTGGTTGCCGCGAGGAATATAAGAGGCTGGCACAACCGTGGTCAACTCCTGGATGCGATGGTTGCGAGCACGGCCGGCCTCAGCGCTCCCCGCCCACCTCGGCGCCGGAGATCCGGGCGGTGGTGGCCGTGCCCTCCGGGCCGGTCGTCGTCGGCCGGAGGGTGCGGGAGATGCGCTGGGGGCGGAATGGGCGATCGGCCCGCCGGAGAGAGCTCCGACGGGCCGATCGGGAAAGAGAAAAGACGGAGACGAGGCGTCGGCTAGGCGATCCAGTCCGACGAGTCGTCGTAGTCCAGCGGGGTGCCGTCCTTGCTGAGGTAGATCTGGAAGTAGTAGTGCTGACCCTCGGTCAGGTTGTGACCGTTGGAGGCGCTGTGGGTGACGCAGTTGCCGTTGCCGCCCACGTCCATGCGGTCGACCACGTTGCCGGTGAAGCCGTGGACGATCGTCAGCTTGACCTTCCAGCCGTCCGCCTCGATGTCGCACAGCTCAACGACGTCGCCGTTCATCTTGAAGCGGACACGGCCGCCCGGGTCGCTGTCGTTGGTGTGCATCTGGTAGTCCCACCAGTCGGCGGCGCTGGCGGAGGGGGCGGTGAGCAGGGACGCTCCTGCCGCGGCGACGGCCACGGCGAACGCGCTGAGGGTCTTGCGGAACTTCATGTCACTTCCCAAGAAGAAACACAGCGAAGCAGTGTGCCCGGGGGCTCACGCCAACGCCCTGTTCCGACAGGGAGTTGAGCGCCGCACGTCTGCGTGCTGCGTGGTTGTCGCCGTGAATATAGGAGGAGGCAACAACGATGGTCAATGTGTAAAAGTCGTGGTGCCCACGTGATGCTCCGCACGTCGCGACGGCCTTGGCGCACCACCGACACCGCGCTGGAGCTGTTCGACACCGCCCTGTAACTCGCCCCTTCCCCCGTCCATTTGAGCGCCGGAGATCCGGGCGGCCTTGGCCGTCGTACCGCCCGGACCGAACGGGGCGGAGGGTCAGGAGTCGATCTGGTACGGGTCGCCGTACACCTTCCACTTCAGCGGGGGTTCGAGCCCGAGGTTGCCCTCGTTGAGGAACTTCCGCTGCTCGGTGTCCACCCGGCTGGTGTCGCTGTGCGCTTCCTCGCTCTGCATGGCCTTCTTGCGGGCGTCCAGGAAGGCGTGGAGGTACGTCTTCTCGTCGCCGCCCTGTGCCGGGGTCTTGGCCCGCGACATGGCGGTCTTGCGGATGCCGCCGAAGCTGTACTTGCTGTCGCCGGGGCCGTGCATGACGATCGCGTCGTAGTAGATGAACTGGCCCAGCGTGCCCAGCCCGTCGGCCTTGCCCCGGCTGACCGACGGGTTGAAGTAGACCCGGTCGCGCTCGTGTTCCTGGGCGTCCTGGAACGCCTTGTCCTTGGCGGCGGTCTTCCAGTCCTTGGTGAAGTCGGGGTCGAGACCGGCGTGCGAGTCGCTGCCGTTGACCTTGCGCAGCGCCGGCAGGTACTTGGCCAGTACGTTTCCGGGCTTGACCTGCGTGTAGTACTCGACGAGTTCGAGCATGTCGCCGGTGCCCGAGCAGAAGCCTATGATCCCGGCGGTGTAGCCGCGCCCGTCGTCTATGTCCTCGATGTACTTGAACTGCGCCCGCCAGTCCAGCGAGGAGTTCTCGGCGCTGGAGACCAGCTTCATGGCGATCTCCTTCTTGGCGGGATCGTCCAGGTTCTTCACCGCGGCCGCCCGGCGCTCCGCCTTTCCGGCCGCCTGCTTCCCGGCGTGGTTCGCGGCCTGGTGGGAGACCGGCGGCGTCTGGTCGGCGGCCTGGCCGATTCCGACGCCGATGAGGACGAGTGCCGCCGGGATGGCGACGGCGGCGGCCGCGAGGGCGATCCTCTTGGGCATGTGGATCTCCGTTCCTTGTCGACTGTGGGGGAGGCGCGCGCGGGTCGTCGTCACAGCGACGATCCGTTAGGAACCTTTCCTAACCATTCAACCGAGCATGCCATGCCCGCGACAAGAGCCGGGAACAAAGAAGCGAGGACAGGGGCCGCGCCGTCGAGGGCGCGGCCCCCGGGGACCCTACGCCTGGGGGACGGGGAGCGCGGCGCCGGGTCCCTCGGGCTGGTCGCCCGGGCCGCCGCCCGGAGTCGGTGCGCCCCGGCCCGGCGCCTGGGGCGTGACCGCGGCGGCGGCCACCGCGCCCGTCGCCGGCCGGGCCGCGATCGACCGCCACCACGGGTCCAGCGGCAGGCCGGCCGCCGGCTCGAAGGGGGCGCCGGGGCGCGGGACGGGCACCCGTGTGCCGGCCGCGCGCGCGGCGGTCACCGTGCCCTCGGCCGGCTCGTCCCACGGGTGGGGGGCGAGGTTGAAGGTGCCCCAGTGGATCGGGAGCATGATGCCCCGGCCGGGCTCGCCGCCCTGGAGGTCGGCGTGGGCCCGCACGCCCTCCTCGGGGAGCATGTGGATGTCGGGCCAGAACTCGCTGTAGGCACCGATCTGGATCATGGTCGCGTCGAAGGGGCCGTACGCCTCCCCGATGTCCGCGAAGCCGGGGAAGTATCCGGTGTCCCCGCTGTGGTAGACCCGGTGCTCCGGCCCGGCCACCACCCAGGAGGCCCACAGGGTGTGCTGGGTGTTGCGCAGGGCGCGGCCGCAGAAGTGGCGGGCCGGGGTGGCGGTGAGCCGCAGCCCGGCCACCTCCGTCGACTCGTGCCAGTCCAGCTCGGTCATCCGCCGCTCGGGCACTCCCCAGCGCTCCAGGTGCGCGCCGACACCCAGCGGCACCACGAAGTGCGTCTCCGTCCGCACCAGGGCCCGGATGGTCGGCATGTCCAGGTGGTCGTAGTGGTCGTGGGAGATCACCACCACGTCGACCGGTCCCAGGGCGCGCAGCGGCACCGGCACCGGGTGGACCCGCTTGGGGCCGGCGAAGGAGAAGGGCGAGCAGCGCTCGCCCCACACCGGGTCGAACAGCACCCGGCGCCCGTCGATCTCCGCCAGCACGGTCGAGTGCCCCATCCAGGTCAGCCGCAGCCCGGAGGCGGGCGGCACGGCGAGGTCGGCGACGGTGGTGGGGTGCACGGGCACGGGGGCGGCGGGGGCGCGGCGGACCCGGTCCTCCTTGCGGAAGTACGTGGGGAGGAACTTCAGCATGGAGCCGGACGGCGTGGTGCGGGCGCCCACCGGGTTCACGAACACGCCGCCCGAGAAGTTCGGCGACCGGCGGATGCGCTCCATCCGCTCCCCGGCCGGGTCCGCCCCGAAGGCGGCGGGGCGCAGGGCGGCGGCGAGCCGGGCGCGTTTGTGGCTGGAGCCGGTCACGGCACCTCCTGAGGAAGGGGCGGATCGCCCCGTACGGTCTGCGGTGTGGCAGCGCGGCGCCGCGCGCCGCGCTGCTTGGACAACTCGCGAGACCGGTGACGTTGTTCCGGGGGTCAGCAGCTCAGGTTGGATCCTGGGGTGGTTCCGAGGATCTGGACGAACCTCCGGTAGGCGTCGATGCGGCTCTGCACCTGGCCGGGGTTTCCGCCGTTGCACTCGATGCTGCCGTTGATGCTGCGGATGGTCTCGCCGAAGCCCCGCTGGTTGACCATCGCGTCGTGCGGGGTCATGGTGCCCGGTCCGGTCTGGGTGTTCCAGTACCACAGGGCGGTCTTCCAGGAGACCGCGGCGTCCCGCTCGACCAGCCAGGGGTTGTTCAGCAGGTCGATGCCGAGCGCGTCGCCCGCCGCCTTGTAGTTGAAGTTCCAGCTGAGCTGGATGGGCCCGCGCCCGTAGTACGCGGCCTGGCCCGCCGGGCAGCCGTAGGGCCGGTTCCAGTCGCAGTAGTGCGGGTAATTGGCCTGGTTCTGCTCCACGATGTGCACCAGGCCGCCGGTCTCGTGGCTGACGTTGGCCAGGAAGGCGGCCGCCTCCTGCTTCTTGACAGTGTCGCTGCCGGTGTGAGCAAAGCCGGGGTAGGCGCTCAGGGCGGCGGTCAGGCCCTGGTAGGTGTAGAACCCGTTGCGGTTCGGGAACATCTGGTTGAACTGGGCCTCGCTCACCACGAAGCCGGTGGGGTTCGGGTTTCCGGAGCCGCAGTCGTACGGATCCCAGTACCAGGTGCTGATGGTCGGGTCGTAGCCCGGATTGTCGTGTTCGGCGCGGTAGTACCTGCCGTCGGTGTACCTCACGATGTCGCCCGCCACATACCACTTGCCGGCGACCCAGTCCGGATAGGAACAGGCCGCGGGGGCCGCGGGGGCTGCGGAGGCGGAAGCCATGGGCATGACAAACAGCAGAGCACAGGCGGCCGCGGCGGCCGCGAGACAGGCCCGTATGCGTTTTCCTCTCAAGGCTCCTCCTTCAGGGGGGACTTGAGAACACTCAAGCGGCTTGGTCTATACCAGTCAAGGTCCAGACCAAACCTCGTAGGGGAGTGACCAGTTTCATCCGGCCGCTCCCCCACCGCCCGGCCCCGGGGGCCTTGACCCGCCTCCGCCGGCCGCCACCTCGCCGCCCGCCCGCCGGCGGATCAGGTCTCGCGCTCCGGGGCGTATCCGTCCGCCTCCAGGCCGAAGGTCCAGGCGACGCCCTCCCGGGCGGTACGGGTACGCGGCGGCACGCGCAGCCAGTACGTGCGGTGGGTCCCGTCCGGCTCGGGCGTGGAGTTGACCACCTCCACCATCGTCACCGGCTCGTCCCCGGCCATCGCGATGCGCCACAGCACCCCGGTCTCGTCGCGGTGCACCGGCCGCGCCCCGGACTCCTCGAGATAGCGGTCGTAGCCGTAGTGCTCCAGCATGACGCGGCGCAGCTCCGCGTTCTCCTCGGTGCGGATGCGCTCGGGGGTGAGCTGGGACAACTGCTCCAGGAAGGCGGCGGGCACCGGCATGCCCCGCCACGCGTACAGCGCGAAGCCGTCGGGGTAGGCCAGGGCGGGTCCGTCGCCGCGGTCGAGGCGGCCCGCCTCGTCGCGGTGGAGCTCCAGCGGCCGCTCGGCGATGACCACGGCCTTCTCGTACGGCCACCACCAGCCGGCGGCCCGCGCCACCGCGGCCGGTCCGGCCGACTCCCCGGCGTCCGCGCCGGCGTCGCCTTCCCCGGCCACGGCCGCGAGCCACGGGGCGTCGTGCTGGCCCAGCACCGCGTCCAGCATGGCGAGCCGGACGGCCGCCTCCCGGTCCCGCGCCCGGCTCCTGTCCCGGTCCTGGTCCTGATCCCGGCCCCGGTCCTGGTCCCCGCCCTGGTCCGGCTGTGCCGTCAATGCCTCGACGACTCCGGTCCGGACGCGCTCGGTGAGGGAGCGGGTGGTGTCCCACAGCGGCGCCCCCATCAGGGCCCACCGCTCGGCCCAGCCGGAGCCGCCGAGCGCGGCGTGCAGCCGCTGTCGGGCCGCCGCCCACGGCAGGGTGCGCACCGCCTCGCGCACGGACGCGCCCGCCGCGCCCGCCACCGGCTCGACCCCGGCCGCGCGCAGCGCGCCGGCCGCCCGGTCGGCGATCTCCCCCGGCAGGATGTCGCCCTGGCCGGCCAGCAGCAGGGCGGCCGCCGTGCCCTCCAGCGGGGAGCCGACCCACACGATCCGCTCCGGCCGCGGCAGCCCGGCCGCGTCATAGGCCAGCCGCACCCCGGCCTCCGCGGCCCCGCGGTCGGCCGGGCCCGTGGCCGCGGCCACCGCCCGCCACCGCTCGACGACACCCGTGGTGCCGGTGTGCGTGGTGCCGGTGGGTGGGGCGTCGGTGCTCATGGTGCCGGTGCTCGCGGTGCCGGTGCTCGCGGTGTCCGTGTTCACGATGTCCCCGGTGTCTTTCCTGGTGTCCGATGCCGTCGTCATGCTGTCCGCCCCCGGTCTCAGTCCGCCACGACGCGCACGGCGCCCGGCACGTACTCCCGCTGCCGCACCACGCGGTACCACCCCTTGGGCAGCGGTATCGCCGCGTGTTCCTCGTGGACCACCCGCCCGCCGTCCGGCAGATGCAGGTACGAGACGCCGAACGGCCCCGACTCGCGCACCAGCGTGCCCGGCCCGACCACCGCGTGGGCGTGTCCGGTGACCTCCCCCAGCGCCAGCACAAGCCGCCCCCGCGCGTCCCTCGGCTGCCGCGGCAGCGCCTCGGTGTTCGGCGGCAGCGCCTCCTCGGCCACCGGCACGATCAGGACATCCCCCTGTCGGTACATGTGTCTTCCCCTTTCACGGCATGTTCACGGCATGGCGCGTCGGGCCCGCCGTTCGCACGGGGGCCGGTCTCGATGTCCACGACGTTAGGGGCGGGGTCTGACAACAACGCCCACCGACGCCGTCCGACAACGCCCGCCGACACCGCTGTCGGTGGCGCTTGGTAGAACTCTTCGCACGCCATTCGTCACCGGGCGGCTCCGCCCGAACGCATCTGGAGACCAGCGCCATGGACTACGCCGCACACCTCACGGAACTGCACGGCCTCCCGGCCTTCGACTTCCCCGCGCCCGGTGAGAAGAGGGAGCTGCCGGAGCCGGAGGCCGTGGCCTGGCGGATCTCCCACAACCCGTACGCCAGGGAGGAGGAGAAGAGCTTCGCCGAGCGCTTCCAGCGGTTCCTGGACACGGTGGACACCTCCCGCGTACGGGCGCTGATCTTCGGCATCTGGGGCGAGTCGTACGGGTGCGACTCCAGCACGGTCATCGAGCCGCTCGTCGCCGCCAAGGACCGGCTGGCCTCCCTGGAGGCCCTGTTCATCGGCGACATCGAAGCGGAGGAGGCCGAGATCTCCTGGATCGAGCAGTCCGACGTCACCCCGGTGCTCCACGCCTTCCCCGGGCTGCGGGAACTCGGCATACGCGGCGGCACGAAGCTCGCCTTCCCCGCCGTCCGCCATGAGCACCTGCGCACGCTCCGCTTCGAGACCGGCGGCCTGCCGGGCCGGGTGGTGCGCGGCGTCGGCGAGAGCGAGCTGCCGGCGCTGGAGCGGCTGGAGATGTGGCTGGGGGTGGAGGAGTACGGGGGCGACGCCACCGTGGCGGACCTCGGCGGCCTCCTCGCGGGCAGCCGCTTCCCCGCGCTGCGCCACCTGGGCCTGCAGAACAGCGAGATCCAGGACGAGATCGCCGCCGCCGTCGCCACCGCGCCCGTCGTCGCCCAGCTCACCTCCCTCAGCCTGGCCATGGGCCTGCTGACCGACGCGGGCGCCGAGGCGCTGCTGGGCGGCCAGCCGCTGACCCACCTGGCCTCGCTCGACCTGCACTACAACTTCCTCTCCGAGGCGATGGAGCAGCGGCTGCGGGAGGCCCTGGAGCCGTCGGGCGTGGAGCTCGACCTCTCCGAGAAGGGCGAAGAGGAGGAGGACGAGGACGAGGACGGAGACGGCGAGACATGGCGTTACACCGCGGTCGCCGAGTGACGGCCCCGCGCCCCGAGGCCAGGACCGCCGCCCGCCACGACCACCGAAAGGACCGCACCGCCTCATGATCAGCGAAAACCTGGAGTCCTTCGCGGGTCTCCCCGTCGCCGACTTCGCCACCTCCGGGACCGACGCCACCGATCTGCCGCCCGCCGACGCCGTCGCCTGGCGACTGGCCTGCGGCTGGGACGACGAGCGGCCCTTCGAGCAGCTGTGGCGGGAATTCCTGGAGATTGTCCCGGCGGACCGGGTCCGCGCGATCGTCATCGGCTCCTGGTGGGGCGACGGCGATTACGACACGGTGCGGCCGGTGTTCGAGCTGCTGGTGGAGTCGGCCGGACGGCTGCCGGCGCTGCGGTCGCTGTTCCTCGGCGATGTGGTGGCCGAGGAGTGCGAGGTGTCCTGGCTGCAGATGAGTGACGTCACGCCCGTGGTCGAGGCGTATCCGCTGCTCGAGGAGTTGGTGGTGCGCGGCTGCGGCTACGGGTCCGGGGAGGAGGACCCGCTGACGCTCCGCCCCGTACGCCACGAGCGGCTGCGGACGCTGCGGTTCGAGTCCGGCGGTCTGCCCGCCGACATCGTCCGGGCCGTCTGCGACAGCGAGCTGCCCCGGCTGGAACACCTCGCGCTGTGGCTGGGGGTGGAGAGCTACGGGGGTGACACGACCCTCGCCGACCTGGCGCCGCTGCTGGCCGGCGGCCGCTTCCCGAAACTGCGCCATCTGGGCCTGCAGAACAGCGAGATCCAGGACGAGATCGCCGCCGCCGTCGCCGCCGCCCCCGTGGTCGCCCAGCTCACCTCCCTCGCCCTGTCCATGGGCACGCTGACCGACGCCGGCGCCGAAGCCCTGCTCGCGGGCCAGCCGCTGACCCACCTCGAGGCGCTCGACCTCCACCACCACTACCTGAGCGAGAAGCTGGCGCAGCGGGTGCGTGAGGAGCTGGAGCCCAGCGGGGTCGAGGTGGACCTCTCGGAGCCGCAGGAGGTGCGGAGGTGGGACAACAGTGACGAGGAGTTCCGCTATGTCGCCGTCTCCGAATGAGGTGAGCCGGGAGGCGGGGCGCGGGGTGCGCTTCGCGGTGGTCGGCAATCCGGGGGGCCGCCGGGTGGAGATGTTCTCCGACGCCGTGCGGGCGGCGGGACTGCCCGAGCCCCGGGTGCTGCCCTGGCGCGAGGTGCTGGTGGCCAGCAGCCCCCGGTTCGAGCCGGGCGAGGTCGTGCGGCTGGACTCCCCGGGCGAGGACGACGAGGTGGAGCTGCTGCTGCGCGGCACCGCCGACCCGACCCGCGTCGAGGGCACCGCGCGCTGGTACGCCCGGTTCACCGGCGCCGCGCGCCAGGTGGCCGAGGCCGCCCGGGCGGCGGGCGCGACGGTGCTGGACGACCCGGACGAGCTGGCCGTGGTGTTCGACAAGCGTTTGTGCCACGGCGTGCTGAGCGAGGCGGGGGTGTCGGTGCCGCCGTCGCCGACCTCCGGGCCGAAGGCGCCGCCGGTCCGCGGCTGGGACGACGTACGGGCGCTGCTGGCCGGCTCCGGCGGGCTGCGCCGCGCCTTCGTGAAGCTCGCGCACGGCTCGTCCGCCTCCGGGGTGCTCGCCGTGGAGGCGGGGGCCCACGGCCGGGTGCGGGCGGCCACCTCGGTCGAGCGCACGGCCGACGGGCTGCTGTTCAACTCCCTGCGGGTGCGCCGGTACGAGACGGAGGCGGAGATCGCCGCGATCGTCGACGCGCTCGCCCCCGACGGGCTGCACATCGAGCGCTGGGTGCCCAAGGCCGCGCAGGACGGGCGCGCCGCCGACCTGCGGGTGGTGGTGGTCGACGGGCGGGCGACCCACGCCGTGGTGCGCACCAGCCGCTCGCCCATGACCAACCTCCACCTCGGCGGCATCCGCGGGGACCTGGCCGCCGCGCGCGCCGCGGCGGAGGCGGCCGGGGTGCCGTGGCAGGAGGTGCTGGGTCTGGCGGAGCGGGCGGCGGCCTGTTTCCCGGGCACGCTGTGCGTGGGCGTCGATCTGCTGCCGGGCACCGGATGGCGTAGCTTCTCGGTCGGCGAGGTCAACGCCTTCGGCGATCTGCTGCCCCGGCTGACCGGCCTGCCCGGCAGCGGCGCGGAGGGCCTGGACACCTACGGCGCGCAGGTCGCGGCCGTGGTCCGGCGGCGCGAGTCCGCCGCGGGCGGAACGACGGGAGGGGGTGGCACCGATGCCGTTGGCTGAGCCCGACATGAACGGGATCGTGGGAAGCCACGATCTGCTGCTGGTCACCTTGGACACGCTGCGCTACGACGTGGCGGCCGAGCTCGCCGCCGAGGGGCGGATCCCCCGTCTGGCGAGCCGGCTGCCCGGCGGGATGTGGGACAGGCGGCACGCCCCCGGCAGCTTCACCTATGCCTCGCACCAGGCGATCTTCGCCGGGTTCCTGCCCACGCCGGCGGCGCCCGGTCCGCACCGGCGGCTGTTCGCCGCCCGGTTCGCGGGCAGCGAGACCACCGCCGGGGGCACCTATGTGTTCGACACCCCGGACCTGGTGTCCGGGCTCGCGGCCGCCGGGTATCACACGGTGTGCGTGGGCGGCGTGGGGTTCTTCAACAAGCGGGGCCCGCTGGGCTCGGTGCTGCCCGGCCTCTTCCAGGAGAGCCACTGGGAGCCGGAGTTCGGGGTGGCGTCCCCCACCTCCTTCGAGGCGCAGGTCGCGTGCGCCGAGAAGGTCATCGCCGGGCTGCCGCGGGACCGTCGGCTGTTCCTCTTCGTCAATGTCTCGGCGCTGCACCAGCCCAACTGGTTCCATCTGCCGGGCGCGACCCGCGAGGCGGGCGACTCGCGCGCCACCCACGCGGCCGCGCTGGAGTACGTCGACCGCCACATCGACCGGCTGTTCTCCGCGATGAGCGGCCGCGGCCCCGGCTTCGCGATCGTCTGCTCCGACCACGGCACGGCATACGGAGACGACGGCTACACGGGCCACCGGCTCGGCCATGAAGTCGTCTGGACCGTGCCGTACACCCACTTCTTCCTCGAGGCCTCATGAGCACCAGCACCACCGGCACCACCGGCACCATCAACACCGCCGGCACCGGGACCACCGGCGGCGGCGCCGCCGCGCCGGTCCGCCCCTACCAGTCGTACGTCTACGCGTACCCGCACAAGACCGCCTACCGGCCGCTGACCCCGCGCCCCGCGCTGCGCGACCTGTGGGCGGCCGAGCCCAAGGACTCGCTGTCCCTGTATCTGCACATCCCGTTCTGCGAGGTGCGCTGTGGCTTCTGCAATCTCTTCACACGCGTCGGCGCCCCCGAGGGGCTGGTGAGCGCCTATCTCGACGCCCTGGAGCGGCAGGCGGACACGGTCCGCGAGGCGCTCGGCGAGGGGGCCCGGTTCGCCACGGCGGCCTTCGGCGGCGGCACCCCGACCTTCCTGGAGGCGGCCGAGCTGGAGCGGCTGTGCGACATCGCGGTACGGCGGATGGGGGCCGATCTGGCGGCCGTTCCGCTCTCGGTGGAGGCCTCGCCGGCCACCGCCACGGCCGACCGGCTGGCCGTGCTGGCCGAGCGCGGCACCACCCGGCTGAGCCTGGGGGTGCAGAGCTTCGAGGACGCCGAGGCGCGCTCGGCGGTGCGGCCGCAGCGCCGGGCCGACGTCGAGGCCGCGCTGGGACGGGTCCGGGACGCCGGCATCCCCGTCCTCAACATCGACCTGATCTACGGCATCGACGGGCAGACCGAGGACAGCTGGCGGCGGTCGCTGGACGCCGCCCTGGCCTGGCACCCCGAGGAGCTGTATCTCTACCCGCTGTACGTCCGCCCGCTGACCGGTCTGGGCCGCCTCGGCGGCGCGGCCGGCGAGGCGGAATGGGACGCCCAGCGGCTGCGGCTGTACCGGTCGGGCCGGGACCATCTGCTCGACCAGGGCTATGAGCAGGTGTCGATGCGCATGTTCCGCCGCCGCGGCGCCCCCGGGACCGGCGGGGAGGACTACGCCTGCCAGACGGACGGCATGGTCGGTCTCGGCTGCGGGGCCCGCTCGTACACCTCCGCGCTGCACTACTCGTTCGACTACGCGGTGGACATGCGGGAGATCCGCGGGATCATCGACGACTACACCTCCCGGCCCGCCGCCGACTTCGCGCGCGCCGAGGTCGGCCGCGCGATGACCGCCGACGAGGCCCGCCGGCGCCATCTGCTGCAGTCGGTCCTCCAGGCGGAGGGCATGCGGGTCGCCGGCTACCGGGCCAGATTCGGCACCGATCCGGCCGAGGACTTCCCCGCCGAGCTGACGCGGTTCGCCGAGCGCGGCTGGCTGGACCCGGACGCCGCCCCCGGTGTGCTGCGGCTCTCCCCGGAGGGGCTGGCGCACTCCGACGCGGTCGGCCCCGAGCTGTTCTCCCCCGCGGTGCGCGCCGCCATGGCCGCGTACGAGCTGAAGTGAGGCGGTCGGCGTGGACCTGACGATCCTCTACCGGGGCCCGCTGGCCTCGTGCGACTACGACTGCCCGTACTGCCCGTTCGCCAAGCGGCGCGACAGCACCGAGCAGCTGCGCGCCGACCGGGCCGCGCTGGAGCGCTTCACGGCCTGGGCCGCGGCGAACACGGGCGACCGGCTCTCGGTGCTGTTCACCCCGTGGGGCGAGGGTCTTGTGCGCTCCTGGTACCGGCGCGCGCTGACCGAGCTCAGCCGGCTGCCGCACATCGCGCGGGTGGCGATCCAGACGAACCTGAGCTGCCGCGTCGACTGGACGGCGCAGGCCGACCTGGACACCCTGGCGCTGTGGTGCACCTACCACCCGGGCCAGACGCCGTACGACCGGTTCGTGGCCAAGAGCCGCGGGCTGGCGGCGCTCGGGGTGCGCCACAGCGTCGGCGTCGTGGGCCTGCCCGAGCACCTGGAGCCCGCCCGGCGGCTGCGCGCCGATCTGCCCGAGCACGTCTATCTGTGGGTGAACGCCGCCGAGGGGCGCTCCTACACGGATGAGGAGGCGGCCGAGTGGACCGCCCTGGACCCGCTGTTCGGCTACAGCCGCCATCCGCACCGAAGCGCCGGCCTTCCGTGCCGGACCGGCGCCTCGGTGATCTCCGTGGACGGCGACGGCACGGTGCGCCGCTGCCATTTCGTCCGTGCGGAGCTGGGCAACCTCTACGACGGCTCGTACCGCGCGGCCCTGGCGCCCCGCGCCTGCCCGCTCGCCGTCTGCGACTGCCACATCGGGTATGTGCACCTGGAGTCGCTGCCGCTGTACGACGTGTTCGCGGGCGGGGTGCTGGAGCGGATTCCGGCCGACGCGAGCGCGGGCCCGGGGTTCACGCCCCGCCCCGCCGTGGAGGCCGCCGTCCTCACGCCTCCCCTCGTCCGTTGATCGTCCGGTGATCGTGGCGGTGATCGTGCGGTGTCAGGCGAGCAGGAAATCCGCTTCGCCGGCTTTCGCGCCCTGGATGAAGCGTTTCATCTCCAGGTGCGTATAGATGAGGGCCGGTCCGTCCGGATCCGTGGACTGGCGCAGCGCCACCCGTCCGTCCGTCAGCCTCATCGCCTCGACGCAACTTCCCCCGTTGCCACCGCTCCACGGCTTGTGCCAGCCCTCGGTACCGAGGTCTGTCGCCGGCATTCCGCTGTAGACACGGTCCCTGCGAATGCGATCCATTGGTCAGATCTCCTTGCGAATGCCACTCAGAATGGCCTGAGTGGTCTGTGCAGGCGCGGCCTGCGCACTCATCCGGTCCAAGGCCTCCAGGAACGACGACACATCATCGCGCTGGTCGAAGTAGGAGCCGCTGACGAGCGTCTCCGTATACGCGATGTCCGGCAGCTCCTGGATCGGGAACCGGAAGATATGGAAGGGGCCGTACATCGCCGGGTGCGGCCCGGCGTCGAACGGCATGATCTGCAACCTGACGTTGGGCACCGTCACGGCTTCGATGAGCCGCGTGATCTGATCGCGCATGACCTCGGGCCCGCCGATGGGGCGGCGCAGCACCGTTTCGTCCATCACCACCCACAGCATGGGCGGGTTCTCGCGGGTGAGGAGGGACTGCCGCTCCATGCGCAGGGCGACATTGCGCTCGATCTCCGAGTCGGGGGCGTGGGGCATCCCGGCGCGCAGCACCGCACGGGCGTAGTCCTCGGTCTGCAACAGGCCGGGGACGTAGTGCGGCTCATAGGCCCGGATGAGGTTCGCCTCGCCCTCCAGGGCGACGAAGGTGTTGAACCACTCGGGCAGCACGTCCCGGAAGCGGTGCCACCAGCCTGGCTTGTTGGCCTCGCGTGCGAGGGAGAGGAACCCCTCGACCTCCTCCGGGTCGGTGACCCCGTACGTGCGCAGCAGCTTCTCGACGTACGGGAGCTTCAGGCCGACCTCGGCCTTCTCCATGCGGCGGATCGTGGCATGGGTGACGTCGAGGGCACGACCCGCCTGCTCGTACGACAGCCCGGCCTTCTCCCTGAGGTCCTGCAGCCGCTTGCCGAGCACGACTCTCAGGACGGTCGGGGCGCCGCCCGCCCGCGCATCCGCCACTACCGTCCCCCTCCAACTGCCTTCACATCGCAGCAGTCTGGCACGCGCTCAGCCTCAGCGACAGACTGTCTCTTCGATTCTGCAATTTACAGACTGAACCTTGCCATACGCGAGTGGCGCAGAGCATAGTGGCGCTGTGGCTCCTTCCTATGAGGCTCTCCGGTTAGGGCGCGGCGGCTCGCTCTCCGCTCCGTGCCTGCAGGACGCGTTTCGTCTTCCGGCACTGAGCACGTCCGTCGCGGAGGCGAGAAGGCTGGTCGTGCTGCGGCTGTGCTCATGGGGCGCCGGGCAGGAGATGTGCGACAACGCCGAGTTGGTGGTCTCCGAGCTGTTCACCAACGCCGTGCGCCACACCTCGAGCGAGGAGGTCCGGTGCATGATGCAGCTCAGGGGCAAGCGCTTGCGGCTGGAGGTCGCCGACCAGGGATGCGCGCGCACGGAGCCGCAGGCCCGGTCGGTGAGCGTGGACCAGGAGGGCGGACGCGGGCTGATGCTGGTGGAGGCCCTGTCCGAGGCGTGGGGCGTCAGGCCGGACGCCCGCGGCACGGGCCGCGCCGTGTGGGCCTACCTGGTGTAGTCCCCCGCCGACGCGGCCCCGCGGCGCTCTCGCCGTTCGCCGCGGTTCGCCGCCGTTTCTCGTTTCGGGAGGCCGCGCGGCGCTTCGCCCCCCCCGGGGCCCTCGGGGTCACAGCGGCAGCAGGTCCGGCCGCTTGGGTTCCACGTGGTCGCCGGAGGACTCCCCGCGCAGCCGCCGGCCGATCCAGGGCACCAGGTATTCGCGCGCCCAGTGCAGATTGTCCCGGCGCACCTCGGCGGCCGTGCGCGGGCCCTCCGCCGGCCAGGGCTGGTCCGGGTCGGCCGGCACCTCCAGGCCGAGCACCTGGGCGGCGCGCAGCGCGACCCGGGTGTGCCCGTCCGGTGACAGGTGCAGCCGGTCCTGGCTCCAGGCCCGCCGGTCCTGGACGGAGCGCAGCGACCACAGGTCGAGCACCGGGCACCCGTACCGGTCGGCGATCGCCCGCACATGGGCCGTGTAGGTGGCGATCTTGCCGCGCAGATGGCGCAGCACCGGTACGCCGCGCGTGTCGAACCCGGTGCACAGCAGCACCGTGTCCACGCGGGCGGTGAGTTGGGCGACGGCCGCCTCGTACCGCTCGGCGACGTCGTCGGGGTCGCAGCCGGGCCGCAGGATGTCGTTGCCGCCCGCGCAGAAGGTCACCAGATCGGGCCCGAGTTCCCTGGCGCGCGGGACCTGCTCCTCGACGATCTGGTCGAGGAGCCGGCCCCGCACCGCGAGATTGGCGTAGCGGAACGGGGCCTGCTCCTCGCCGGGGGCGGGCCCGCCCCCGGCATGCCGGTCGGAGAGCAGGACGGCCAGCCGGTCCGCCCAGCCGACGAACGCGCCCTCGGGACCCGGATCGCCGACGCCCTCGGTGAAGCTGTCCCCGATGGCTGCGTACGACCCGATCACGCCACTCTTGAGTCTCTTCACATCGTCTGCCACGTCCGGACATCCTCCACCCTGACGAGTGACCTACGCCACCGTAGGCAGGGGTTGACGAGGGGTGATCTATCCCACCCGGTCAGATTCGCCGAAGGTGGAATACGGCGGCGTCCAGGTCGCGGCGCAGCCCGGTCGCCAGGCCGCGGTGGGTCAGCACGGCCCCCCGGTGGACCTCGCCGGTCGCCAGGTCCTCGTACCGGCCCTCGGGGTCGAGGCCGCGCAGCCGCAGCGGAGGCTGCCGGTCGCCGAGGCTCTGGGCGTGCAGCCAGGCCAGCACCACGGTCTCCTCGCCGCGCACGTACTGCACCGCGGTGAGCCCGCCGTCCCCCGGCGGCCGCAGCCGGTACAGCTCGCCGTGCTGGACGACGGGGC
Organism: Streptomyces sparsogenes subsp. cuspidosporus; assembly: GCF_039532705.1. Lineage (NCBI taxonomy): Bacteria > Bacillati > Actinomycetota > Actinomycetes > Kitasatosporales > Streptomycetaceae > Streptomyces > Streptomyces sparsogenes. The sequence continues at coordinate 6,456 of NZ_BAAASD010000065.1, read as the reverse complement.
GGACGCTCTTGTAGAGCGCCACCCAGTCGCGGGCCTCGGCGAGTTCCGACTCGCTCCAGCGGCTCAGGTCGCCGCCCACCCCCAGCACCCCGGCCATCGAGCTGATGAAGCGGAAGCGCAGCGAGGTGACCCGCTCGCTGCCCAGGGAGTTGGGGGTGTCGGTGACCCAGGCGGCCATGACGCGGGCCGGGTGCAGCTGGCTGAAGCCGTGCTGGATGGCCAGCCGGTCCAACGGGTCGGTGTTGTCCGAGGTCCACACCTGGTCGGTGAGGCCGAGGACGCCCAGGTCGATCCGGCCGCCGCCGCCCGAGCAGGACTCGAAGGCGACGTTCGGGTGCGCGGCCCGCAGCCGCTCCAGGAGTTCGTAGAACCCCCGCACATGCTCGATCCACAGCCGCTGGGGGTACGGGTCGCCGGGCCACCCCGCGTCCGTGAACGACCGGTTGAAGTCCCATTTCACATAGTCGATGGGCGCGTCGGACAGCAGCGCGTCCAGCCGCTCGTACAGGTGCTCGCGCACCTCGGGGCGGGCGAGGTTGAGCACCAGCTGATTGCGGAACTCGGTGCGGGTACGGCCGGGGTGGTGCTGCACCCAGTCGGGGTGGGCCCGGTAGAGGTCGCTGTCGGCGTTGACCATCTCCGGCTCGACCCAGATGCCGAACTGCATGCCCAGGGCGCGCACCTCGTCCGCGAGCGGCTTCAGCCCGCCGGGGAAGCGGTCCGGGTTGGGGGTCCAGTCGCCCAGCCCGGCGCGGTCGTCGGTGCGCGCCCCGAACCAGCCGTCGTCGACGACGAACAGCTCCACGCCCAGCTCGGCGGCGCGGCGGGCGAGCCCGCGCTGCTGCTCCTCGCCGACGTCGAAGAACGTCGCCTCCCAGGAGTTGTAGAGCACCGGCCGGTGCCGGTCGGCGCCGGGGATCACATGGGCCAGCTGCCAGGCGTGCCAGCCGCGGCTGGCGGCGCCGAAGCCGCCGTCGGTCCACAGCCCGGCGAAGACGGGAGTGGTGAAGGACTCGCCGGGCGCCAGGGTCAGCTGGCCCGAGTCGTCGTGGCCGACGCCGCCGACCGTCTGCACCTCGCCGGTGGCCAGCTGCTGCACGGCGATCCGCCAGGACCCGGACCAGGCGAGCGCGACGCTGCGCACCTCGCCGTGCTCCTCGGTGGCCTCGCCGTCGTCCAGGGCTATCCAGGGCAGGTGCTGGTGGCTGGTGTGGCCGCGGCGGCTGCCGAGCACCTTCTCGCCGGGCGTGAGGTCGGTGCGCGCCACCCGGCTCTCGGCGGCCCAGCGCCCGTACAGGTGCGTCAGCCGCCAGCGGTCGCGCGCCGGGAGGGACCAGGCGGCGGAGTCGACGCGCAGCAGCTCCAGCGGGGCGTCGTCCGGGCCGCCCGCGTGGGTGGCGGTGGTCCAGCGCTCGATCACGTCGTGGTCGTCGCGCATCCGGTAGTGGAGGGTGAGGGCGAGGTGGTGCAGGGGGTCGTGGAAGTGGAGCCGCAGTTCGTCCCCGGACTCGGTGACCACGCCCCGCTCGAAGCGCCACTCGGTGCCCCGGACGTCCTGCGACCGCACCGACAGGGCGGGGCGCGCGAAGCGGGGCCCGCCCTCCACCGGATACTCCTCGCGCCCGTCCAGGGGGGATTCAAAGCCCCAGGAGGGGGGCAAGGGCTCCAGCGCGAGCGCCTCCGCGTCCGGGAGCGCTATGCGCGGGCCCCAGTGGAGGTGAAGCAGTTCGTCTTGGTCCGTGAGGTGCAGCGCATAGCTGCTCCGCCGTCCCGACAGCAGCCAGACCCGACCGCTCCCACCGATTTCGATCATCACTCTCCCCAATTCCGCACAGACCGCAACATCATCGGGGCAGCGGACCCGGCGCGCAATGCCCGGGCGCCGCGAACCGGCCGACCGCCGCCCGACCGCTTCCGCCTACCCGTGTCGTATGGTCAGCACAGCCCGCCGCGCCGACGAGCGGCACCGGCGGCCGAGCCCGAAGGAACGCCCGTGACGCAGCAGACGCCGCAGGTCCCGTCGACCGGGGAGCCCGAGCTGACGGGGGTGCGCAACTTCCGCGACGTGGGCGGCCTGCCGACCGTCGACGGACGGCGGGTGGGGCCCGGCGTGCTGTTCCGCAGCGGCCATCTGGCCCACGCCACCGACAGCGACACGGCCTTCCTCGACTCCCTGGGGCTGCACACCGTCTTCGACTTCCGCAACTCCGCCGACATCAAGCTGGAGGGGCCGGATGTGACGCTCACCGGCGTACGGACCGTCAATCTCCCGCTGTCCGACCCGGCCGACGGCGCCGGGTTCTGGACCATGGTCCGCGAGGGCGATCTGGCCACCCTGCGCGAGATGCTCGGCGAGGGGCGGGCGGAGCAGCGGATGACCGCCTCCTACCGGCTGATCATCACCACCCGGACCGCCGAGCACGGCCGGGTGCTCGACGAGCTCGCGGACGGCAGCGCGCCCGCGCTGATGCACTGTTCGGCCGGCAAGGACCGCGCCGGCCTGTCGATCGCGATCACCCTGCTGGCCCTCGGGGTGGAGCGGGACGCCATCGAGGCCGACTACCTGGAGTCGTCCGCCGTCCACCGCCGCTACAAGGTCTGGCGCGCCGCCCACGCGCAGGACGGCATGTCCCCCGAGGTGATGGCGCTGCTCACCCCGCTGTTCGACGCCCGCGCCGAGTATCTGGCGGCCGCCTTCACGGCCATCGAGGAGACCTGGGGCGACACCGACACCTATCTCAGGCGGGGACTCGGGCTCGACCCGGCCAAGCGGGAGCGACTGCGCGAGCGGCTGCTCGCCGGCTGAGCCGCCCGGGGCCGGCCCCGGGCGGGCCGCGTGCGCCGGTGGGCGCCGCGGCCGGCCGGGGCGGTCAGCGGCCCGCCATCGCCTGCTTGACGAGCGTCCGCCCGAAGTCCCACATCAGCCCGCCGCCCCCGTGGGCGTCCTCCATGACGGCCGTGAACGCCTCGACGAAGCGGTCCACCTCCCGCTCCCCGATGATCAGCGGCGGAATCAGCTTGATGACCTCCAGGTGATCGCCGGAGACCTGGGTGAGGATGCGGTGCCGCTGCAGCAGCGGCACCACCACCATCTGCGCGAACAGCCCCTTGCGCGCCGCCTGCAGCATCGTCCAGCGGCTGCGCAGCCCCAGCGAGACCGGCTTGCCGAACTCGATGCCGATCATCAGCCCGCGGCCGCGCACCTCGTGGAGCAGCTCATAGCGGTCCACCAGCGCGGCCAGGCGGGTGCGCAGCAGGTCGCCGGTCCGCCGCGCGTTCTCCACGACCTTCTCGTCCTCCATCACCGCGAGCACGGCCAGGCCCGCCGCCATCGCCTGAGCGTTGGCGCCGAAGCTCGCGGAGTGGACCAGCACCCGGTCCATCGACGAATAGACGCGCTTGAAGATCCAGTCCTTGCCGAGGGTCGCGCCGACGGGCACATATCCGCCCGACAGGGCCTTGGCCACGCACACCAGGTCCGGCTCCACGCCCGGCTCGTGCTGATAGGCGAAGAAGTCCCCGGTCCGGCCGAGCCCCGTCTGCACCTCGTCGGCGATCAGGAGCGCCTTGTGTCCGCGCAGCAGGTCCTGGGCGGCGCGCAGAAAGCCGGGCGGGGTCTCGTGGACGCCCTTGCCCTGGATCGGCTCGACGACGAGGCCGGCCACATCGCCGCGCCTCAGCTCCCGCTCCAGCGCCGCCAGGTCCCCCAGCGGGATCGCCGTGTCCGGCAGCAGCGGGGCGAACCCCTTGCGGAAGCTGTCCTCCCCGTTGACCGACAGCGAACCGGTCGTCAGGCCGTGGAAGGCGTGGGCGCAGTACAGCACGCGTGGCTTGCCCGTGGCGTACCGGGCGAACTTCAGGGCGGTCTCCACCGCCTCCGTGCCGCTGTTGCCGAAGAAGACCCGGTCCAGGTGGGGGGCGTGGCTCAGCAGCCGCTCGGCGAGCAGGCCGGGCAGCGGCTGGCAGTCGAAGCGGGTCAGGTCGGCCAGCTCGGCGTCCAGCACGTCGTGCAGCGCCTTGCGGACGACGGGGTGGTGGCGGCCCAGGCCCATCACCCCGAAGCCGGCGAGCATGTCGAGGTAGTCCCGGCCCTCGGCGTCCCAGAAGTACGCGCCCTCGGCACGCTCGTAGACCTTGTCGAAGCCGATGGTGCGCAGCATGCGGGGCAGCTGGTGGTTGAGGTACCGGGCGTGCAGCTCGTACCGCTCCGACCCGCGCTCGGTCAGGAGCTTCCCGAGGTCGAAGCCCGATCGCTGCTCGGCTGCTGTCATGCGTCCTTCTCCTTGCGGGCCGCGGGCGGGGCCGGCCGGGCGCCGGCCGCGGGCCGCTCGGCGCCCGGGGTGGTGACGACGGCGGGGACGGGGGCGTCGATACGGGCCAGGGCCGCCCCGATCCGGCCCGCTATCTCCGCCGGGGTGAGCCCGATGTCGGCCAGCACCTCCCCGCGCTTGGCGTGCGGCAGGAACGCCTCGGGGATCCCGAAGGCGCGCACCGGCAGATCCACCTCGGCGTCGCGCAGCGCCTGCGCGACCGCCGTCCCCACCCCGCCGGTGCGGCTGTTGTCCTCGACGACGGCCACCGCGCGGTGGCGGGCCGCGAGCCCGGGCAGGGCGGGGTCGACGGGCTTGACCCAGCGCGGGTCGACGACCGTGGCGCCGATGCCGCGCTCGGCCAGCAGCTCGGCGGCCTCCAGGCCGACCCGCGCCATCGCCCCGGCCACCACGAGCAGCACATCACCGCCGCCGCCCCGGTCCGCCGGCTCGGGCCCGCCGTGCCGCAGCACGTCCATGCCGCCGACGCGGGCGAGCGCCGGGACGGGCTCGCCCACCGACTCCTTGGGGAACCGGACCACGGTGGGCGCGTCGTCCACGTCGAGGGCCTCGCGCAGCTGGGCGCGGAGCTGGTCCGCGTCGCGCGGGGCGGCGATCCGCAGGCCCGGCACCACCTGCAGCATGGACATGTCCCACATGCCGTTGTGGCTGGGCCCGTCGGTGCCGGTGACACCCGCCCGGTCCAGGACGAAGGTCACCCCGCACTTGTGCAGCGCGACGTCCATCAGCACCTGGTCGAACGCCCGGTTGAGAAAGGTGGCGTAGACGGCGACGACCGGGTGCAGCCCGCCGGTCGCGAGCCCCGCGGCGCAGACCGCGGCGTGCTGTTCGGCGATGCCGACGTCCCACACCCGCTCCGGATACGCCCGGGCGAACTCGGTGAGCCCGACCGGGTCAAGCATCGCCGCGGTGAGCGCGACCACGTCGGGGCGGTCGGCCCCGATCCGCACCATCTCCTCGCCGAACACCGAGGTCCACGAGCGACCGCCGGAGGGTGCCAGCGGCGCGCAGGTGAGCGGGTCCATGGCGCCGACCGTGTGGAAGCGGTCGGCCTCGTCCTCCAGCGCGGGCCGGTAGCCGCGGCCCTTCTCGGTGAGGCAGTGGACCAGGACCGGGCCGCTGAAGCGCCGGGCGCGGCGCAGCGCCGACTCCACGGCCGCGATGTCGTGTCCGTCGATGGGGCCGAGGTACTTCAACCCCAGGTCCTCGAACATGCCCTGGGGCGCGAAGGCGTCCTTGAAGCCCTTCTTGGCGCCGTGCAGCGACTCGTACAGCGGCCGGCCGACCACGGGCGTGCGCTCCAGCACGTCCTTGCCCCAGGCCAGGAAGCGCTCGTAGCCGTCGGTGGTACGGAGGGTGGCGAGGTGGTTGGCGAGGCCGCCGATGGTGGGCGCGTACGAGCGCTCGTTGTCGTTGACGACGATGATCAGCGGGCGGTCCCGGGCGGCGGCGATGTTGTTGAGCGCCTCCCAGGCCATGCCGCCGGTCAGCGCGCCGTCGCCGATGACGGCGACGACATGCCGGTCGGTGCGGCCGAGGACCTCGTTGGCCTTGGCCAGGCCGTCGGCCCAGCCGAGCACGGTGGAGGCGTGGCTGTTCTCGATGACGTCGTGCTCGGACTCGGCGCGCGAGGGATAGCCGGACAGGCCGCCCTTGCCGCGGAGCTTGGAGAAGTCCTGACGGCCGGTGAGCAGCTTGTGGACGTAGGACTGGTGGCCGGTGTCCCACAGGATGCGGTCCACGGGCGAGTCGAAGACGCGGTGCAGGGCTATGGACAGTTCGACGACGCCGAGGTTGGGACCGAGGTGGCCGCCGGTTCTGGCCACCGCGTGGATCAGGAACTCGCGGATCTCCCCGGCGAGTTCGGCGAGTTGCTCTTCGGTCAGCGGCTTGAGATCGCCCGGGCCCCGGACACTCTCCAGCAGTGGCATGCGCGGATCCCCTCCTTGTGTATCAGTCCACGGTGACCTGGGGGGTACCCGAGAGGGCCCCGTCGTCCTCCATCTGTTCGGCGATCTTCATGGCCTCGTCGATCAGGGTCTCCACGATCTTCGACTCGGGCACGGTCTTGATCACCTCACCCTTGACGAAGATCTGCCCCTTCCCATTGCCCGAGGCCACCCCC
>NZ_BAAASD010000064.1:0-33458 GCF_039532705.1 Streptomyces sparsogenes subsp. cuspidosporus | reverse complement strand
TGTTCGGCAGCGAGGACCGCATGGTCCGCCTGGACATGAGCGAATACCAGGAGAAGCACACCGTCAGCCGCCTCATCGGCGCCCCGCCCGGCTACGTCGGCCACGAGGAAGCCGGACAGCTCACCGAACGGGTGCGGCGCCACCCCTACTCCCTGCTGCTGTTCGACGAGATCGAAAAGGGCCACGCCGACGTCTTCAACATCCTCCTCCAGGTCCTCGACGACGGACGGCTCACCGACGCCCAGGGCCGCACCGTCGACTTCAAGAACACCGTCATCGTCATGACCAGCAACCTGGGCTCGGAGGAGATCTCCGGACGCGGTACGGTCATGGGCTTCGGCGGCGGCGCGGAGAGCGACGAACAGGCCCGCCGCGAGCGCGTGCTGCGCCCGCTGCGGGAACACTTCCGCCCCGAGTTCCTCAACCGCGTCGACGAGATCGTCATCTTCCGCCGCCTCGCCGACGAGCAGCTGCGGCAGATCACCGATGTGCTCCTCGAGGAGACCCGGCGCCGGCTGCGCGCCCAGGACGTGCCAGTCGACTTCACCCCCGCGGCCGTCGACTGGCTGGCCCACCACGGCTACCAGCCCGAATACGGCGCCAGGCCGCTGCGGCGCACCATCCAGCGCGAGGTCGACAACCCGCTGTCCCGGATGCTGCTCAACGGCAAGCTGTCACCGCACAGCCATGTGGAAGTCGATGTCGAGGAAGGGAAGCTGACCTTCCGCAGGGAGGAGAACCCCGCCGCCCCGGTCGGCTGACAACGGTCTGGTCACCATGGGTTGCCGAGGTGGCGAGCGGGCGCGATAGCGTGTACAAGCCAATGGGGACAGCACACCCCCTGGCCTTGGATTCGCTCGCCCGCACGCACGAGGAGCCCACTTGTCCAGCCCGGAACAGCGCATGGCCGACCTGCTCAAGACCTTTGGAGATCCGGCGGCGTGCACCGCCCATCTGCTGTGCGACCGGCACCCGTCCGACGCCGTCGCCTTCACGGTGGTCGGAGCCGACCTCGGCGGGCAGGACACGACCTTCGGTGAACTCCGCGACGCCTCAGCACGGATGGCGAGCGCCCTCATGGCGCTCGGCGTGGGCCCCGGCGACCGGGTCGCCACGCTGATGGGCAAGTCCACCGAGCTGGTCGTGGCGGCCCTCGCCATCTGGCGGATCGGGGCCGTCCAGGTGCCCCTGTTCACCGCGTTCGCGCCACCGGCCATCGCGCTGCGGATCACCGGAAACGGCACCAAGGTCGTGATCACCGACGCCGGGCAGCGCTCCAAGCTCGCCGCGGGCCCCGACCTCCCCGCCGACCCGCCGTGGCGGATCGTCACCACCGGACCCACCGAGGCGGGCGACCTGTCCTTCGCCGAGCTGCTCCAGGGGCACCCGCCGCTGGAGCGACCGGCCGCCCTCGGCGGGGACGGGACCATCGTGGAGCTGTTCACCTCCGGCACCTCCGGCCCGCCCAAGGCGGTGCCCATCCCGCTGCGGGCCGTCGCCGGATTCGCCATGTACCAGGAGTTCGGCCTCGACCACCGGCCCACGGACGTGTTCTGGAACGCCGCCGACCCGGGCTGGGCCTACGGGCTGTACTACGCGATCATCGCCCCGCTCGCCCTCGGCCGGCGCAGTCTGCTGTTCAACAGCCTGTTCTCCGCCGAGGCCACCTGGGCGGTGCTCTCCCGCTACGGCGTCACCAACTTCACCGCGGGCCCCACCGTCTACCGCAAGCTGCGCGGCACCCCCGCCCCCGAGGGGGTCCGGCTGCGCTGCGCCTCCGCGGCCGGCGAGCCGCTCCCGGCGGATGTGATCACCTGGGCGGAGCGCACCCTCGGCATCCCGGTCCGCGACCACTACGGCTCCACCGAACTGGGCATGGCGATCGCCAATGCCTGGCACCCCGCGCTGCGCGACGACCTCAAGCCCGGCTCCATGGGCCGCCCCCTGCCCGGCTGGAGCGTGACCGTCCTGCGCGAGGACACCAACTCCGCCGCCGCGGAGACCGGCAGGCCCGGCCGGGTGTCGGTGGACATCGCGAAGAGCCCGCTGATGTGGTTCGAGGGCTACCGCGACGCCCCCGAGCGGACCGCGGAGAAGTTCAGCCCCGATGGACACTGGTTCTACACCGGCGACACCGCCGCGCGGGACGAGGACGGCCACCTGTTCTTCTCCGGGCGCAGCGACGACGTGATCCTCATGGCGGGCTACCGCATCGGCCCGTTCGAGGTGGAGAGCGTCCTGCTGGAGCACGAGGCCGTGGTGGAGGCGGCCGCGGTCGGCGTCCCCCACGAGGAGCTCGGCGAGGTCATGGAGGCCTTCGTGGTGCTGCGCCCGGGGGCCGAGGGCGGCGACACCCTCGCCGCCGAGCTGCAGCAGCTGGTCAAGGACCGGCTCGCCAAGCACGCCTACCCCCGGCGGGTGCACTTCGTCGCAGAGCTGCCCAAGACCTCCAGCGGCAAGACCCAGCGCTTCCTGCTGCGGCCGCGCAAGGTCAGCTCCCGCGCTCGCTGAGCGGGACGCCGGGAGGAGCGCCGGGACGGGCCCGGGACGGTCCCCGCTGGGCTATCGTGAGCGGTTACGCGGTGGTCAGGGTGAGGGGAAAGGCCTACGTGAACGAGGCGGCACAGGTGAGCGCGGGCAAGGCCGGCAGGCGGGCGGAGAGCGCCGCGGGCAGGGACGTGTCCACGGTCAGGGACGTCGCCAAGCGCGCCGGGGTGTCCGCGTCCACCGTCTCCCGTGTCATGGGGGGCACCTACCCGGTGGCCGCGGCCACCCGGGCCAAGGTGCTCAAGGCCATGCGCGAGCTGGACTACGTGGTCAACGCGCACGCCCGCGCGCTCGGCGGCTCCACCAACAAGACGGTGGCGTTCGTCGTGGACGACGTGACCGGGCCCTTCTACGCGCACATCGCGCGCGGCGTGGAGGAGCAGGCGTCCGCCGAGGGGCGGCTGTGCATGCTGTGCACCACCCACGGCGACCCGCAGCGCGTGCTCGCCGTGGTGGAGATGATGCGCGAGCAGCGGGCCGACGCGGTGATCGTGGTCGGCGGCGCCTGGGAGGACAAGGCCTACCAGGACCGCATGACCCACTTCGCGCACGCCCTGGACCGGGTGGGCTCGCGACTGGTGCTGGTGGGCAGGCCCCCGCTGGGCGAGGGCGTGCCCGCCACCGTCGTGGACTACGACAACGAGGCCGGCGCCTTCGCGATGACCACCCACCTGCTCAGCGCCGGACACCGGCGGATCGCCTACCTGGCCCGGGTGCCGGGCCTGTCCACGAGCACCCAGCGGATCAGCGGCTTCACCCGGGCCCACGAGCTGATGGGCCTCACCCCGGACCCGGCGCTCATCCTGGACGGCGAGTTCACCCGCGCCCACGGCTACCGCGCGGCCAGGGAACTGCTGGCCTCCGGGGCCGACTTCAGCGCCGTGTTCGCCGGGACCGACATGGTGGCGGCGGGGGCGCTGCAGGCGCTGCGCGAGGGGGGTGTACGGGTGCCCGAGGACGTCTCGGTGGCTGGCTACGACGACATCCCGGTGGCGATCGACGTCTACCCGGCGCTGACCACCGTCCACGTCCCGCACGAGGAGCTGGGCCGCACGGCGGTGCGGCTCGCCCTGCACCGCGACGAGTTCCCCGAGAGCCAGCACCAGGTGCTCGGCACCCACATCGTCATCCGCGCCTCGACCCGGGGACCCGGCCGCCCCCGGGAAACCTTTTAGAGACGCCGCGGAGTGCTGAAGGCCGCCGGAGGGCTCGCTCTCGCCGGCGCGGCCGGCGGCCTCACCGCCGCCGTCACCGCGGGCCCGGCTGACGCCGCCCCGGCCACCTTCACCCACCCGGGCATGCTGCACGCCTACGGCGAACTCAACCGGGCCAAGGTACGGGTGGCCGCCGGAGACGACCCCTGGCTGGCCGGCTGGAACCGGCTGACCGCCAACGCGCACGCGCAGTCCGGCTGGAAGCCCAACCCGCAGGCCACCATCATCCGCGGCGGCACCGGGGAGAACTACGGGATCCTCTACAACGACATCCACGCCGCCTACCAGAACGCCCTGCGCTGGAAGATCGCCGGAACCACCGCCCACGGCGACACCGCCCGCGACATCCTCAACGCCTGGTCCGCCAAGCTCACCACGGTCACCGGAAACGCGGACCGGTTCCTCGCGGCGGGCATCTACGGCTACCAGTTCGCAGGCGTCCCCTTCACCACCTACACCTGGGGCACCGGTCAGAACTGCGCCCAGCAGTCGCAGACCGTGATCTCCTCCGCGAGCCGCGGCCAGGCCCGGCCGGTGTGGGACATCCTGCACTACCACTACGCCAGGCGCCGGGGCCTGTCCGTGCCGTACATCACCGCCATGGCGGAGAAGGGTCGCCCCGAAGGCGGCGGCGGAGACTACGGCTCCACCAGCGGCGGCTTCGACCAGCTGGGCTTCGGGACCCTCCTGTACGCCAAGTAGCGCGCGCTCCTCCCCAGGACGCGCGCCCCGCGCACAGCACGCCTTACGGCGGGACGGTCTTCGTCCGAAGCCGGTCATCCCGAGGCCCCGCAGTTGTTGCAGCTCCAACCGCCGCTCGGACCCTGGATGACCGGCGCTCCGCACTGACTACAGTTCACAACGGCCCCCTCTCACGTTCTACCCATGAAGACGCGGTAACCGTCTCCCAGGCTGCTCGGGTTTCAAGCGGAGATCGAAAGGGCGGCGTCCGCCCGGCCCACCGGAAGGCTCTGCTCGGCCCAGATGACCTTGCCGTGCGAGGTCTGCCGGGTGCCCCAGCGCTGGCTGAGCTGGGCCACCAGCAGCAGCCCGCGCCCGCCCTCGTCGAAGGTGCGGGCCCGGCGCATGTGCGGGGCGGTGCTGCTGGCGTCGGAGACCTCGCAGATCAGCCCGGTGTCATGGATCAGCCGCAGCTGGATGGGGCTGCTGGCGTGACGGATGGCGTTGGTGACCAGCTCACTCACCACCAGCTCGGTCGTGAAGATCGCCTCCTCCAGGCCCCAGTCCGCGAGCTGCCGCGAGGTCCACCGGCGCGCCTCGGCGACGGTCGCCGGGGTGGCGGGCACATCCCGGGTGGCGACGCTGCCGGGGTCCAGGGTGCGGGTCCGGGCGACCAGCAGGGCGATGTCGTCACCGCCCCGCTCCGGGCCGAGGGCGCCCAGGACGGACCGGCACACCTGATCGGGCGACTCGGCGGGCCCCGCCAGCGCCCGGCACAGCACCGCAAGGCCCTCGTCGGGGTCGCGGGCGGCGGACCGCAGCAGCCCGTCGGTGTACAGCACCAGCGTGCTGCCCTCCGGCAGCTCCAGATCCACCGTTTCGAACGGCAGGCCCCCCACCCCCAGCGGCGGTCCCGGCGACACGTTCGGCAGCGTGACCGCCCCGTCCGGGGCGACGACGACGGGCGCGGGGTGGCCGGCGCTCGCGAACGAGGCCGTGCGGGTGATCGGGTCGTACACCCCGTACAGACAGGTGGCGCCCAGCTCACCCGTGCTGCCCTTCTCCCCGGCCGTGGCATCGCCCGCCTGGGGGAGGACCTCGCCCTCCTGGGTGGGGGACTCCTCCTCGTCCAGCCGGAGCACCAGATCGTCAAGGTGGGTGAGCAGCTCGTCCGGCGGCAGGCCGATGTCGGCGAGGGTACGCACCGCGGTCCGCAGCCGGCCCATGGTCGCCACGGCGTGCACCCCGTGGCCCACCACATCGCCCACCACCAGGGCGATCCGGGCACCCGAGAGCCTGATGACATCGAACCAGTCGCCCCCGACCCCCGCCGCGGTGCCGGCCGGCAGGTAGCGGGAGGCGATCGACGCGGCCGCCTGCCGCATCCCCTGCCGCGGCAGCATGCTGCGCTGGATGGCCAGCGAGACGGCGCGCTCGCGGGTGTAGCGGCGGGCGTTGTCCACGCACACCGCGGCCCGCGCCGTGATCTCCTCGGCCAGCAGCAGATCGTCGTCGTCGAACGGCTCCCGCGTCCGGTGGCGGTAGAACACCGCGACCCCGAGCGTGGTGCCCCGGGCGCTCATCGGCACCGCCATCACCGAGTGGATCCCGTACCGGCGCACCGACTCGGCCAGGCGGGGCTCCTCCCCGGTCCAGCGCCGGAACTCCTCGTCCCGTACCGCGTGCCGCACGCCGCGGCCGGCCGCCAGGGCCTGCGCGGGAGGCGAGTACTCCGGCCACGAATCCGCGCCCCCGACCTCCACCGTCGCCTCCGGGCAGCCCTCCAGCACGGACTGGTGGGCGATGCGGCGGAAGTCCACCGCCCGGCTGGCCCGGCTCCTGACCGGCTCCTGCCCGTGGTAGATCGCGTCCAGCAGATCGACGGTGACGAAGTCGGCGAACCGGCCGACCGCCACGTCCGCCAGCTCCTGTGCCGTGCGGGTCACGTCCAACGTGGTGCCGATCCGCACGCTGGCCTCGTTGACGATCGTCAGCCGGCGGCGGGCCCAGTGCTGCTCGGTGTAGTCGAGGACCACCGCGGACATGCCGCGCACCCGGCCCGCCGCGTTCTTCACCGGGATCAGATAGATCACCCAGGCGCGCTTGCCGCCCGCGCCGGACATCGCCCGGCCGAAGCCCTCGTGCCGCACGCCCTCCCCGGTGCGCAGCACCTGCTCCTGCAGCCGGTCGACCTCCTGGGCGAGGGGCCGCGGGTCCATCTCGCGCAGCCTCAGCCCGCGCATCTCGTCCACCGTGCGGCCCATGACGTGGGTCATCGCCACATTGGCGGCCACCAGCCGCGCCCGCGCGTCGTAGACCGCCACGGGGAGCGGCATCTGGGTCAGCGTCCAGTCCGACAGCAGCCGCGCCTCGTCGGACGGCCCGGCCTCATCGGCCTCCGGGGCGGCCGCGGCCGCCGCCCCCGGGCCCGCCACCACGAACCAGCGGACCTCGCCCTCCGCGTCGGTCAGCGGGTGGGCCCGGACCGTCAGCTCCACCCGGTGCCCGTCCCGGTGCCTGGCCGCGATCCGGCCGCTCAGGGCCTCGCCCGGCCGGGCGCGCAGCCTCCCGCGCGCCGACGCCGGGAGATCGCCGGCGAGCAGCTCCCGCGCCGACCGCCCCAGCACCTCCCCGGACCGGTAGCCCAGCACCCGCGTCGCGTCGGGCCCCCAGGCCGTGACACAGCCACGGGCGTCGACCTCGATCGCCGCCGAGAGCGGAGCGGCCCCCCGGTGCCCGAGCTCCTGGTACTCGCCTCGATACCTGGCGAAATCGTCCTTGCGCATCGGCGTCTGCCTCGCCGGGCCACGTCGCCGTGCCCGGGCCTGCGGCCCGACGCCACGGCTCCTTACCCACATGGTCCCCGGGCACAAGCCCGCTCAATCGAACCCGGGCGCCTCGATCCGGGGCGGTTCAGCAGGCCGGGACGGCACCCCTCTCGGCGGTGCGCACCGCCAGCTCGGCCAGCGCCTCGGGGGCGCCCGCCTGGCCGCGTACGCCGGGAAACGCGTTGATGTCCACGATCAGCGGCGCCCCGCCGCCCGCGTCGATCACATCCACGCCGTACACCCACAGCCCGAAGACCGGCCCGACCCGCAGCGCCAGTCCGGCCCAGCCGTCCGGCAGCTCCCCGGGCGGCAGCGGCAGCGCGGGGCCGCGCCCGGGGTCCGCCAGCTCCGACCGGCGCACCGCCGCGAAGACCCGGCCCGCGATCACCCACAGCTTGTGGTCCCAGCCGCTGTTCTCGGTGAACCGCTGCACCACCACCGGCTCGCCCGGCCACACCTCGCCCAGGGCGCGCAGCCCGGCGGCGTCCTCGACCCGGGCCACCAGGTCATGGCGCCTGCTGTGCCGGCTCTTGACCACCACCGGATACGGCAGCCCCTCGGCGTACAGCGAGGCGAGGTCCGGCGCGGTCCGGGTGCGCGCGAACGGCAGCCCCGCCCGCAGCGCCAGCCGGGCCATCGCCGTCCGGTCCTGGACCAGCCCGGTCGCGCGGGCCGCGTTCACCACAGGAGCGCCACGCTCCTCCAGGTGACGGGCCAGGCCGAGCGCCCCCGGTGTCCGCGCCTTGAGCAGATAGACGTCCGCGAGCTCGCCGACGGACTCCGGCTCGTCCGACGCGCCGCCCCAGGAGCCCGGATCCACCACCTCCACCCGGTGCCGGGGCGTCAGCAGCGCGGTCGCCGCGGCCAGCAGCGGATGACCGGGCTCGGGGGTGATCAGACCGATCCTCATCGGCCCTCGCCGGCGCTCGCGGGCACCTGCTCCGCCACCCGCGGCGGCACCGGCCGGGCGGGCACCACGGCCGCCGGCCCCGCCCCGCCCGTGCCGCCCGCGCCCCGGCGGGCCAGCTCCAGCACCGCCCGCCCCACCCGCGCCGCCGCGTCCGGCACCTGACGGAAGCTCGGGAAGTCGTTCACATCCACGATGACCGGGCCGTCCGGCCCCAGCAGCACATCCACGCCGTACAGGTCCAGGCCGAAGGCCGCCCCGGCGTCGGCGGCGATCCGGGCCACCTCGGCGGACAGCGGCACCCGCCGCTCACGCACCGGACCGTCCGGGTGCAGCGGCGAGCTGCGCTCCGTCGCGTACAGCTCGCCGCCCACGCAGTAGACCTTGAGGTCCACACCCGAGTTGGCCACATACGGCTGCGCGATCAGCATCCCTTCCCCCGCCAGCTCCGGCCACAGCCCGGCCAGCCGGTCCGGGGAGGACACCAGCCGCACCGCCCGCCCGGAACTCCCGTCCGCGGGCTTCACCACCAGCGGGAACTCCGCCTCCGGAACCTCGGCCAGCGACTCGGGCCGGGCCGCCGCGTAGGTCCGCGGCATCGGCAGCCCCCGGGCGCGCCCGATCGCCGCCGCCAGCACCTTGTCCCGCACCCCCCGGATCGACCGCGCGTCATTGACCGTCGTCAGCCCCACGGCCGCCGCGGCCTCCAGCAGCGTCAGGCCCGGGCCGCCCGAGACCGTCTTGAGCACCCACGCGTCGTGGCCGCCCGCCCTGACCGCCTCCTCCACGTTCACCAGGGAACTCCCCGGCCGCAGCACATCCACCCGGTGCCCCCAGGCGATGAGCCGGCGGATCACCTCCACCGGCATGCCGTCGTAGCGGTAGTGCTCCTCCACCAGAAAGCAGAGCCTCATCGACCTTCCCTGTCACGCCGGACGTTCGCCGACCGGTCCGGCGCGCCACAACATCTCAGGATGTCATGACGCCCCGGCGCGCTCACCGGCGGGAACGGTACCGGCGCCGACGGGGCCTCAGGACACGATGTCCTTGCGGCTGAACCCCCGGAACGCCAGCGCGAACAGCACCAGCGCGTACGCGACGGAGACCGACACGCCCTGCACCATGCCGCTCCACTCCGCATGGGGCTGGAGCGCGTCGATCCACGCGAACTGCCAGTGCGCGGGGAGGAAGTCGCGCCACGAGCCGAGCGCGGTCACCGCGTCCAGCACATTGCCCACGATCGTCAGCCCGACCGCCCCGCCGACCGCGCCCAGCGGGGCGTCGGTGACCGTGGACAGCCAGAACGCCAACGCCGCGGTGACCAGTTGGGACAGGAAGATGTACGCGACCACCACCGCGAGCCGGCCCACCGCCTCGCCCGTCGCCAGCGACCCGCCCGTCGGGATCCGCAGCGGCTCCCAGCCGTACGCCACGGTCCCCACCACCAGCGCCACCAGCGGCAGCAGCACCATCGCCGCCGCGCTGAACCCCAGCGCCACCGCCAGCTTGCTCAGCAGCAGCCGGGTCCTGGGCACGGGCGCGGCCAGCAGATAACGCAGCGAGGACCAGTTGGCCTCGGCGGCGACGGTGTCCCCGCAGAACAGCGCCACCGGCACCACCAGCAGGAACGCGGCCGAGACGAACAGCGCGGTGGCCGCGAAGTTGACCCCCGAGGCGGTGGCGGTGGTCATGAACGTGGTGCGGTTCTCGCGCCCCTCGGGGGCGCCGCCGAGCGCGAAGGCGGCGACGAGCACGAACGGCAGCGCGGCCAGCACCGTGGCCATCACCAGGGTCCGGCGCCTGCGCAACTGCCGGATCGCCTCGACCCGCAGGGGCAGGGTGCGGCCCGGACGGTGCCCGGGCGCCGCTTCCTTCAGAGAACTCACAGTGCGCCTCCCCTCGTCACTGCTCGCTCCCGCGCTTCCTTCGTCGCCGCGCTCATGCGGCCCCTCCTCCGATCAGGGTCAAGAACGCGTCTTCCAGGCGGCGGCCCCGCCCGAAGCTGGTCACCGGGATCTCCAGCCGCACCAGCTCCGCCAGCAGTTGGGCGGGGCCGGTGCCCTCGAGACGTACCAGCAGCCCGTCGCCGCTGCGCGCCGCGGAGGCGACGCCGGGCAGCGCGGCCACCTTCTCCACCAGGGCGTCGCTCAGCTCGCCCTCGTGGCCGACCAGCAGGCTGTCGCCGGTGCCGGCGATCTCCTCCACCGGGCCCGCCTCGACGAGCCGGCCGCGGTCCATGACGACCAGATGCGTGCAGGACTGCTCGACCTCGGCGAGCAGATGGCTGGAGACGATCACGGTGCGGCCCGCCGCCGCGTACCGGATCATCACCTCCCGCATCTCGCGGATCTGCGGCGGGTCCAGGCCGTTGGTCGGCTCGTCCAGGATCAGCAGATCGGGCAGGCCCAGCATGGCCTGGGCGATGGCCAGCCGCTGGCGCATGCCCTGGGAGTAGGTGCGCACCGCGCGCTCCAGCGCGTCGCCGAGCCCCGCGATCTCCAGCGCCTCGTCCAGGTGGGCGTCCTCGGCGGGGCGGCCGGTGGCCCGCCAGTACAGCTCCAGGTTGGCCCGGCCGGTGAGGTGCGGGAGGAAACCCGCGCCCTCGACGAAGGCGCCCACGCGGGAGAGCACCGAGGCGCCGGGCCTGATGGTGTGTCCGAACACCCGGATCTCCCCGCTGTCGGGGGTGATCAGCCCCATCAGCATGCGCAAGGTGGTGGTCTTGCCCGCGCCGTTGGGCCCGAGCAGCCCGAGGACCTGGCCCTTCTCCACGGTGAAGGAGAGGTCCTGGACCGCGTACCGGTCCACCGACTTCGCGTACCGCTTGCTCAGGCCCGTGATCCGCAGCGGCACCTCGGCCAGTTCGGGGTCGGGCGCCGGGGCGGCCGTGCGCCGCCTGCCGGTGAGCAGCAGCCCGAGCGCCACCACGGCGGCCACCAGCGGCAGCCCCCACACCCACGCGGGCAGCGGGGCGGGCTGGGTGCGCACACCGGGTGCGGTCGGCACGGTCAGGGCGCCGTCCGCGAGCCCGACCGTATAGGCGGCGGGCTCGACCGGCGAGGCGTAGCCCAGGTCGGTGGCGGCCAGCACCAGCCGCAGCCGGTGGCCCGCCTCCACCTCGTGGTCGACGGCGGGCAGCCGGACCTCGACGGTCCTGCCCCGCTCCGCGCCGGTGATCCGCACGGGGGAGACCAGCTGCTCGGGCAGCACCTGCCTCCCGTCGGGCCCGACGTCGTACACCTTCGCGAACAGCACCGCGTCGGGCGCGTCCGCCTTGACCCGCACCCGGACCGAGGGCGAGCCGGTGATCCGCAGCGACTGGCGCAGCGGCGCGGAGTCGAAGCGGGCGTACTGGCCGGGGAAGTCGAGCGACACCCCGACGCCCAGCGACGACGCCTGGGAGAGACCCGCTATCCCGGGCACCGAGGAGACCGCCGAGGGCCCGCCCCCCGCCGGGTTGGCGAACGACTGCTCGCCGCCGCCCAGCCGTACGGTCCGCCCGCCGCCGGTCAGCCCTGGGTAGCTGTCGGCCGTCGCGCCCCGCAGCAGGGCGGCGCCGTCGGTGGAGTCGAACCCGCCGGTGCGGGTGATCCGGAAGGCCGGCCCCGTGTCGGTGCCCTTGTCGCCCTTGAGATAGCGGTCGAACCAGGCCCGGGTGCGCGCCTGGACCCGCCCGGTCTCGGGTTCGCCCCCGTCGTGTCCGCCGGCGATCCAGTCGACGGCCACCGGCGCCCCGCCCGCCTTGATGGCCTTGGCCATCGCGTCCGCCTGGTCGAGCGGGAAGAGGGAGTCGGTCTGGCCCTGGAGGATCAGCGTCGGGACCTTGATCCGGTCGGCCACGGCGGACGGGCTGCGGGCCTCCAGCAGGCGCCGCGCGGCGGCGTCCGGCTTGCCGGCCACCGCGACCCGCTCGTACATCTCGCACAGCCGCTTCTCGAACCGGCCGCAGCCCGAGGCGCCCCGCCGGGGCTCCGCGGCGGGGTCCGCCGAGCCGGTGGTGAAGAAGATCCCGGTCCACAGCTTCTTGAACACGCCGTTCGGGAACAGCGCGTCGGCCAGGTTCCAGTAGGTGATGGCGGGCGCGATCGCGTCGACGCGCCGGTCGTACCCGGCGGCGAGCAGCGACACGGCCCCGCCGTACGAGGCGCCGGCCACCCCCACCCGGGGGTCGCCCGTGGCGTCGAGCCGCACCTCGGGCCGCTTGGCCAGCCAGTCGATCAGCCGCCGGACGTCGGCCACCTCGCCGCCCGGGTCGTTCAGCCCGATCTTCCCCGTGGACGCGCCGAAGCCGCGCGCCGACCAGGTCAGCACGGCGTATCCGTCGCGGGCCAGCTCCTCGGCCTGCGCCCGCACATCGTCCTTGCTGCCCCCGAAGCCGTGGGCCAGCAGCACCGCGGGCCTGCGGCCGGAACCCGCGGTGAAGTACGAGGTGTCGATGTGCGCCCCGGGCATGTCCAGTACCCGGTCCTCGCGGTGGACGGACGGGGGGTCGTCCGCGGCGACGGCCGCCCAGGTGCCCGCGCCCGCGAGCACGGCGACCGCGACCCCCGCCGACACCAGCAGCCGGCGGCCGCGCGACCGGGCTTTTCGCAGAATCATGCCTGCACCCTAAGCGGGGCACGCCGACGCGGCCGCTGACACCGGGTGGATTCCGCGGCCCTCCCCGGGGAGTACCCTGCCCGCCCCCGTACCACGGTCGCGGTACGGCCCAGCGGCCCCCCGGGCCTGCCCCGGCGCTCTTCCGGAACCCCTCAAACCGCCTGTGGCCAGGGGCTTTTGTCAGTGCCCGGCAGTAGAATGGAGGGGTCAAGAACAAGGGTCCCCGACCTCCTTTGGAGGATGCCGATGGCCGCTGCCGTCACACCTGTCCCGGACCTGCCGAGCTATGCGACCCTCCCGACGAAACGGGTGCCCGCCGGACGCCCCCGCGAGTGGTACGAGTCCCACCACCGCCGGCTGAAGGCCATGCGCCTGGCCATCGCCCTGCTCAACTCCGGGGTCTACCGCCCCGAGCAGGCGCCCAACCGCACCATACGCACCACGGCGGCCCGGATCGGGGTGCGCCCGCCCTCCGACACCACCTGCCGCATGGTGCGCTCCCTCATCCGCTACGAGCAGCGCTGACCCGCCCCCGCGCCTCCCCGCCGCGCCGCCGGTCCGCCGTCGGCGCGGCGGGGCCCGACCGCGTGGCGCCCCGGCCGCCGCCCCGCCCCGCGTGAAGATGGGCGCATGGACAGGAACGAGAGCAGGGGGCGGCCGGCCGGGGCGGCGGCGAACTGGGCCGGGCGGCTCACCGCCGCCCTCCGGGGCCAGAAGGCGGCGTACGCGGGGGACAGCGGACACGCCCCCGAGCGGTACGCGGCCGCCATGCTCGGCTACGGGGCGTATGTCGCGGCGCTCGCCGGGGCCGGGCGGCTGACCGGGCGTCGGCTGCCGTCCCGCGTCGACCCCTGGGACCTGGCCCTGTGCGCCGTCGCCACCTTCCGGCTGAGCAGGCTGCTCACCAAGAGCACGGTGGCCAGCCCGCTGCGCGTGCCGTTCACCGTCGCCCGCGGCGGCGCGGGCGCGGCCGAGCTGAGCGAGGAGGCGCGCGGCGAGGGCGGCCGGCGCGCGGTCGGCGAGCTCATCACCTGCCCCTTCTGCACCGACATGTGGGTGGCCACCACGGTCACGGCCGGGCTTGTGCTGTGCCCGAGGGCCACCCGGCTGGCGACGGCGGCGCTGACCGCCGTCGCCGGCGCGGACGCACTCCAGTTCGCCTACGCGGCGATGGTGGAGCGGGAGCGGGACGGAGCCGACTGAAGCAGGCCGCGTCTGTGGTGAGTAGGGGACAGCGACACGCCGTCGCGACGGCGTGTCGCTGTCCCCTACTCACCTACTCACCACGAACGGTCAGTCGCGCCGGGCGAGCACCCGGTAGGCGTTGGCCAGCCGGCCGCGCCCGGCCAGCGGCTTGACCAGCAGCCGGTCCAGCACGGTGGCCGCCAACAGGGCCGGGACGCCCGCCAGCAGGACCGCCGTGCGCAGCAGCCGGCGGAGCCGGCCCGGCGGCGCCAGCCAGGGCAGGTCGTCCGGCGGGGCGACCGCGTTCAGCAGCAGCCACACCGCGCCGAGCAGATCGACCGGGTCGTGCGGCCCCGCGTGCTCCTCGGCGACGACGGTGAAACCCAGCCCGGACAGCTCCCGGCGCAGATTGGCCACCGGCACGAAATGAAGGTGCTGCGGCTGCAGCCACGGCAGCCACCAGCGGCCCAGCAGCCGGGCGAAGCGGCTCTCCGGATCCGGGACCTCGATCAGCAGATGCCCGCCCGGACGCAGCGCGCGATGGGCCGCCCGCAGCTCCCCGCGGGGGTCCGTACTGTGCTCCAGGTAGTGGAACATGCTCACCACGTCATAGCCGTCGGCCAGTTCCGCCACCCGCTCCACGAAGCCGCCGCGGATGCCCCGCGCCACCCGCCCCGCCCGTTCGGCCAGCTCCACCCCGGCGCTCAGGTCCAGCCCGTCGAAGAGGGTCCCGGGGAAGACCGCGCGGGCCGCCTCGCAGAAGTGGCCGTGCCCGGTGCCCACGTCCAGCCAGTTCCCCGGCGCCTGAGCGAAGGGGCGCAGCGACTCGGCCCGCTTGACGTACGCCCTGCGCCGTCCGGCGAACAGCCCGCCGATGTCCCGCTCGCCCAGCCCGTCGTAGAAGTCCCGGTAGTAGAACTCCAGACCCACGGGATTCAGCCGCGGGTTCTGGAACACATGCCCGCAGTCCAGGCACCGGTCCAGCGCGAAGCGGCCCGCCTTGTGCTGGAAGAGATCGGTGGTGCGCAGCCGCCCCTCCAGCCGGGCCGAGCCGCACCACGGGCAGTCGGCCCGGCGCGGCTCGAAGAACCGCTCGGTGCCCCCCGCGAGATCCTCCGCATAGCGGGGGCGCGACGCGGCGACGGCCGCGGCGCGGGTCTCCTTCTTCGTGGCCCGGTTCCCCTCCTTCCGGGATGGGCCGGCCTCCGGGGCGCCACGGCCCCCGCCTGCCCCGTCCACGGCGGCGCGCCCCTTCGGCTCTTCCCCCGCTGCCCCGGGGAGGTGCCCCCCGGCCGGGCCGGGGGAGGGGGACCGTTCGACGCCGCTGCTCATCTCTCCTCCAACGGGACGGCCACGGGACCCGGCTGAGGTACGGGCGGCGGTGCGCCCGGGACGGCCGACGCGGCCAGCCGCTCCAGATGGTCCGCCGCCGCGGCCGCGCCCCCGGCCGCACGGAAGGACGCCCCGACCCGCTCGGCCGCCGCGCGACAGCCCGGCTCGTACAGGACGGTGTCCAGGGCCTCGCCGAGCCCGGCCGCCGTCACCCGGCCGAACCGCACCCGCACCCCCGCCCCGGCGGCCACCACCTGGCCGGCCACGACGGGCTGGTCGTCCCGGATGGGCGCCACGACCAGCGGTACGCCGTGCCACAGGGCCTCGCACACGGTGTTGTGCCCGGCATGGCACACGACGGCCGCCACCCGCGCCAGCAGCGGCAGTTGGGGCACCTCGCGCACCACCAGGACGTCGTCGTCCAGGGGCGCGCCGGGCCAGGTGCCCGGCGGCGCGTCCGGTCCGGTGTCCAGGGTGCCCGCGGGGTCGAGGAGGACCGCCTGCAGCCGGCCCGCGCGGGCGCGCACGGCCTCCCGGCAGACGGACAGGAAGCGGGCCCCGGCCTCGGCGTTGACCGTGCCGAGGGTGACCAGCACCGCCGGGCGCGCCGGGTCCAGCCACTCCCAGGGGAAGTCCGGAGCGGCCGGGCGGGCGGCGATCGACGGCCCGACGAAGCGGATCCGCCCGGCGGCCCGCGTCGGCCGCCCCGCCAGCTCCTCGGTGGTGAAGGCCAGCACCAGATGGGGCGAGAAGCGCGGATCGGCCGTCCCGGCCGGGTCGCCGACGCGGCCGCGCAACCCCTCCAGCAGCCCCTCCAGCCAGGCGGCGACCCTCGGCATGCCGTCCAGCGCCCCGGCGAACTCGGCCGAGGTGGTGGCCGAGGTCGCCCACCGCACGCCCAGCCGCTCGGCGACCAGCCCACCGGCCACCGCCTGCTGGTCGGCGACCACCACATCAGGCCGCAACTCCTCGACGGCCGCCCGCACCCCCGGGGCCATCGCCTCGGCGAGCGGCACCAGGAAGCGCTCCCACAGGAACTTCAGCGCCTCGGGGCCCCGCACATCGGCGGGGCGTACGGCATCGGCGCCGCCCTCGCCCAGCGCGGGCCCCGCGCAGCGGAACACCACCGCCCCCTCCCCGGCCAGCCGCCCCACCACCTCCGGCACCCCGGCCCACGCCACCCGGTGGCCCCGGGCGGCCAGTTCGGCCCCGACGCCGAGCGTGGGGTTGATGTGCCCGACGAGCGGCGGCACGACGAACAGGAAACGGCGTCCGCCGCCGCTCACGGGGCCGTCTCCAGCCCGGCGAGAGCCGCCACCCGCGGCCTCCCACCGGGCCTCCCGCCGGGCCTCCCGCCGGGCTCCCGGACCCCGTCCCGGTCGTGCTCGAGGACGTGGGCGAGGACGTGTCCGAGCACCAAGGCGGGCACCTCCACCAGCACGGAGTGCTCATGCCCCGGCACGATCACCGTGCGGGTGCTCGGCAGCAGCGACTCCAGCCACGGCGCCTGGGCGGCCATGTCCGAATCGGCGCCGTAGAGGGCGAGGACCGGACCGCGCGCGGAGCGGATCCGCCCCTCGTCCAGCACCGCGCTCGACGGTATGTCCCGGGCGATGGAGGTGGTGCGCACCAGCCGGGCCGCCGACCTCGCCAGCCGGGCGGTGTGCCCGCCGTGGTGGGCGTCGATCCAGGCCAGGGCGTCGGACTCGTGTTCCGACAGCTGGGCGGCCGCGTAGCCGAGGAGCCGGTCCAGCTTGGCCGCCCAGGCGCCGGTGGCCGGTTCCGACTCGATCAGCGACAGGCCGGCCACCCGCTCCGGATGGCGGACCGCGTACGAGAAGGCCACCGTCCCGCCGAAGCAGTTGCCGACCAGGTGCACCGGGCCGTGGATCCCCAGCCGGTCGAGCAGCCGCTCCAGGTCCCCGACGAACATCTCCAGCCGGTAGCCGCCGGCCGGGCGCTCGCTGCGCCCGTGGCCCCGCTGGTCGTACATGATCACGTCGACCCCGGCCGCGGCGAGGCCCGGGCCCACGGTGAAGTAGTAGGCGGCGAGGCTGTCGGTGAGCAGGCCGTGCAGGAGTACGGCGGTGGGGGCGGCACCGCCCCGGCCGGGGCGGTCCTGGTGAGGCCCGCCCTGTTTCGGGCCGAGCCGCTGCACATGGAGCCTGACGCCGTCCGGTCCGCCGGTGTGGACCATGGCCATCGCGGTCAGCTCCCCTCGCCGGCCTTCAGACAACCGACGACGTACTCGACGAGGCGGCCCACGCTGAGGTCGATGATCTCGTCGAGCTCCAGCCCGGCCACGAACTCGGCGAAGTTGACCCGCCGTCCGTACCGGGCCTGCAGATGTCCCGCCAGGGTGACCAGGTCGATGCTCTCCAGCTCCAGATCCTCCATGAAGCGGCTCTCCGGGGCGATCTCGATGTCGTCCAGGCCGTACTCGTCGAGCATGCTCCGGAGCATGCCGGCGATCTCCGCGAAGACGGTCTCCTCGTCGACCGCCGCGGGGGCAGGGACGGTGTGCTTGGCGGTGCTCACGGTGCCTCCTCGTCAGCTTCTCCGCCCGCGCGCGCGTCGCTCACGGGTCGGTCTCCTCACTCGTCGTCCGCCGGGCCGGTGGTCCAGGCCACGACGTAGTCCCGGCTGGGCAACCCCGGAGGGTTGGCCGTACGCACGCTGTGCACCCGGTAGCGGCGCGGCCGGCCGGCCGCGGAGGCCACCTCGGCCAGCAGCCACCCCGGGCCGGCGTCGAGCACGGTGAAGCCCGGCCCGCCGCCGACGACGCCCTCCGCCTCGGCCACCGCCCCCCGCACCGCGCGCAGGAGGGTGCCCTCCAACCCGGCCGTCCCGCCCGTCAACTCCTCGATGCGGATGCCGGGGCCGGGCCCGCCACCCCCACGCCCCGGCGGGCGCGGCACCACCAGGGCCACCCCGGCCTCCGCCCGGCTCGCCAGCGAGACGTCCAGCGCGGGCAGCGTCCGCCCGTGCGCCCCCAGGACGTACGGGCGACCCCGCGCGTCCTCGCACACCTGGACCTCGGCGGGGAAGACCGGGCCCTCCCCATGCGCCCAAAGCCACCGCCGCACCGCGTCCTTGGCCGCGATCCGGCCCAGCAGCCACTGCCGCCGGCCGCGCGGCGCATGCCGCTCGTACGCCGTGCGCTCCACGCCGCCCAGGTGGTTGCGCATGATCAGGTCACGGGACGCCAGGTCCGGCCAGCGCTCGTGGAGCAGCACCCAGCCGCCCGGCCGCGGCTCCGAGAGCGCGTTCAGCTCCGGGAAGCGTTCGACGGGCCGCGTGGTCGGGTGGTTGTCGAAACGCCGGTCCTGCCAGCCGTCGATCCGGGCCCACACCTCCCCGCCGACCAGCAGTTGAACATCCGCCTCCAGCGTGGTGTCGGTCAGCGCGACAACCCTGATCAGGCACTCCACCGCGGTCCCGGGACGCGGATGCGGTCCGAAGAGGCGGATGCGCCGCATGCCGACGGGGAACACCACGGTCCGCTCCGTGCGGGTCGCCATCAGCCAGTAGCCGAGCAGCTGGCCGACGTTGTCCAGCAGCGCGCCGGGCGCGGCCGGTGTGGTGATCACGCCGCGCACCCGCGCCGCGCCGATCGCGGTGATCTCGCTGACCCCCTGGAACGCCGGACCGTGGAACATCCAGCGCTCGTCGTAGAGCTGCGCCGCGGTGTGGTCGGGGGCGCGTTCGGCGGCCGGGTCGGCCGGCCAGGGCTCGGGGCGGGGGTACGGGTAGCGCGGCGCGAGCTGGACCGTGGCGTGCGCGCTGCGGCCGAAGTCCACGGCCAGCCGGTCCGGGCCGTCGGGCGACGGCGCCACGGTGACGGCCACCTCCGCGGCCGGCGCGGCGGTCACCCACCGGTCGAACCGGGCCCCGTGCACGGCGACCGCGCGCCGCCCGGGGGCGGCCCGCTCCGCCGCGTCCATGAGGTGCCCGACGATGGTGGTGGCCGGGACGACCGGCCACCGGTCGGACTCGTCGGGCCAGTCGGGGTGTTGCCGGAAGAAGCAGTGGTCACGCAGGTACGGCATGGTGTCGGTGGACACGCGCAGCACGGTGCGCCAGGTCCTCCGCGAGGGCTCGGCGGGGGCCGGGGGCCGCGGGGCCGGCGGCGGTTGCGAGGGCGCTGACGGTGGCGTGACGGGGGCCGGGGGCCGCGGGGCCGGCGGTCCGCCCGCGCGGCCCGCGACGGCGATCAGCTCGGCCGCGGCGCCGGCCGTCTCCCGGAGCAGCGCGCCGAGCTCCGCGGCCACCGGAAACCGCTCCGCCATCGCGTCCAGCGTGGACGCGTCCTCGGCGCGGAAGGCGGGGACATCGGCAGCGGCGCTTCCGGCACCGACGTCGTCCAAGGCCGAGGCCAAGGCGCGGCGCAGGCCGGCGAGTCGTCGCTCGTCCAGGGAGATCAGCGCACCGCCCAGGTCGAGCGGTACGGGCTTCGGCCCCGCGGTGATGGTGGAGGCGGAGGCGGAGGCGGAGGTAACCGGGGCCGGGGCGGCGGTCGGGGCAGGAGTGGTCGCAGGCCCGGCGGAGGGGCGAGGCAGCGACGGGTCGACCCGGGCGCCCTCCACCCACAGGGCGGTGGCCACCCGTCGCAGTTGCGCGACGCCGTCGCGGTGCGGCGAGTCGGCGGCCACCGCCAGATGTTCCGCCCCCTGCAGCGTGTCGCCGATGAGCGCGGCCAACTGACCCGGGCCCACCTGCACGAACGCCCGGAACCCCGCCTCGTACAGAGCCTCGGTCAGCAGCCGGAACCGCACCGGCTCAAGCAGATGCCGGATGAACAGTTCCCGTACGTCGGCCTCGCCGGGCGGATACGGTGCCGCGGTCGTGCCCGACCAGATGGGCACGCTCGGCGGGTACAGCTCGAAGCGCTCCGCAGCGGCCCTGATCGGCCCCAGGTAGGGCGCGAGCATCGGGGTGTGAAAGCCGGACTGGAACGGGAGGACCTGCCCGAGCACCCCCTCGGCGCGCAGCCGCCGCACGAACGCCTCGACATCGGCCAGCGGCCCGCACACCATCGACTGGCTCGGCGCGTTGTCGTGGGAGAGCACGACCCGGCCGCCCGCCGTCTCCGCGAGCGCGGCCAGCACCCGTTCGGCGGACGCCCCCAGCGCACCGAAGGCCAGCCCGGGCACGCGCAGGGCGTCCGGGTCGAACGAGCCGAGGAATTCGTCGACCGCCGCGCCCGAGTACAGGCCGGCGGACACCATGGCGGTCCATTCGCCGACGCTGTGCCCGGCCACCGCGTCCGGGACCACCCCCATGTGCCGCAGCGCGCCGTCCAGCAGGCGACTGACGGCGAACACGCCGACCCCGTGGCGGCCGACATCGCCGACCCGCACCCGACCGTCGGCCGGCCCCGCGGGGGCGGGGGAGAGCCCGAAGTACTCGGCGACGCCGTCCACCCGGGGCGCGAACTCGGCCTCCAGCCCCGGGAAGACGAAGGCCACCCGCCCCGGCCCCGCCGCGGCGTGCTCGCTCAGCAGCGGAGCGGGCGTGAACCAGACATCACCGCGCCCCCTCCACGAACACCCCTTGGCGACCACCCGCCGCGCCAATGCCAGCCGCTTCGCGGTCGGCCCGACGACACCGAGCCGAACCCGGCCCGCGGCGCCGGGCCCCTCGCCGGGCGTGGCCTCTCGCAGGACCGCGTCCTCCGCCGCCAGCCGCGCGCCCAACTCCTCGGCCGTCCCCCCGACCAGCGCCACCACCCGCTCCGGCTCAACGACCCGGACACGGGGGGCGCCATCACCCGGCCGGGCCCCGTCCGCCGCACCGGCCCCTTCCGATGGCCGGGGGCTTGGGGGCGCCGGGGCCCACGCCGCCCCCGGTGGTGCCTGCTCCAGCACCACATGCGCGTTGATCCCGCCGAAGCCGAACGCGTTGACCGCCGCGCGGCGCACCCGCGTGGCCGGGGCGCTCTCCCAGGGCTCGGCGGTGCCGATCGTACGGAAGCGGGTCCCGGCCAGGGCCGGGTGCGGGTCGTCGCAGTGGAGCGTGGGGGGCAGCAGGCCGTGGTGGACCGCCAGGGCGGCCTTGACCAGGCCCGCCACCCCGGCCGCCGGCATGGTGTGGCCGATCATCGACTTGACCGACCCGATCACGGCCCGGTCGGCGCCGTCGCCGGTCGGGGCGCCGAAGACCTCCGCCACCGTGGCGAGTTCGGCCGCGTCGCCCGCGGGGGTCGCGGTGCCGTGCGCCTCCAGCAACCCGAGGGAGCCGGGTTCCCGTGGGTCGAGCCCTGCGCCCCGCCACGCCTGCCGCACCGCCCGCGTCTGGCCGCCCGGGTCCGGGTTGACCAGGCCCGCGGCGCGCCCGTCGCCCGCGACCCCGGTGCCCCTGATGACCGCGTAGACCCGGTCCCCGTCCCGCCGCGCGTCGGCGAGCCGCTTGAGCACCACGACGCCCGTGCCCTCGCCGATCAGGATCCCGTCGGCCTCACGGTGGAAGGGGCGGATGCGCTCGCTCGGCGAGAGCGCGCGCAACTGCGCGAAGACGCTCCACAGGGTGATGTCGTGGCAGTGATGCACCCCACCCGCCAGCATCATGTCGCACCGCCCGGAGGCCAGCTCGCCCACCGCCTGGTCGACGGCGACGAGCGAGGAGGCGCAGGCGGCGTCCACGGTGTACGCGGGGCCGCCGAGGTCGAGCCGGTTGGCCACCCGCGAGGCGGCGAGGTTGGGCACCAGGCCGATGGCCGCCTCGGGGCGGTCGGGGCCCAGTCGCTCGGTGAACGCCTCGCGCACCCGCTCCAACTGGTCGGCGCCGAGGGCAGGCAGCAGCTCGCCGAGGGTGCGTACGAGCTGGTGGGCGGTGCGTACCCGCTGATCGAGGCGGACCAGACCCGGGGTGAGGTAGCCGCCGCGGCCCAGCACCACCCCGACCCGTCCACGGTCGGGCAGCCGCCGCTCGCCGCCCGCGTCGGCGACCGCCGCGGCCGCGACGTGCAGGGCGATCAACTGGTCGGGCTCGGTGCCCGGTACGGAGGCGGGCATGATCCCGAAGCGGGTGACCTCCACCTCGGCCAGGTCGTCGACGAACCCGCCCCGGCGGCAGTACACCCGGTCGGCGCCCTGGCCGGCCGGGCCGCGCCCGCCCCCGGGGGCGTAGAACGCGGCGTCCCACCGCCGGGCCGGCACCTCGCTGATCGCGTCCACCCCGGACACCAGGTTGCGCCAGTACGTCGGCAGATCAGGCGCGCCGGGCAGCAGCACGGCCATCCCGACGATCGCCACCGGGGGCGTACGGCCGCCTCTGCCCGGCGCCGCCCCACCGTGGTCGTCGTACGCCACGGTCGTCACCAGCCCGACGCGGTGTAGACCACGACCCCGGCCGACTCCCCGCCCCACGCCAGCTCGCGCAGCAGCGCCAGCGCCCCCTCTTCGGGGTCGATGAGTTCGACGCCACGCCGCGCGTAGGCGCGCGCGAGCGCGGGGCTGACCATGCCTGCGTGCGCGCCGGTGGGCGCCCAGGGACCCCAGTGGACCGTCAGCGCCCGGCCGCCGGTGCGGGCCGCCCACCGCGCGCCGAGGGCCTCCAGCGCGTCGTTGGCCGCCGCGTAGTCGGCCTGGCCGCGGTTGCCGAGCACGGCGGAGACGCTGCCGAAGAGCACCGCGAACGCCGGCCCGCCGCCCCCTCCCTGACCTCCGCCCGGCCCGCCCGACGGCACCCCCGGACCGGCGGCGGGCCCGCCCGGGCCGGTCGACAGCTCCTCCAGCGCGTCCAGGAGGGTGCGCGCCCCGCCCGCCTTCGTGTCGAACACCCGCTGGAAGGACTCGGCGGACTTCTCCTCGATCAGCCGGTCCTCGATCACGCCCGCCGCGTAGACGACACCGTCCAGCCGGCCGTGGTCGGCGTGGATCTCCTTGACGGCCTGGCGTACCGCGTCGGGGTCGCGGACATCGACCGACCGGTAGCGCGCCCGGGCCCCGAGGTCGCCCAGCTCCCGCAGGGTGGCGGCCACTTCGCGGCGCGCCAGGATCAGGGCCGCCTCCCGCTGGATCTCCGCGGGCTTCCCGCCGCCCCGCGCGGCGAGCGCCGCGCGCAGGGCGGCTTCGTCCCGGACCCCGGCGGTGGCCGGGTCCTCCGGGCCGGTGGGGGCGGGGGTGCGGCCGAGCAGTTCGATGCGGCAACGGGCGGCCGCCGCGAGGGCCGCCGCGCACCGCGCGGTGATCCCCCGCGCCCCGCCGACCAGCACGACCACCGAGTCGTGGTCGAGGCCGATGGCCGCCGCCTCCGCGGCCCCGTCCCCGGCGGGCCCCGCGCCGGAGCTGCCGAGGATCCCCAGTCCGCTCTCCGTGAGTTCGAGTCCGCGCCGTCCGCCGGCGGTGCGCAGCACGACGGGCGGGTGGTCGGGGGCGAGCACCTCGGCCAGCAGCGCGTCGGCGGCGTCCGCGGCGGACGCGGTGGCGGGGAGGTCCACGACCGTGGCGGCCGTGTCCGGGTACTCCCGGGCGACCGTGCGGAACAGGCCGTGCAGCCCCGCCGTCCCGACATCCAGCGGGTCCGTCCGCCGGGCGGCCACCAGCCACCGCGGGCGGCGCCCGAGGGCCGCCCGCAGCACCGGGTAGGCCGTGGGCAGCACCGGCGCGCCCGATCCGCCCCACGGCTGGAGCAGGACCACCCCGTCCACGGGGCCGTCGTCCTCGCCGAGGAGATGCCCGCCCGCCAGGGCCACCGCCTCGGCGCCGTGCCCGCGTAACCGCCCGCCGACCGCCTCGGCCACGGCCTCGTCCCCACCCAGCAGCACGAACCGCCGCCCGGCGAGGACGGCCGAGGGCTCATCGGTCGCTCTGGCCTCGGCCAGTGGTACGGCCCGCAGCAGCATGCGCTGGGGCGCCACGCCCGTGAGGGTGGGGGAGGCCGGCCCGGAAACGGGGGGTTCCGGGCTGCCGCTGACGCGCGGTCCGCTGTCGTCGGGGACGACGGTGGCCGCGAGCGGCGCCGGGCTCTCCTGCGCCGGGTCGGCGGCGAGGCGCGGGGTGAGCCAGGCGGTGACCGCGGCGGTGGTACGGGCCTTCGTCAGCTCCTCCAGCTCCTCGTCCGCGAGCGCGGCCGCGCCGTCGCGGCCGGTGCCGCCCACACCCAGGCGCATCGCCAGCTCGCCCGCGATCTCGGCCCGCTTGATCGAGTCGATGCTCAGGTCCGCCTCCAGATCGAGATCCGGCTCGATCATGTCGATCGGGTATCCGGTGCGTTCGCTGATGATCCGGGCGACCATCCCTGCCACCTCGGCCTCGGTGACCGCCACCGGCGCGTCGGGTGCCCCCGGTTCGGCGAGGGCCGCCGTCGCGGCGCTCACCGGCCGCGGCGCAAGGGCCGTGCTCGCTTCCCCGACCCCGACACCGACGCCGGCGCCGACACCGGTGCCGACACCCGCTTCGGCCTGCGCGAGCGAACCGGCCACCCCGTACCCGGGCGGCGCCGCCGGCGCCGCGGGGCCGGTGCCCGGCACGGCCCCCAGGTGGGTCAGCAGCACATCGCGCTGCGCCGCGACCATCTCGCGGCTGGTCCTCAGGAACTCCAGGATCAGCGCGTCCCGGTCCGTCTGGCTCACCGTCGCCTCCACGACACGTCGGGCCGGCGCCAGGGCGCCGGGCAGGAGTTCCCCCGCTGCGGTACGGACCAGCTGCCCGTCCACCGTCCAGCCGGGCCGCTTCCGCGCGGGGGCGCGGCCGGCGTCCACGGCGTCGCGGCCGCGGAACAGCCAACCGGTGCGCACCGGAAGCCCGGCGACGGCCAGTTGGGCCAGTGCGTCGAGGAAGCCGTACAGCCCGCGCGGGCCGCCGCCGACGGCCGCGCCCCGCGCGCCGGCGCGCCGTCCCTCGAAGGCGATGGCGCGGTGCGGGCGGTCGCCGAGGATCTCGCCGACCAGCCGGGTGAGCACGGTGCCCGGCCCCGCCTCGACGAACACCCTGGCCCCGGCCTCGTACATGGCCTCGATCTGCTCGACGAAGCGGACCGGCGCGCCGATCTGGGCGGCCAGTTCCGCGCGGATCGCGTCCGCGTCGCCGGAGTACGGGGCGGCGGTGCGGTTCGCCCAGACCGGGTATTCGGGCGGACGTACCGGCTGTCGGCCGAGCGCCTCGGCGAACCGGCGGCCGGCGGCGGCCACCAGCGGGCTGTGGAAGGCGCAGGCCACCGAGAGCCGCTTCACCGAGTACCCGGCGTCCCGGAGCAGCTCGATGGCGGTGTCCACGGCCTGCCGGGGCCCGGAGACGGCGGTCTGGCGCGGCGCGTTGTGATTGGCGGCCACGACCCGGTCGCCGAGGCCGCCTTGCCGCAGGACGCGTTCGACGTCGTCACGGCTCGCGGTCACCGCCGCCATGGTGCCCGGCTCGGGACCGGCGTCCCGGGCCGCGTCCAGGATCGCGGAGGCCCGCTCGGCGCTCAGCTCCAGCAGGGCCGCCGGGGCGAGCGCGCCCGCCGCGCAGAGCGCGACCAGCTCGCCGTAGCTGTGCCCGGCGGCCATGGCGGGGCGGACACCGGCTGAGGTGAGCAGCGCGTGCGCGGCCAGGCCGACGACGCCGAGGGCCGGCTGGGCCACCCGGGTGTCGGTGATCCTGTCCCGCTGCGCGGCCCGTTCCGCCTCCTCGAAGGCGGCCGGCGGGTGGAGGACAGCGGCGTGGGCCCGGCCGAGCCGGGCGAGGCCGTGGAGTTCGGGGAAGGCGACGAACAGATCGGCGAACATGCCGGGCCGCTGACTGCCCTGCCCCGGGAAGAGGAAGGCGACTTTGCCGGGCGCAGACGCGAGACCGCCCCCGCCGCCCGAGCGGCCGTCTTCGCGCGGCCCGCCACCGCCGTCCGGCACACCACTGCGCTCCGGCCCGCCACCGCCGTCCGGCACACCACTGCGCTCCGGCCCGCCACCGCCGTCCGGCACACCACTGCGCTCCGGCCCGCCACCGCCGTCCGGTGCGGCAACGCCCTGCGGGCTGTCGCCACGCGGCGCACCACTGCCCTCCAGGCCGCTACAGCCCTCCGGGCCGCTCGCCCCCTCCGGGGCGGCCAGGTGGATTCCCGCGGCGGGGTCGTGTTCCCCCACCAGGACGCGACGCAGTTGCGCCGCCAGCCCGGTGGGGCCGCCCGGGGTGGCGGCCACAACGGCGGCGTGGACCGGGCCCTGGGCGGTCTCGGCGCGGGTGGCGGCGGCGAGGGCGAGGTCACGCAGGCGCCAGGGCGACTCCCCGGGCCCGGCCGCCTCGGCGAGGGCCAGGGTCTCCTCGACGGCGCGGAGGGCGGCCGCCCGGTCGGTGCCGCGGAAGGTGAACAGCTCGGCGGGCCACGCGTCCAGGGCGTGGGCCGGGGGCGGCCCGGAGTCATGGGCGGCCAGGACGACGTGGAAGTTGGTGCCGCCGAAGCCGAACGCGCTGAGCCCGGCGATCCGCTCGGCGGGCGGCGCCACCCAGGGGGCGGCCTCGGTGTGGAAGGCGAAGGGGCTGCTCCGCGCGTCCCAGGAGGTGTTCGGGCGGCGCAGGTGCGAGGTGGGCGGCTTGACGCCGGTGTACAGCGCCAGCGCGGTCTTGACCAGCCCCGCCAGACCCGCCGCGCACTTCGTGTGCCCGATCTGCGACTTGACGGAGCCGAGCGCGCAACCGCCAGCCGTGGCCCCGGCGGCGGTGAACACCTCGGTGAGGATGGACAGCTCGGTGCGGTCGCCGACGACCGTGCCGGTGCCGTGGGCCTCGACGAGGCCGACGTCGGCGGGGGAGATCCGGGCGTTGCGGTAGGCGCGCTCCAGCGCGGCCCGCTGGCCCTCGGGCCGGGGCGCGGTGAGCCCGAGCGACCGCCCGTCGCTGGAGCTGCCCACGCCCTTGATCACGCCGTACACGCGGTCGCCGTCGCGCTCGGCGTCCGCCAGCCGCTTGAGGACCACGCATGCGACGCCCTCGCCGAGCGCGATGCCGTCCGCCGAGGCGTCGAAGGTGCGCGAGCGGCCCGTGGGGGACAGGGCGTGCACGGAGGAGAAGAGCACGTAGTCGTTGATGCCGTTGTGCAGGTCGGCGCCGCCGCACAGCACGAGGTCGCTGCCGCCGGTGACCAGCTCCTTGCAGGCCACGTCGACGGCGGCCAGTGAGGAGGCGCAGGCCGCGTCCACCGTGTAGTTGGCGCCGCCGAGGTCGAACCGGTTGGCGATCCGCCCGGCGATCACATTGGCGAGCATGCCGGGGAAGGAGTCCTCGGTCAGCTCGGGCAGCTGCTCGGCGAGGCCTTGGGGGACCGTGTCGAGGTAGGACGGCAGCACGGCGCGCAGCGTCTGGGCGTTGGACAGGTCGCTGCCCGCCTCGGCGCCGAAGACGACCGACGTACGGGACCGGTCGAAGGCCCGGCCACCGGCCGGCGAACCGACCTGCGAACCGCTCGGCGACGCGGCGACGCGGGGGCCGCCGCGGTCGTCGGGCACGGCGGCGTACCCGGCGTCCTCCAGGGCCCGTCGCGCGGCCTCCAGCGCGAGCAGTTGCACCGGCTCGATGCTGCCGAGGGAGGCCGGCGGGATGCCGTAGCGGAGGGGGTCGAAGGGGATGGGGGGCAGGAAGCCGCCCCACTTGGAGACCGTGGCGCCGTCCTGGTCGGCGGAATAGTGGACGGCGGGGTCCCACCGCGACGCGGGCACTTCGGTGACGGCGTCGACGCCGCCGACCACATGGGCCCAGAACGTGGCGAGGTCGGGGGCCTGGGGGAACATGCACGCCATGCCGACCACGGCCACGTCCACGGGCGGCGGCGCGTCCCGCTCCGCCGGCGCGGGCGCGGCCTCGCCCAGGCGCTCGCGGAGCGCGGCCGCGGCGGTGCGGAAGAAGTCGGCGGCGGCCGGGGCGACGCGGTGGTGGAGGGCGGCGACGGTGGTGGTGTCCGAGCGCAGCACGGCCACGTCCCCTGCCATGAACATGCCATCCCTGAGTTGACGTTGCTCCCCGACCGCCACCAACGCGCCGCCCGGGTCCCGCTCGACCCCCTTCCCCGCGATCCGCAGCCGGCCGACGTTGAGCCGTTCCAGCCGCTCCCACACCTGCCGCTGGGGGACACCCTCCTCGCGCAACCGCTCCTTGACGGCCTCGAACTCCTCGGTGAACGGGCTGGGCACACAGCGGGTGGCGTGCCCCGGAGCGGTCTCCAGCAGCGCGGTGCGCCGCGCCGTCACCACCTGGCGCTGGAAGAGCGGCTGGACGGCGCCGTGGGCGACCGCCTCCTCGGTGAAGAGATACGCGGTGCCCATCAGGAGGCCGACCGCCACGCCGCGCCGGGTCAGCGGGGCGGCGAGGGCGGCGACCATCGCGGCGGACCGCTCGTCATGGACACCGCCCGCGAAGAACACCTCGATCCGGCCCGCGTCCCCGCCCTCGGTCCGGACCGAACTCGCCGCCGGGACGCCCCTGCCCTCGGTCCGGGCCGCGCCCCCGTCGCGGCCCGCCTCGTCGAGGAAGTCCTCGATCACCGCGATCTGGGCCTCCCACAGCGGAAAGCTGTTCCGCGGCCCGACGTGTCCGCCGCACTCGGCCCCCTCGAACACGAACCGCCGGGCGCCGGACCGCAGGAACTGCGCCAGCAGGCCCGGCGAAGGGACGTGCAGGAAGGTGGCGATTCCGGCCTGCTCCAGCGCCTCGGCCTGGGCGGGCCGCCCGCCCGCGATGATCGCGTGGCTGGGCCGGATCTCCCGTACGGCCTCCAACTGGGCCTGTCTGATCTCCTCGGGGGCGAAGCCGAGCACCCCGACCCCCCACGGGCGCCCGGGGAGGGCGGCCGCCGCGTCCGCCAGCATGGCGCGGGCCCGCTCCCGCCCGGCGAGGGCCAGGGCCAGGAACGGCAGGGCCCCCTCGGCCGCGACCGCGGCGGCGAACCCGGCGCCGTCGCTGACCCGGGTCATCGGCCCCTGTGCCACCGGCAGCCGGGTGCCGAGCGCCACCCCCATCGGGGAGCCCGGGAGCAGCGCCGCGGCGGCGCGCTCGTCCCGTACGGCGCCCCGCACGGCCTCGGCCACGGCCCGGACGGCCCGGCCCACGTCGCCATGGCGCTCGGCGAAGCGCGCCGCCAGGAAGCCGTCCTGACCCACGGGTAGCGCGCCGGCGCGCGGATCGCGAACGCGCGGATCGGGAGCGCCCGACCCGCGGACCCGGCGGCGCAGCACCCGGTGGCCGTCGACCACGACGGTTTCCGAGCCGTCCAGGGAGCGGATCGCGGCGGCCGTCTCCTCCGGTACCCCCGACTCGGCGAGCAGCGCGAGCTGGGTGTCCAGCACGACGCCCGCCGCCCCGCCGACGACCGCCGCCGCGGCCGTATGGACGCCGATCCCGCCGCAGGCCCACACCGGTACGGACACCCCCGGCTCGGCGAGCAATCGCTGGAGCAGGACGAATGTGCCGAGCGCCCCGACCCGGCCGCCGCTCTCGCCGCCCCGGGCGATCAGACCGTGCGCGCCGGCCCGTACGGCGTCGAGCGCCTCCTCCAGGTCCGTGACCTCGGCGAGGACGCGACGGTGGCCCACGGCGTCGGCCACCCCCCAGGGGGAGTCCGGCGCGAGGACCACCGTGTCCGGGCCCGCCCCGCCGCCACCTCCGGCCCCGGTCCCACCTCCGGCCCCCGCCTCACCGTGGTCCTCCGTTCCACCGCGGTCCGCCACAAGGTCCGCCGGCGCCAGTCGGCAGCCGGGGCCGACCCGCACCCCGTAGCGGCCGTCGGGCGCCCACTCCCGCAGGCGCTCCAGCGCCTCCCGGGCCGACCGGTCCCCGGCCCCCAGGTCGAGGACCCCGAGCCCGCCGGCGCGGCCGACCGCCGCGGCGAGCCTGGCGTCCGGCCGTCCGAAGGGGGTGATGCCGATGACGAGGTCGCCGAGCCGGGCAGCAGATCTCATGGCTTCTCCGAAAAAATCGGCGGAGCGGGATAAAGGGAGATCATTCCCGGCACGTGCAGCGAAGGTATGGCTTCTGATTTCCGCCGGGGTGCGACGCGAGCATGAATTACACGACGGCTCTGATGGAACGTCAAGACCGACACCGCCGCCGGATCGGTGATCGGTCCCGAACCGGCCGAGGTGAGCGAACGGCTCGCTTGCGACAAACAAGGGCAGAACCCCATCCCCGTGCCGGCCATCGATTTCCATTCGATGAACGCGCCGATTCGGCCACATGGCGGGCTGCCCCGGCCACGAGGCGGCCGGATGGGGCCTATAAGGTGCCCGGGTGCGGTGGAAAGACGGATCCGGAGTCAAGTGGCGGCTGCGACAGCAGAGGCTGGCGTGGCCGCGGTGGGTCAAACCGGAAGTAGCCTTCGAGCACGCTCCCAGCGGCCTGGGCGACGATCCGATCTCCGCGATCATCGCTCTGCCCTTCCTGCTCGTCTTCGCCGTGATGACGCCCTTCTGGCTGGCCGAACTTCTGCTGCGGCTGCTTCTGGCCCCCCTGGCGGCCGTGCTCCGTCTCGCCGGCGTCATCCCGTACCGGCTGAGGCTCTCCAAGGCGGGGCGGCTGACCGGTTCCTACGCGGCGCACGGCCACGGCGAACTGGTGCGGCTGCGCCGGCAGCTCGTCCAGCGGGGCCCGGCCGGTGACGGCCGCTGACAGGCGTAGGCGGGCGGGGGCCGGTAACGCGTGGGCCGGGAGAGGCCGCGGGCGCCCGGCCGCCGTGTTCCGCCGTTCCCGGCGGGAGCCCGCTGATAAAATCGACAACCGCAGTACCAGGCAGCGGGATTGAGACACCAGGGATCCGAGCGCGCGGGAATTCCGTCGGCTCAATTCCGGGAAGGGGAGTCAGGTGACCGGCCTCAACAAGGGTCCGAGCAAGGTCCAGGTGGCGCTCAAGTGGGACCCCAGCCCGCTGGGGCAGCCCGCCCATGATCTCGACATCGTCGCGGCGACCTACACCGCGGCGGACCCGTACGGTGAACCGGCGTACCTGGTGCACTTCGACAGCCGGTCGCCCGACGGCACCATCACCCTCAACAGGGACAGCCAGACCGGCCAGGGCTTCGGCGCCGACGAGGTCATGACCCTGGACCTGGGCCGGCTGGCCCCCGACTACCGGCGGGTGGTCGTGGGCGTGGCCATCCAGCAGAACCACGGTCCCAAGACCTTCAGCGACGTGGCCAACTGCAGCTTCCGGATAGCCGACGGGATCACCGAGCTGGTGAACAGCAGTTTCATCGGCGCGCTGGGCGCGAAGGCCGCGACGATCGCCGAATTCACCCGGAGCGGCTCGGGCGAGTGGGAATTCCACGAAGGGGTCCGCGGATTCGACACCGACCCGGAGGAATTCTCCTCGCTGATGGGCAAGAACTACTCCTGACCACCGGTCGGCCGCAATCCGGATGCGTTCGCGCGCGGTGACGATCTAGGGGGTGTCTTGTGGATCATGCTGGGCTCCCGACGCCTGGCACGCCCGCCCCCAGGCTTCGCCCGGGAGGTGCCCCCGGCTGCGTTGTCGTCGTCGCACGCAGCGCCGCTGCGCTCTCCTCCTCCGCCTTGCGGCTGGACGCTCCCCCAGCTACCGCTGGGCGGTGCCCCCTGACGCCGCTCGCTGATCCAGCCTGATCCACAAGACACCCCCTAGCATGCCGCGAAGATCACTTCCTGAGGAGGCCGCCATGGTGAGCGATGCCGACCTGCGCCGACTGCGCCGCTGCGTGGAGCTGGCGACCGAGGCCCTGGAGGCGGGCGACGAGCCGTTCGGGTCGGTGCTCGTCGCCGCGGACGGGACCGTCCTCTTCGAGGACCACAACCACGTGGCGTCCGGCGACCACACCCGCCACCCGGAGTTCGAGATCGCGCGCTGGGCCGCGGCGCACCTGACCCCCGAGGAGCGCGCCGCGGCCACCGTCTACACCTCGGGCGAGCACTGCCCGATGTGCGCCGCGGCCCACGGCTGGGTCGGCCTCGGCCGCATCGTGTACGCGAGTTCGTCCGAGCAACTGGCGGCCTGGCTCGGCGACCTCGGGGTCCCCGCGCCGCCCGTCCGGACCCTGCCCATCCGGGAAGTCGTCCCGGGCGCCGTGGTGGAGGGGCCGGTCCCCGACCTGGCCGAGCGCATACGCGAACTGCACCGCCGCTTCCACGACTCCGCACGCACCTGAAAGCCCCTGAAGGCTCCTGAAAGCAGCCCCGGGCCCGCTCCTCCTCACCCCGTGAGCGGGCCCCGCCGGCGCGCGGTGCGCCGCAGGCCAAGGACCGTGCGCCCGGTGCCAATGACGCCCGATCACCCCGACGCCAGAATTTCCCCCTGAGCCGCGTGGCGTGGCCCGAGGAAAGAGAACGGGAAATCGAGTTGGGGTACGGGGAGCTTTGCCGTGGCTGACGGGGACCTGCAGGCCCGAAAGCGAGAACTGCAAGAGAAGATCGATCAGGCGCAGGGCGCGCTGAATCGCATCCAGGCCCTGTCGGACCAGTACTGGGGCATTCTCGCCTCGGCCTGCGCCGCCATGAACGGCGGCGCCTGGTTCGGCCCGAAGGGGCAGGCCTTCGGATCCGCCGCGGCCGCACACCAAGGGGAACTGCAGGGCGCCCTGAGCGAAGCGGTGGAAAGCGCCCGGCGTAAGGTCGCCGCATTGCGCACCGAGCTGAGCGGGCTGCGATGAGCGGCGCGGTCGGAGTGAAGCAGCCCGCCTTCGACCAGATGGTGGCCCGGTTCACGGCCGCTTGCGGGCAGGTGGAACAGTGCGCCCAGGCGCTGCAATGGGAGCTGAGCCAGGCCCAATTGCCCGTCGGGCCCGCCACACGGCTGCGCGGCATGGCCGGCCGGATGCGCGCGGAGGCCAGTGACCTCAGGCGCCGCCAGGCGATCCTGCAACATCTCCAGGCGACCACGGCGTACGTTCCCCAGTGGACGCCGACGGGGACGCTGTGGGACCTTCCCGACGACATTCGCGCTCTGCAGGCCGGCATGGACGGCGGCAAGGCGGCGGAACTCGCGAAAAAGGCGGCGCAGGGCGACGCCAAGGCGCTGTCCCAGCTCCAGAAGTACGGCGCTCAGGCGGGCGATCCCAATTTCGCCAAGGCACTGTTGCTGGGGCTCGGCGCCAAGGGGGTCATCGAGCTCTACCTTCTTCCTGGGTCTGCCCCAGCCATTCGTAGGGTTGTGGCGCCCAGGGGAACCGGGTGTGGCTTTCATCGGGCTGCCGATCATGGTTCGGGAGGCTTGGCCGCCTGGTTCCCCACGACG
>NZ_BAAASD010000063.1:0-35123 GCF_039532705.1 Streptomyces sparsogenes subsp. cuspidosporus | reverse complement strand
CGACTTCACTCTGTCGGACGAGGAGATGGCCGCGATCGCCGCCCTCGACCGCGGTCTGCGCACCGGTCCCGACCCGGACACCCTCAACTAGCCACTCTTGGGCGGCCCGTGCGGGAGCGATCCACACTCTCCCGTACGGGTCCCTCAGGCTCGCGCGGGTGGGAGGACGGGCCCGCACGCGCCGCGCCTCCTCTCCGCGCCGGGTTCTGCGGTCCTGGCCTGCTTCACCCGCCGTCTCACACCACCGGCCGTGCCCTGTGCCGGCGTAGAAAGGTGTCTTCGATGTCTCCCACACCTATCGTCCTGGAGCGGCTCGTGAACCCCGCGGGTCTGCCGACTCTGGGCCTTGAGCTCCCTCTCGACAATGACTGGGGCAACACGCGCCTGCGTGCCGACCGGGCCGCCGGCCGTCCTTTCGGCGTCCCTGACCTGACCCGCCACGCCGAACTGGCGCGCCTCGCCGACACCCTGGGCTTCGCCGGCCTGTGGGTCCGGGATGTTCCCTTGTACGATCCCGAGCAGTTCGGCGACGCCGGCTCCGTCTTCGAGGCGTTCACGCATCTGGGGCATCTCGCGGCCGTCACCGAGCGGGTCGTGCTCGGGACCGCCGCCATTGTGCTGCCGCTGAGGCAGCCTCTGCTCGTCTCGAAAGCGGCAGCCACCGTCGACGTCCTCTCCGGCGGCCGCTTCATTCTGGGGCTGGCCAGCGGCGACCGCCCGGTCGAGTACCCCTTGTTCGACGCGGACTTCCAGGCCCGCGGTGCCACCTTCCGCAAGAACGTGGGGATCCTGCGCACGGCCTGGGCCAATCGCCCGAGCGGCGAGGGCATCAGCCTGCCCGACATCGGACTGGGGCCGAGCGCAAGCTGGAGGTGCTGCCCAAGCCGACGGGTCGGTCCATCCCCATCGCCATCGCCGGGCACGCCCAGCAGTCCGCCGCCAGCGAGATGATGG
Organism: Streptomyces sparsogenes subsp. cuspidosporus; assembly: GCF_039532705.1. Lineage (NCBI taxonomy): Bacteria > Bacillati > Actinomycetota > Actinomycetes > Kitasatosporales > Streptomycetaceae > Streptomyces > Streptomyces sparsogenes. The sequence continues at coordinate 34,169 of NZ_BAAASD010000063.1, read as the reverse complement.
CGAGCACGAAGGCCCCGACCACGAGCGGGTGGTCCCAGCCCAGCTCGGGGCCCTCGACGAGGGCGAAGACCAGCAGGGTGGCGTCGGCGGTGACGCTGAGCGAGCCGGGGAAGTCGAACTTGCGGCGTTCACCGCGAGCCGGTCGCTCGGGATGACGAACAGGGCAGCCAGGGCGACGAGCCCGGCCAGGGGAACGTTGACGTAGAAGACGGTGGGCCAGCCGAACTGCTCCGTGAGGACGCCGCCGAGCAGTGCGCCGATGGTCAGACCGCTGGCGCCGGCGCCGCCCCAGACCGCGAGCGCCCGGTTCCGCTTGGGGCCTTCCTCGAAGAGGGTGTTGATCAGGGAGAGGGTGGAGGGCAGCAGTAGTGCGCCGCCGATGCCCTGGATGGCGCGGGCGGTGATGATGACACCGGGGCTGCCCGCCATGCCGCCCGCCAGCGAGGAGACGGCATACAGGGCGAGGGCCAGAACGAACATCCGGCGGCGGCCCAGCAGGTCCGCCGCGCGTCCGCCGAGCAGCAGACAGCCGCCCGCGAAGACGACGTACGCGCTGACCACCAGTTGCTGGGTCTGGACCCGGAAGCCCAGGCCGGAGCCGATCTCGGGGAGCGCGACGAAAACGATGTTGAGGTCAAGCGAGTAGATCAGCTGCGCGAAGGCCAGCAGCACAAGGGTCCAGCCCAGTCGCCGTGGGGTGCCGCCCGGGGCTTCCCCGCGCAGCATTGATGAAGTGGACATGCCGTCCCTTCTCTGATGGGTCCGAGCGGTCCACGGGCGAGGGCGTCTATCCGAACCGCTGGATCGTACGTACCTACGGGACGCGGCCGACCTCGTCGGGCGAGGTCAGCCGCGTTCGGGCGGGGCTCCGGGCGGAGGCGTCAGGACGGGCCGGGCGCCACCGGCGAGCGGTGTTCGTCCGGTGCCGCTGGTGGCAGCGTCGGAGTGGCCGCCTGGGTATTGCCCATGGACTGCAGCCGAGTGGCCACGATGGTCATTTCGGCGACACAGGCCCGCTTGGGGAGAGTGAGGGCCCCCAGGCATGCCTCGGCGATGTCCTGTGGTTGTACGAACAGTTCGCGAAGCGCATGCGGCGGGGGTTCGGGCCGGTCGTCGAGGATCGGGGTGTTCACGATGCCCGGCAGGATGGTGCACACACGTATGCCGTTGCCGTACTCGTCCCGGCCGGCACCTCGTGCGAGGCCCAGGAGCCCGGCCTTGGCGGCCTGGTAGGCCGGGCCGGTGTGATCGGGCCAAGCCCCGGCCACACTCGACAGGACGACCACGTCGCCGCGGGCCTCGCGGAGCCGCGGGAGCAAGGCGTGCAGCAGGTAGAACGTCCCGCTGAGATTGGTCGCGAGCATGGAGTCCCAGGCCGGGGGCGTCAGCTGGGCCAGGCGCCGCTCGGGGATGTTGGTCCCGGCGGCACACACCAGGGTGTCCACCGGCCCGGACACCCCCCGCGCCCAGTCCCGTACCGCCTCGGGGTCACCGACGTCGATACTGTGGTGTTGCAGCCGGTCCGCCTCGGGTGCGGCGTCCCGTGCGCGTTCCTCGATCAGATGGCCACGTCGGGCCAGACCGTGCACGGTCGCGCCCGCCTCAAGGAAGCGTCGTACGATCGCGAGCCCGATTCCGCTGCTCGCGCCGCTGACCACGGCGGTGCGCCCGCTCATGTCTCCGAGCCGGCTGGAAGGGTGGTTGCTCATGGGGTGTCCTCGGCCGGTGGCGGTCAGAAGGTGCCGTCGATGGTGATGCCCCCGTCGACCCTGAGGGTGGCACCGTGCACGAAGGAGGCGTCGGGGGAGAGGAGGAAGGCGATGGAGGTGGCGATCTCGGCGGGCTCGGCCAGCCGCCGCATCGGGGTGCGCCGCACCAGCGTCTCCTTGTCGAGTGCTCCCGACTCCAGGCCACTGCGCACCATGTCGGTGGCCACGTATCCCGGGGCCACCGCGTTGACCCGGATGCCTTCCGGCCCCCACTCGGCCGCCAGTGTCCGGGTGAGGCCCAGCACCCCGCTCTTGGCGGTGGCGTAGCCGAGCCGGCCGGGGAGCCCGAAGGTGGACCCGACGGAAGCGATGTTGACCACACCGGCCCGAGGGCTGCGGACCAGCAGGGGGTAGGCCCCGCGTGCGCAGTGCATCGCCCCGGTGAGATGGACCGCGAGCTGATGGGCCCACTGCCGGCTGTCGACATCCCGGGCCGCTTGCCGGAAGATGACACCTGCCCCGTTGACCAGTGCGTCGAGCCTCCCGGCCCGCGTCGTGATGTCATCGAACATCGCGGTGACACCGGCTTCGTCGGTGACATCGACGGCGACGGCCAGGTGTCCGCCCGCCACGGGGGATGCCGCGTCGAGGGTGTCGGCCTGGGCCCGGGCGGCGTCCCGCCTGAGGTCGGCGACGACGACGCGCCAGCCGCGCTCCGCAAGGATCCGGGCCGTGGCGGCCCCGATTCCCTGGGCGGCGCCGGTGATGAGAACGGTGGGGTCAGCCATGGGACAGCTCCGTGGAGGAGTCGGAGGGCCGGGCAGTCCGGCTGCTCGGTGCGGAAGATTGCTTGAGGGACTGGCGGTAGGGATCGGGGCTGATCAGTGCCGTGCATACGGTGATCAGTGCCATCGCCGTCATGTAGAGGGCGATGAGGTGGTAGCCGTCGCCCGCCTCCAGCAGGGCGGTGGCGATCAGCGGGGACAGGCCGCCGGCGAAGACACTGGCCGCCTGCGAGCCGAGCGAGGCGCCGCTGTAGCGGACCTCGGGTTCGAACAGCTCGGCGAAGTAGGCGGGTTGCGGTGCGTACACCGCGTGGTTGCCGACGTTGATACACAGGATCGTGACGAGATAGACGATGGGCAGCGACCCGCTGTCGAGGGCCCAGAAGAAGGGCCAGGACAGAGCGGCGAGCAGGGCCGACCCGAAGATCATGACGGGGCGCCGTCCGACCCGGTCGGACAGCCGTCCCCACAGGGGCAGGCTGATCAAGCCCAGGGCGGCCGTGATGATCACCCCGATGAGCAGGTCGTCGCGTTTCAGGGTGAGCACCGTCGTGCCGTAGGTGAGCACGAAGGTGGTGTGGATGTAGAAGGTGCTGTTCTCGGCGAACCTCATGCCCGCGGCGCGCAGGACGTTCTTGGGCTGGGTACGGAGCACGGCGACCAGCGGCCGCCGTTCGATGCGGCCCTCCGCCTTCATCGCGCGGAACACCGGTGATTCGCTCACCCGCAGCCGGATGACGAGCCCGAGCACGATGAGCACCGCGGAGGCGAGGAAGGGAACACGCCACCCCCAGGACCGGAAGTCGTGGTCACTGATGGCGCCCGACAGGGCGAGGAAGGCCAGATTGGCGACGAGCATTCCGGCCGGCACGCCCATCTGCGGCCAACTTCCGTAGAACCCACGGCGGTTGGGCGGTGCGTGCTCGACCGCCATCAGGGCGGCCGCGCCCCATTCACCGCCCACCCCGAAGCCCTGGACGACGCGGAGGGTGACCAGAAGCAGTGGAGCGGCGACACCCCAGGTGGGGTAGCCGGGAAGCAGCCCGATGCAGAAGGTGCTGCCGCCCATGAGCAGCAGCGAGAGCACGAGCATGGTTTTACGGCCGATCCTGTCGCCGTAGTGCGCGAAGACGACGCCGCCGATGGGCCGGGCGGCGAACCCCACCGCGTAGGTGCTGAACGCGAGCAGCGTTCCCACCAGCGGCGAGGTGTCGGCGGGGAAGAAGAGCTTGTTGAAGACCAGGGCCGCGGCGATGCCGTAGGTGAAGAAGTCGTACCACTCGATGGCGGTGCCGATCATCGTCGCCCAGGCCACGGCGTGAATGCCGGGTGTGTCGGCGGGGATATGGGAGGGTGGTGTGACGGCGGGGGAAGGCTTCATGGCCGGATCCTTTGGGGCGGAGGGGGAGAGGGGCGGGCATCCCGCGGCCCGGTGTCTCTCAATCCGGAAGCAGGGATTCCTTCAGAGCCGAGCTCGGCCGCAGGGCGAGCTCGTCGAACAGCTCCGCGGCCTGGCTGAGCGGCCGGGAGTGCTTGAGGCCGTCGACGGCCGGGACGAGTCCTTCGGTCAGTAGGCCCATCGCGCGGGTGAAGTCCTCTCGCCGGTACATCTGGACACCGATGAGCTCGCGTTCACCGCGCTGGAGTGCCACGCCGTCGACGGTCAGTTCAGCGGGGCTGATGCCCACCAGGACGGCTCGGCCGCCACGGCAGGTTTCCGCCAGCGCCTGTGCGATGGTGGCCTGGGCGCCGACGCAGTCGAACACCACGTCGGCCCCCTCGGAACGGATGTGGTCCCCGCCCGCGACAAGCGGTCGGGCGGTCGTCGTCCGCACGCGGTGCCGCACTTCGAGCCGGCGGGCGAGGTCGAGCCGGAGCGGGTCCCGGTCGGTCACCACCACCCGGCCGACGCCCTGAGCGGCGAGCACGAGCGCGCAGAAGACGCCGATGGGACCCGCGCCGATCACCAGGGCCTGGTCGTCGGCGCCGACGCGGGCCCGGCTGACGGCGTGCACGGCCACCGCCAGCGGTTCGATCAGCACGCGCAGTTGCTCCGGCACCTGGGGGTCGATCCGCAGCAGGTGACGCGGCGGGACGGTCAGGAACCGGGCCATGGCGCCATCGATCTGGCCGCCGACGAACCGCATCCGGGCACACAGTTGCTCGCGCCCCCGTGAGCAGTTGTGGCAGGTGCCGCAGCCGGCCGGAGGGACGATGACCACCGGGGTGCCGGGAGGGAGCGGCGCGGAGCCGGTGGCATCGGGGTCCACGGCGTGTTCTTCGACGACCCCCCATGCCTCGTGTCCGAGGACCAGCGGAGGTCTGAGCACGGCGTGCTCGCCCGACCACATCTTCAGATCGCTGCCGCATACGCCCACTTCGCGGACCCGGACGCGGACCTCGCCGGGCGGGGGAGCGGTGAGGTCCCGCTCGACGAGGGCGACCTGGCGGGGCGCGGTGACAAGCACCTGACGCTGGCGAATGTCCAGGGCCCGCGAGTCCTTCTCGACCTGGGGCGGGGGACGGTCGGACGGCGACATCGCTTCTCCTTGGTTTCGGCGAACACCCACTTCCGGGGTGTGTGACGGCGACCACCGAGACATTCTCATGGCATGGACAGTGTGTCCAGTGGGTGGTAATTTCCACTGTCGAAGGCGGCGCGGGCCGGCCCCGGCAGCGCCGCCGATCGGGCTCGCCGACTGGGCTCACCGATGGGGAGAGACACCGAATGACTGCACAGACGCCGGCCGAGCCGGTGGACAGTGAACTGATCAAACACATCGAGGAACGGGCCCTGTTCGCCCGCCTGGAAACCGTGCGGCTGATCTCGATCGCCAAGACCGGCCACTACGCGTCCGGCTTCTCCTGTGCCGAGATCCTGGCCACGCTCTACTACGGGGTGATGCGGCTCAGGCGCGGGGAACCGGACTGGCCGGACCGCGACCGTTTTCTCTTCGGCAAGGGGCACGCGGCGGCCACGCTGTACCCGCTGTTGGCCGACTGGGACTTCTTCGACGCGGCCGAACTCGACGAATACACCCGTCTGGGGAACGCCTTCGGCGACCACCCGGACATGACCCGTATCCCCGGCATCGACTTCAGCTCCGGGTCGCTCGGCCACGCCCTGTCGGCCGGGACCGGCATGGCGCTGGGCGGACGCCTCCAGCAGCGCCCGTACACCACCTTCGTCCTGCTCGGAGACGGGGAACTGCACGAGGGGCAGGTCTGGGAAGCGGCCTTGAGCGCCGCCCACCACCGCCTGGGACGGCTGGTCGCCATCGTCGACCGCAATGACCACTCGCTCGACGGCCGCATCGACAAAGTGACCGGTATCGAGCCCCTGCTCGACAAGTGGCGGGCGTTCGGATGGCAGGCGCAGGAGGTCGACGGACACGACGTCTCGGCCCTGCTGCCCCTGCTTCGCTCGCTCGCCGAGGACCAGGACCGCGACCGCCCGGCCGTGGTGGTCGCCAACACCGTCAAGGGGAAGGGGATTTCCTACATGGAGTCCGACTTCGGATGGCATCTCGGCTGGCTGGCCGAGCAGGACGAGGCCAACGCCCTGGCCGAACTGCGGGGGGCGCGGTGAGCGTCGCGCCCGGTCTGCAGCCGGAATCCTGGCATCTGCTGAGCCTGCTGGAACAGGCTCCGGGCCTCCAGGCCCTCGGCGACACCCTCGCCGACCTCGCCGACGAGGGCCATCCCGTCGTCGTCGGCACAGCCGACCTCAAGTACTCCAACGGCCTGGTGCGCTTCCAGGACAGGCACCCCGACAAGTACGTCCAGTTCGGGATCTCCGAGCAGCACATGGTGTCCGCGGCGGCAGGCCTGGCCACCACCGGTCTGCGGCCCTACGTCGCCACCTTCGCGTCCTTCATGGCCCTGCTGGCCTGCGAACAGATCCGCACCGACGTCGCGTACACGCGGCAGTCCGTCCGGCTGATCGGCCACCACGCGGGCATCACCCTGGGCTTCTACGGGACCTCCCACCACGCGACCGAGGACCTCGCCATCACCCGGAGCATCGCCGGGCTTACCGTGATCGCACCGGCCGACACCGCGGCCCTGGCCGCGGCGCTGCGCGCCTCGGTGGACCACCCGGGCCCGATCTACTTCCGTATCGGCCGCGGCCGCGACCCGGACGTCTACCCGGCCGGCACCACCCTGGAGATCGGAAAGGCGGTCGCGCACGGTACCGGAAGCGACCTCACGCTCATCGCCACCGGCTCCATGGTCCACCCCGCCCTGGGGGCCGCGGCCGCGCTCAACGCGGGCGGGTACAGCGTCGGGGTGCTCGACATGCACACCGTCAAGCCGCTCGACGAGACCGCGGTGCTCGAGGCCGCGCGACGCTCCCGGCTGCTGATGACGGTGGAGGAGCACAACGTGCTCGGCGGCCTCGGTGGCGCGGTGGCCGAGCTGATCACCGAGCACTCCGTGCCGGTCCGGCTGCATCGCCACGGAATTCGTGATCAGTACAGTCTCATCGGTCCGCCCACGCATCTGTACGCGCACTACCGGCTGGATGCCGCGGGGGTCGAGGCCGAGGCCCGCGAGCTGCTGCATGCCGTGAGTCGGTAGGCGCCCGGACGACAAGCGTCCGGGAGAGCCCGACCACCCCATGTGATCTGCCCGCACCGGAAGAAACCCGGGGCGGGCAGACCGCTTTTGCCGGCTCTGGTGTCTGTTGCCTGTTGTCGGTGTCAGTGGTCGGCGGTGTCCGTCGTCAGCCGAAGTCGGCGACGGCGCCGGTGACGGCCTTCCAGCCCAGCGCCCGCGAAACCTCCTGGCCGGCCTCCACCAACCGCTCACGCAGACCCGACGCTTCCGCACCGAGAATCGCTTCCCGGACTCCGCTGACGGACAGCGCGGCACGCACCTGCCCCCGGTAGTCCAGGATCGGCACACCGAGCGCCGCCACGCCGAGCGTGACGTCCTGGTCGCTGACCGAGATTCCGCTGCTGAGGGTTTCCTCGAGCACTGGGAAGAGCGCGTCCGCCGTGACTGGGGTGGTCGGGGTGAACTGCTCCAAGGGCCCCTGCTGGAGATAGTCCGACCAGGTCGAGCGGTCCTGGAAGGCCAACAGGGCGCGAGAGGCCGCCCCGGCGTGCAGCGGCAACGCGCCGCCGAGCTTCAGCGCCAGTGACTGGACCCGTCGGCCGTCCAGCCGCTCGATGCACACCGCGTCGCGGCCGCGCCGGACGCACAGATACACCGTCTCGCCGGTCTCGTCGTGGAGGCGCTCCATCACCGGTTGCGCGAAGCGCCGCTCGTCGAAACGGTCCACCACGGCTGTGCCCAGGCTGAGCAGATGGAAGCCCAGACGGAAGGTGCCGCGCCGGCTGCCGCTCTCCACCATGTCGAGATGCTGGAGGCTCGACAGAAGCCGGTAGACGGAACTGCGGGGCTCGCCCAGGTCCTCCGCGAGCTGGGCGGCCGTCGCCTCCCCTCGCGCGGCGAGCAGGTCGAGGACCTCAACGGACTTACGGACGAGAGCCAGACCACCATCATGCGACACGCCGGTAAAGGTATCACTCAGCGGACACATGGTCTACTGAGCAGTAATCGATATCGGTCATCGGAACGTGACGCCGGTGCTGCGCACCCGGCGCCGGAACCAGATGACCTTTCCGGTGGTGGTGACGCGGGCGCCGAAGGCATCGGCGAGCGCCGCGACGAGGACCAGCCCGCGGCCGTTCTCGGCGTCGGAATCGCTGTGACGCAGCCGGGGCGCCTCGCGGCTGCCGTCCCCGACCTTGCAGATCACGCAGCGTCCGCGGTGCAGCCGCAGCCGCAGCCACACGGGGCCGCCTGCGTGCTCGATCGCGTTGGTCACCAGCTCGTCCGCCATGAGGACGATGTCGTCGATGGCGTCGTCGGGCACTCCCCAGTCGCGCAGCGCTGCGGCGACGGTGCGGCGGGCCCGCGCCGCGGCGGTCGGGTCGGTGGCCAGTCGCAGAGTCAGCCCCTGCGGGGTGGCGGGGATGTGAGGTGGGCCCGTCCGCCGGCACCGAGGCTGTGGGGGGCGGCGGAGTGGGTGAGGTGCGGTGGCGACCGCCCCTGGTGGGTTCGCTGTCATATCCGTGGTCCTTTGCGGGCGGCTCCGCGGTCCGGAAGGGGCCGTGACGGATTCGGTCGGAGGCTCAGGTCCAGGCTCGCAGTGACTTCGGCTGTAGTCAACGCATCTCGAAGAATTTTCTACGAATCGGGACGATGCGGGCTCTTCGAGTGTCGCTGAGGTGTCGTAGAAATTTCTTCGAGATTTATTGACAGTGCTCGAAAGCTCTGCGACTTTGGGGGTGAGCCGCTGAGACCTTCCGGACCGGCCATCCACAGCCCCACCAGGGCGGAGGTGACAGGGAAGGCGTCGGCACCGTGACCCCCGCTACCGCGAATCGGCACCCGGCGGGCGGCGAACCGTCCCCAGCACACCCCCCGCACGTTGAGAAAAGGCAATCTCATGGCACACCGCCTCAAGCTCCGCCGCAGTGCGCTCGCGGCCTCGTCCGCGGGAATCGGTCTCACCCTGCTGCTGACCTCCTGCGGGAGTGGCATCGGGGCCCATGACGACGGCAAGACGATCGTCGGGCTCATCACCAAGACCGACGACAACCCGTTCTATGTGAAGATGCGCGAAGGCGCTCAGAAGAAGGCCCGCGAGCTCGGAGTGGACTTGAGGACCTTCGCCGGCAAGGGCCAGGCCGACAACGACTCGCAGGTCAAGGCCATTGAGAACCTGGTCGCGGCGGGTGCCAAGGGGATTCTGATCACCCCGGCCGACTCCGGCGCGATCATCCCGGCCATCGACCGGGCCCGGAAGGCCGGCGTCATGGTCGTGGCCCTGGACTCGCCGACGGAACCGGCAACCGCGGTGGACGCCACGTTCGCCACCGACAACCGGCTGGCCGGTCGCATGATCGGCGAGTGGGCCAAGGCGCGGATGGCGGGCAAGCGGCCGAGGATCGCGCTGCTGGACCTCAGCCCCGAGCAGGTCAAGGTGGATGTCCTGCGGGACCAGGGCTTCCTCGAGGGCTTCGGTGTCGATGTCCGCGATCCGAAGCGGATCGGGGACGAGCGCGACTCCCGAATCGTCGGCCATGAGGTGACCGGCGCGAACGAGGAGGGCGGACGCGCCGCCATGGAGAAGCTGCTGCAGAGGAACGGGACCATCAACCTCGTCTACACCGTCAACGAGCCCGCCGCCGCCGGCGCCTACCAGGCGATCAAGGCGGCCGGCAAGCAGAAGGACATCACCATCGTGTCGATCGACGGGGGCTGTCCCGGCGTCAAGAACGTGGCCGCCGGTGTCATCGGCGCGACGTCGATGCAGTTCCCCGTGAAGATGGCGGCCAAGGGCGTCGCCGCCGTGGCCGCGTACGCCAAGGACGGGGACAAGCCCTCCACCCCTTCCGGCCAGGGCTTCACCAACACCGGAGTCTCCCTCATCACGGACACCCCCGTATCCGGTCTGGAGTCCAAGCAGCCGGACTGGGGCCTGAGCCACTGCTGGGGATAGCCCGGCACAGTCCGAACACGCGCCGCCGCAGACATCATCCGCGAGGCCGCACCCCCGGACAGCCCCCAGCCCGACCCGGTCCGATGGCGCGCGGCAGCCCCCGGCCGCGCCGACCGTATCCCCCGACATCCCGCACCGTTTCCAGGAGTTGCCGTGGCGCACGACACCCTCCCGCAATACGCCGCAGACCCTCCCACCGCACGGCCGGAGCAGCGTGGCCTGCTCGCCCGCGGACAGGCGGCCCTGCACACCAAGCCGCTGCTCGGCCCGCTCACCGTCCTCCTCCTCGCCTCCGTGTTCTTCAGCGTGTGGGTGGGTTCTCGGTTCAGCGATCCGCTCAACATCTCGCTGATCGTCCAGCAGGTGCAGATCATCGGCATGGTCGGCATCGCACAGACGCTGATCGTGCTGACCGCGGGCATCGATCTGTCGGTCGGCGCCATCACCGTCCTCGCCTCCGTGGTGATGGGCAAACTGGCGGTGGCCAACGGGCTGCCCGTACCCCTGGCCCTGCTGCTCGGCGTCATCACCGGCGGTGTCTGCGGCGGACTCAACGGCCTGCTGGTCACCCGGTTCCGGATCCCGCCCTTCATCGCCACCCTCGGCACGCTCAGCGTCTTCTCCGCCCTCACCCTCTTCTACTCGCGGAGCGAGACCATCCGGGCCCAGGACGTGCCACCCCTCCTGAGCTGGCCGGGCCGCTCCATCGAGGTGCTGGGCACCGATGTCACGTACAGCTCGCTGCTGATGCTCGGCGCTTTCGCCGCCGTCGCACTGCTGCTGCGGGGAACCGCGTGGGGCGCCCATGTGCACGCGGTGGGCGACCACCGCGAAGGAGCCCGTCTCAGCGGGATCCGCACCGGCCGGGTACTGCTCAGCGTCTACGTCGTGGCCGGGCTGATCTGTGGCCTCGCCGCCTGGTTCCTCATCGGCCGGATCGGCTCGGTCAGCCCGCAGGCGGGGGAGAACCTGAACCTCCAGTCCATCACCGCCGTCGTCATCGGCGGCACCAGCCTCTTCGGCGGCCGCGGCCATGTCCTCGGCACCCTCCTGGGCTCCCTCATCGTGGGCGTGTTCAGCAGCGGGCTCGCCCTGTCCGGGGTGGACTCCCTGTGGCAGGTCTTCACCGTCGGCGTCCTGGTGATCGTGGCCGTCGCCGCCGACCAGTGGATCCGGAAGGTGGCGGCATGAACCCCGGGAACACCACCACCGAGGCGCTCGCCCTGGAGGCGCGCGGCCTGACCAAGCGCTATGGACACGTCACCGCCCTCGGCGGAGCCGACGTCGAGCTGCGCGCCGGCGAGGTCCTCGCCGTCATCGGCGACAACGGCGCCGGCAAGTCGACCCTCATCAAGTGCCTCTCCGGCGCGGAGGTCCCCGACTCGGGGGAGATCCGCCTCTTCGGCGAGCCGATGCGGTTCCGCAACCCTCTGGACGCGCGGGACCACGGTCTGGAGACCGTCTACCAGAACCTGGCCGTCGCGCCCTCCCGGGACATCCCCGCCAACCTCTTCCTGGGCCGCGAGCGCCGCAGGCCCGGCCCGCTCGGCAGCGTCTTCCGCCTCCTGGACAAGAAGGGGATGCGGGAGGAGACCCGGCAACTGCTCACCTCCCTCGGGCTGCTGACCATCCAGAACTTCTCCCAGCCGGTGGAAACCCTCTCCGGCGGGCAGCGCCAGGGTGTCGCCGTCGCACGTGCCGCGTGTTTCGGCAGCCGGGTGATCATCATGGACGAGCCGACGGCGGCGCTCGGAGTGCGGGAGTCACAGCGGGTGCTCGACCTCATCCGCGAGATTCGCAGCCGGGGCGTGCCGGTCATCCTGATCAGCCACGACATGCCGCATGTCTTCGACATCGCCGACCGCATCCACGTCCAGCGGCTGGGCCGGCGCGTGGCCCTCGTGAACACCTCCGACATCTCGATGCCCGACGCCGTCGCGCTGATGACCGGAGCGCTGGACCCGGCGGAACTCGACGGCACCCCGCGGGGAAGCCATGAATTCGCCGACGGGAACTCCCATGCCTGACACCTCCCGTACCGGCTCCAGGATCCGACCCACCGTGCGCCCCGTGCCCGGCACCCCTGTGACCGGCACCTTCCCCGCCCCCGAGGAGGCCCGGCCCGACGAGGTGACACTGTGGTGGCTCGGCCAGGCCGGATTCGCCCTGCGCCACCGTGACCGACTGATCCTGATCGACCCCTATCTGTCGGACACCCTCGCCGAGAAGTACCGCGGCAAGCTCTTCCCGCACCGCCGGATGCACCCCGCCCCCGTGGCACCGGAGGCCATCCGCGGGGTCACCGCGGTGCTGTGCACCCACGGACACACCGACCACATGGACCCGGGCACCATCCGCGCCCTGCTCCCGCACAACGACCCGCGCTTCATCGTCCCGCGTGCCGAGCGGGCTCGGGCCCTGGAGCGTGGCGTCCCCGCCACCCGCCTGACCGGGACCAACGCGGGGGAGCGGGTGGAGCTGGACGGCGACATCACCGTCGAACCGGTCCCCGCCGCCCACGAACACCTCGAACACGACGCCAACGGGGACCACCGCTTCCTCGGATACGTCCTCACGATCGGCGGACTCCGCGTCTACCACTCCGGCGACTGCGTCCCCTACGAGGGGCAGCCGGAACTGCTGCGCGCACTCGGTGCCGACCTGGCGCTGCTGCCCGTCAACGGGAGGGACGCCTACCGCACCGACAACGGCGTCCCCGGCAACTTCACCGTCCGGGAAGCGGCCGAGCTGTGCGAGGCGGCCGGGATCCCGCATCTGCTCTGCCACCACTTCGGCCTGTTCGACTTCAACACCGTCGACCCGGACCACGCCCGTGAGGAACTGCGCCGCCGCGCCACGGCACCGTCCTGGACCGTGCCGCGCGTGGGCCATGCCTACGTCCTCACCCCCGGCGACACCACCGCGAAGGAGATTCGATGAACCCCAGCGAGCTCCTCAGCGAACTGCGCCGTCTCCGGGTCGTCCCGGTCGTCACCCTGCCCCATGTACGTCACGCCGACCCGCTCGGCGAGACGCTGCTCGGGGCCGGACTGCCGGTCGCCGAGATCACCTTCCGCAGTTCGGCGGCCCAGGAGGGGATCGCGACCCTGCGGGCCCGCCACCCCGGGCTGCTGGTCGGCGCCGGCACGGTCCTGGACCGCGCGACCGTGGACCAGGCCGTCGACGCGGGAGCCCAGTTCGTGGTCGCACCCGGATTCAACCCCGACGTCGTGGACTACTGCCTCGAGCGGGAGATCCCCGTCGTCCCGGGCGTCAACAGCCCCACCGGCGTCGAGGCCGCCCTGGCCAGAGGACTGCCGCTGGTGAAGTACTTCCCGGCCGAGGCGTCCGGAGGGCTGCGGCTGCTCGACGCCATGGCGGCCCCGTACGACGGGATGGCGTTCATGCCCACGGGCGGCCTGACGCCGCACAACCTCCTCGACTATCTCAGCCGGCCGCAGGTGGCCGCCTGCGGCGGCACCTGGATCGCGAGCGCGGCACTGCTGGCCGAGGAGGAGTACGAGGCCATCGGACGCAACGCCCGCCGCGCGGCCGAGATCGCGGCCGCAGCCGCCCCCTGAACCACCCGCCGCGCCTCCCGGCGCGCGGAATGGACCACCCACCCCACCACACCCCAAGGGACAGCATGACCACCACCTACGAACCCGCTCCCGGCACAGCGCTGGAGGGCAAGGTCGCCATCGTCACCGGCGGAGCCTCCGGCATCGGCGAGGCCGTCGGCCGGATCTTCGCGGCCAACCGGGCCAGGGTCCTCCTCGTCGACATCGACGGCAAGCGGCTCCAGCAGGTCGTCGCCTCCATCCAGGACCAGGGCGGCGACTGCGTGGGCGTCGAGGCCGATGTCACCGAGGAGGAGCAGGTCCAGAAGTTCTTCCGGTCCGCCGTGGAGGAGTGGGGGAGGGTGGACGTCCTCGTCAACAGCGCGGGCCGCGACTCCCTCTCACCGCCGGTGACCGAGGTGACGCTCGAGGAGTGGAACAAGACCATCGGCCCCAATCTGACCGCGGTCTTCCTGTGCTGCCGCGAGGCGTTCCGCATCATGGAGAAGCAGCCCACCGGCGGGCGCATCATCAACATGGGGTCCTCCTCGGCCCGGTTGGCCTCCGGCCCGGGCCACAGCCCCTACCGCGCCTCCAAGCACGGGATGATGGGATTCAGCAAGAACATTCTCCTTGAGGGCAAGGAGAAGAACATCGGTGTCACGGTGATCAACCCGTCCCACGTCAAGACTCCGATGACCGAGATCATCGACAAGGGCCTGTACGACGGCGACATCCCCGCCTACCTCGACGGCTGGCTGGACGAGAAGGAACTCGCCGAAGGCATCCACGCCAGTTGCATCGACGTCGACAACGTCGCCGAGGTCTCCCTCTATGTAGCCACGCGCACGCCCGACGTCACCATCCCCCAGATCGCGCTCTACCCGACGCACAAGGCCCACCGCTACGGCATGGAAGTCTGAGGCAAGCGAGCGATGAAGGCAGCAGTACTGCAATCCGAGGGCGTCCTCACCCTCACCGAGGTCCCCGACCCCACCCCCGTGGGCGATCGCTCCGTCCTCGTCCGCGTCGGAGGCGTGGGCGTGTGCGGCTCGGACGTGCTGAGGTTCGGCCGCGGGAAGGCGTACCACTATCCGCTCGTCCTGGGCCACGAGTTCTCCGCCGTGGTCGAGGAGGCACCGGAGGGAAGCCGGTTCAGCCCCGGGGACCGCGCCGCGGTCTTCCCCCTCCTGCCCGACCCGGCGGACCCGATGACCCAGATCGGCGAGTACGCCGTCAGCTCCGGCTACGACTACTACGGGTCGCGGCGCGACGGCGCCATGGCCGAGTTCCTCCACGTACCCGAGGTCAATCTGGTGCCGGTCGCGCGGGACGTGCCGCTGGTCCACGCCGCCATGGTGGAACCCGCCGCGGTCGCCCTGCACGCCATGCTGAAATTCCAGCTGCCCGCCCACGCCACCGCGCTGGTGATCGGGGCCGGCCCCATCGGAGCGCTGGCCGCCCAGTGGCTCCGCATCCTCGGCGCCAGCGAGGTGTATGTGGCCGACGTCGACGAGCGCAAGCGCGCCGTCATGGCCGGACTCGGCTTCCCGGTCATCGACGCGTCCGCCGGTGACACGGTGGACGCGGTCCGCGAGCTGACCGGCGGCCGGGGTGTGGACTGCGCGGTGGAGGCGAGCGGCCTGCCCGCCACCCTCGTACAGGCCATCACCGCCGCCGCCCCGCTCGGCCAGGTCGTGCTGCTGGGCGACATCTCCGGCGACCTGACCCTGCCACGCGCCCTGGTGTCCTCCGTTCTCCGCCGTGAGCTGCGCGTCCACGGCACCTGGAACTCCAGGATCACCCCGGCCGGACACAGCGAATGGGACATGGTGGTCCGCCACCTGGGCCGTGATCTGAAGGTGGCGCCACTGATCAGCCACACCCCGAGCCTGGAAGAGGCACCGGCGATGTTCGCGGACATGCTCGAACGCCGCACCTGGTACAACAAGGTCGTCTTCGCGGTGGCCGACGAGGCCCAGGCCGAGCTGATCCGCCCCGGCGTTGTCGGAGGTGTCTCATGAAGGCCGCCGTCCTGCACCGGCCCGGGGAGCTGACCGTCGAGGAGGTGCCCGAGCCCACCGTCGGCGACGACGAACTGCTGGTGCGGGTGCGGGCCGCCTCCATCTGCGGCACCGATCTGCGCATCCTCAAGCACGGTCACTTCAAGATCCCGGACGGGCAGCGCCGCGTGCTGGGCCACGAGGTCGCCGGGGACGTGGTGGCGGTCGGCCCGCGGGTGACCGGATTCCGCGAGGGCACGCGGGTCAGCGTCACCCCCAACGTGGGCTGCGGCCGCTGTGACATGTGCCGCCACGGCTACAACAACATGTGCCCGGACTACGAGGCATTCGGCATCAGCATCGACGGCGGCTTCCAGGAGCTGCTGAGGGTGCCCGGCTTCGCCGTCCAGCGCGGCAACGTCTTCCAGCTCCCCGACGGCCTCTCGTACGCCGAGGCGGCCCTGGTGGAGCCGTTCTCCTGCTGCTACAGCGGGCAGCGCGTGCTCCGGGTGGGCCCCGAGGACGTCGTGGTCATCGCCGGGGCGGGCCCCATCGGGGCGTTCCACCTCCTGCTCGGCAAGCTCGCCGGGGCCCGCAAGGTGATCATCTCCAACCGCAGCCGTCCCCGTCTGGACCTCGCCGCCCGGCTCGGCGCCGATGTCTGCGTCAGCGTCCGGGAACAGGACCTGGCCGAGGTCGTACGCGAGCACACCGACGGCAGGGGCGCGGACGTGGTCATCACGGCGGTCTCCGACCCGCAGGTGCAGGCGCAGGCCGTGGACCTTCTCGCAGCCCACGGCCGGCTGAACTACTTCGCGGGTCTCGGCGCCGCGCGGACCATTCCCGTCGACACCAACACCGTGCATTACAAGGGCCTCACCCTGACCGGGACGACCGGCTCGACCAACGGCGACTACGGCCGTTGTCTGCGGCTCGTCGGTGAGCGCCGCGTCGAGCTGGCACCGCTGGTCAGTGAGGTGTTCCCACTGACGAAGATCCACGACGCCTTCGCCTACGCGGCCTCCGGTGCCGGGATGAAGGCCATGGTCGCGTTCGACGGCGACCCCCACGCCACCGCGCCGCGCCCCGCGGCCTCGGGGGAGGGCAGGTAAACCCATGACACACCGCTATGTCATGGCCTTCGACGCCGGTACCACCAGCATCCGGGCCATCCTCTTCGACAAGGCGGGCGACATCGCCGCGGTCGCCAGCCAGGAGTTCCCCCAGATCTATCCGCGCCCCGGCTGGGTCGAACACAACCCGCTCGACATCTGGAACACCCAGATCACCGTCGCCAAGCAGGTGCTGGCCCAGACCGAGTGCGGCGCCGAGGACATAGCCGCCATCGGCGTCACCAATCAGCGCGAGACGGTGGTGGTCTGGGACCGGGCCACCGGAGAGCCCGTGCACAACGCGATCGTGTGGCAGGACCGCCGCACCGCCGCGCTGTGCGAGGAACTCAAGGCCCGCGGTCTCGAGGAACACGTCAAGCGGACCACCGGGCTGATCATCGACGCCTACTTCTCCGGCACCAAGGTGAAGTGGATCCTCGACAACGTCCCCGGCGCACGGGAGCGCGCCGAGCGCGGCGAACTCGCGTTCGGCACGGTCGACAGCTGGCTCATCTGGAATCTCACCGGCGGCACCGCTCATGTCACCGACTACACCAACGCCTCGCGCACCATGCTGTTCGACATCACCCGTCTCGACTGGGACCAGCGGCTGCTCGACGAACTCGACATCCCCCGCGCGATCCTGCCCGACGTGCGCCCCACCAGCGAGGTCTACGGCCACTCCGAGGAGTCGGTGCTGCTCGGCGCCCGCATCCCGGTCGCCGCGGCCGTCGGCGACCAGCAGGGCGCGCTGTTCGGCCAGGCGTGCTTCGAGGTCGGCACGGTGAAGGCCACCTACGGCACCGGAGCCTCGCTGGTCCTCAACACCGGCGACAACCCCGTCTTCAGCACCACCGGCATGCTCACCACCATCGCCTGGGGCCTCGACGGCGGCGTCGAGTACGCCCTGGAAGGCCTGATCTTCGTGGCCGCCGCCTCCATCCAGTGGCTGCGCGACGAACTGAAGATCGTCTACGACGCCAAGGACACCGAGTACGCCGCCCAGGACGTGCCCGACACCAACGGCGTGTACGTCGTGCCGGCCTTCGTGGGGCTCGCCGCCCCCTACTGGGACCAGTACGCGCGCGGCGCCATCCTCGGGCTGACCCGCGGTGCCAGCCGCAAGCACATCATCCGCGCCACGCTCGAGTCCATCGCCTACCAGATCCGCGACGTCATCACCTGCATGGAGGCCGACTCGGGCATCTCCGCCCGGGAGATCAAGGTCGACGGCGGAGCCACCGCCAACAACTTCCTCATGCAGTTCCAGGCCGATCTCCTCGACGTCCCGGTGCTGCGCCCCACCGTCATCGAGTCCTCCGCCCGAGGAGCCGCGTTCCTCGCCGGCCTGGCCACGGGGTTCTGGAAGGACCGGGCCGAGCTGGCCGACACCTTCCGGCTCGAGCGCCGATTCGACTGCGCCATGGACCGCGCACAGGCCGACCGGCTGTACGCGGGCTGGCAGAAGGCAGTGGACTGCGCCCGGGACTGGGAGGAGCACTGACGCGGGCGTCTGTTCCGTACCACCGCACGGCTCCCCGAAGGAGAACTGACATGCCGGGGCCCTACACGCCCGCCACCCGCCCGACGATGTACTTCATCGGCGTCACCACCACCAAGTCGTCCATCATGAAGGTCTTCCCGGCCTGGGCGCGTGAGCTGAACCTGAACGCCGTCATCCAGGGCATCGACCTCCCGCTGGACGACACCCCCGACCACTACCGGGAAGTCGTCGGCTTCATCAAGAACGACCCGCACTCGCTCGGTGCACTGGTCACCACCCACAAGCTCAACCTCTACAAGGCCGCGCACGACCTCTTCGACGGCGTCGGCCGGGACACGGAGCTGCTGGACGAGGTCAGCAGCCTCTCCAAGCGCGGCGACCAGCTGTGGGGTCACGCCATGGACCCCGTCACCAGTGGCCTGGCGCTGGAGGACATCGTGCCCGACGGCTACTGGGCCCGCACCGGCGCCGAGCTGCTGCTGCTCGGGGCGGGCGGCTCCGCTCTGGCCCTCACGCTGTACCTGCACAACCGCGCGAAGGCCGGACGCGACGTCCCCTCCCGCATCGTCGTCACCAACCGCCGCGAGGCCAGGTTGCGTGAGATGCGCGCCGTCCACGAACGCCTCGGGCTCACCCTTCCGGTTGAATACCATCTGGCGCCCGAGCCGGCCGCCAACGACGCACAACTGCACACCCTCGCCCCCGGATCCGTCGTGGTCAACGCGACCGGCCTCGGCAAGGACCGGCCCGGCTCCCCGCTGACCGACGCCGCCGTCTTCCCCCGGCGCGGTATCGCCTGGGACTTCAACTACCGCGGCGACCTGGTCTTCCTGGACCAGGCACGGGCCCGTCAGGAGGCGCGCGAGTTGCGCGTGGTCGACGGCTGGCTCTACTTCATCCACGGCTGGACCCGGGTCATCGCCGAGGTCTTCCACATCGACATCCCCACCCAGGGCCCCGCCTTCGAGCGGCTGTCCCGCATCGCCCGCGACGTCACCCAGGAGAACGCGTGAACCCCACCGCCCCCCGCCCCGCCGTCGTCACCGACTTCAGCCTGACCACCGGCCTGTCGCAGAGCAAGAAGCCCCTCCAGCGCCGCATGTCCGCCATGGTCGGCATGTACGCCGACCAGGAGGTCGAGCGGCGTCTGGCCGAAGACGACGTGCTCGTCTACGAGTTCTTCGACATGGGCGTCCCCGAGAGCACGGGGGAGGTGGCCTACGGCACCAGCATCACCTACCCGGGCAAGGTCGGCGACGAGTACTTCATGACCAAGGGACACTTCCACTCCGTGCTCGACACCGCCGAGATCTACTACTGCCTGCGAGGCCGCGGCCTGATGATGATGGAGAACCCCGAGGGCGATGTGCAGTGGGAGGAACTCACCCCCGGCAAGGCCGTCTACGTCCCCGGCCGGTACGCCCACCGCTCGATCAACACCTCGCCCGACGAGCCGCTGATCACCTTCTTCGCCTTTCCCGGCCACGCCGGCCACGACTACGGCACCATCGAGTCCAAGGGCTTCCGCAAGATCGTGGTGGAGCGCGACGGTGCCCCGGCGGTCGTCGACAACCCGAAGTGGGCCCGGTGACCCCCCGCATCGCCGTGACGCCGCGCTCGCTCTCCCAGGGCGGCCACCCCGCGCTGGCCGCCCTGGAGGCCGCGGGCTACACCCTGCTGTTCCCCACGCCCGGACGCCAGCCGACCCGCGAGGAACAGCTGCGGTTCCTGCCCTCCTGCGTCGGCTATCTCGCCGGGGTGGAGCCGATCACACGCGAGGTGCTGGCCGCGGCTCCCGACCTGAAGGTCATCAGCCGCAACGGGGTCGGAGTCGACTCCATCGACCTGACCGCCGCCGCCGAGCAGGGGGTGGCCGTCGAGACCACCGCGGGAGCCAATGCGCAGGGCGTCGCCGAACTCGCCATTGCCCTCATGCTCGCCGGACTGCGCCGCATCCCGCCGCAGGACGCGGCGCTCAAGGCGGACCGGTGGCAGCGCATCGAGGGCCGGGAGCTGGCGGGACGCACCCTCGGCGTCGTGGGGTGCGGACAGATCGGCCGCCGGGTCGTCCGGCTCGGCCTCGGGCTCGGCATGTCCGTACGCGCCTTCGACGCGTTTCCCGATCCGGAGTTCGCCCCGGCCGGGGACTTCTCGTACACCACGATGGAGGACCTGCTCGCCCGCTCGGACGTGGTGACCCTGCACTGCCCGCCCGAGGAGCGGCCACTGATCGACAAGGGCGCCATCGCGGCCATGCGGCCCGGCACCTTTCTGGTCAACACCGCCCGGTCGAGCCTGGTCGACGACGGCGCGGTCCTCGAAGCGCTCGCCGAGGGCAGGCTCACCGGGTACGCCACCGATGTGTACGACCAGGAGCCGCCGGCACCCCAGGAGCTGCTCCACCACCCACAAGTGATCACTACACCCCACATCGGGGGGTACACCATGGAGAGCGTGGAGCGCGCGACCCGCGCGGCCGTGGAGAATCTGCTACGGGTTCTTACCACCCCTTCCTGAGACCACGGAGCGAGTCATGGCTGTCCCGGCGGATGAGGTCGGCAATGTGCTGCATCTCATCACCAGCAAGTTGCCCTACCTGCCTGGCGCCCTGCGCCAGATCGGCGAGTACCTGCTGGCCCACCCCCAGCAGGCCCAGTCGATGACCATTTCGCAGTTGGCCTCGGCCTGCGGAGTGGCCGAGTCGACGGTCTCCCGGTTTGTGCGCGAGCTGGGCATGGACAGCTATCACTCGCTCCGTCTCAGCCTCGCCGAGGCCACCTTCGCCACCCGGTCGGCCGGCGCCGGCCGGGAGGAGGAGTTCGTCTACGAGGGCATCCTGCGCGGCGACGAGCCCCCCGCCATCGTGGGCAAGATCGAGCGCAGCAGCCGTCAGGCGCTGGCACAGACCGCCAAGCAGGTCAGCGGCGACGCCATCAGTCGCGCCGTCGACCTGCTGCACGCCGCGGACGCGGTGGTGTTCTGCTGCATGGGCTCCTCCAGCATCGCCGCGGAGGAGGGGGTGATGCGGTTCACCCGGGCGGGCAAGAAGTGTCTGCTCTACCGCGACCAGAGCGTGCAGGTCATGCTCGCCACCATCCTGACGCCGCGCGACGTCCTGATCGGCA
Organism: Streptomyces sparsogenes subsp. cuspidosporus; assembly: GCF_039532705.1. Classification (NCBI taxonomy): domain Bacteria; kingdom Bacillati; phylum Actinomycetota; class Actinomycetes; order Kitasatosporales; family Streptomycetaceae; genus Streptomyces; species Streptomyces sparsogenes. The sequence goes on along the minus strand of NZ_BAAASD010000063.1, from coordinate 12,855 downwards.
TCAGCGACTCCGGCAAGTCCACCGCGATCGTGGACGCCATGCGCCTCGCCCGGCAGACCGGCGCCACCTCCATCGGCATCACCTCCGCCCAGAACAGCCCGGTGGCCGAGCTGAGCGATGTACCGCTGTTCACCTCCAACGTCACGGGGGAGGGGCTCTACGGGGAGTCCGTCACCTCCAAGTGGGGCCAGCTTCTGCTGATCGACATCCTCTACGCCACCTATGCCGCCCGCCACTTCGACGACACCCTCCAGCACCTCAAGGAGACCTACGAGGCGGGCATCCGCCACTCGCGTTCCCCCGAAAACCCGTCACCGGAGAAGTGAGGAGTCGGCCTTTGTGACGAGACGTGTGGTGGTCTCATCGTGGTGGCCGAGGGCCCCGGGCAACAACCGGGCAGGGGTTCCGGCAAGAGGTCGTTCATGAGAACCCTCGGCGCGAGGCAACCGCACGGGCCGGGCACGAGTCGCAACGACGCCCGTACTGTCTGCGCCAGATCGAGGTCGGCGTCATCGAGCACGGTGAACGGACCGTCGCCCCAAGTTCCATCGAAGCGTTGGCTTCTCGACCCCCTTTCGGGGTGGGAGCACGATCTCGTGCTCCCCGTGCAACAGGGGGAGGCGTGGCCTGAGGGCCTCGGTCGGCGTGTTTCCGCAGGCAGTCGATGCTCGGGTGTCCCGGCGGCAAGGTGCCTGCCGCGTCAAGACGAGGTAATGCCGCTTGGCGTCCGCCGGCAGACGGGGCACTCCCAGGGCCTGAGCGCCCTATCCGGCTCTGTAGCGCCGTAGCGAGACAGTTGGCAGGTGCACTCGCCGTCGGAAAAAGTGTGCCAAGCGACTGCTGGGCTGGCCGCAGAGGGCCTCCAGAAAGGAGGCAAGGCTCTGGTCGCGGGCCGCTTCCCGAGCACGGTGCGGTGCAATACGGCCCAAGCCACGGCCTACGCCGCCCTCGGCCACCGCTACGCCCAGCCGCTTCAGCAGCCCACGCCAGCCAGCGCGGAAAACCGACGCGGCCCTCGGCATCACCCGCCTCGTCCGAATCGGGGAGCGCGATCTCACGCAGCGGACGCTCTCTCACGCCGTCGCACGAACGGCGACCCGCTTCTGCTACTCCGCAGGCGGCGGAACAGGTCGCCACATAGCGCAGCCACCGGCGCCACCGCATCGGCAGCGGCCGCAGCTCTGTCTCCTCCTAACCGTCCGGGACCGCCGAGGGGAGGCCTGTCCCGGGATTGCAGCGAGGACTGCACCCGGTGCCCCCGCCCGGCCCCCGACGGCGAGGGGCTCCGGGAGCGCGGATGCGCGCCCCCGGAGCCCGTGGGGAAGTGCCGGGGTGGCGGGGTCAGGACGTGGCGGCGGGTTCGGCGGGTGCTGCTTCGGCGGGGGCGGTCTTCGCCTTGTTGAGGCCGGGGGTGTGGTTGAACAGGAGGTTGAGCAGGAAGGCGGCGATGGTGGCGCTGGCGATGGCGCTGCCGCCGATGATCTGCACCCAGGTGGGGAAGGTGTGGTAGATCGTCGGGGCGACGACGGGGAGCATGCCGATCCCGATGGAGACGGCGACGATGAGCAGGTTGTTGGTGCCGTCGAACTCGACCTTGCGCAGGGTGTTGATGCCGACCGCGGTGACGGTGGCGAACACAACCAGGCCGGCGCCGCCGACGACCGGTCCGGGCAGGGAGGCGACGACGTCGCCGAGCTTGGGGATGAGGCCGAGCAGGACGAGGATGCCGCCGGCGACGGCGGCGACGTAGCGGCTGCGGACCCTGGTCATGCCGACCAGGCCGACGTTCTGCGCGAAGACGGTGACGATCACAGACACCTCCCGCCAATGGATACCCCCAGAGCTCATAGGAGGTCTGGTGGACCTCGTGGGGACGTTGGGATCATGGCCGGGTGATTGTCTCGCTGGTGTATCAGGTGACGCGGAGGCTGCTCTCCGTTCCGGCGGTGCTGTTACGCAAGCGGGCAGGCAAGGACGCCGACCTGCTGGTGCTTCGACACGAGAACGCGGTGTTGCGCAGGCAGCTCGCGGGGCGGGTGCGGTACGAGTGGGCGGACCGGCTGTGGTTCCTGGCACTGTCCTCGCTGATACCCCGGCCGCGCTGGGTGCAGGTGTCCGACCGCACAGTGGACGGCCCGGCAGGCCCGAAACGTCGCCTTCGAGGAGGGCATGCGCCTGGAGTCACTGCGCTTCGTGATCCGCGACCGGGACAGCACATACACCGAATCCTTCGACGCCGTCTTCGAAGGCGAGGGCATCGAAACCGTCAAGACCGCCCCGCGATCCCCGCGGATGAACGCGCACTGCGAGAGAGTGATCGGGACACTGCGGCGTGAACTCCTCGATCACGTGCTGATCTGGAACGAGGCCCACGCTCGGCACGTCCTCGACGTCTACGCTCGACACTACAACGGCCATCGTCCCCATCAGGCCCGAGGGCAACGTCCTCCCCTTACCAACAGCCCGGTCGCGCCGTTGACCGCCTTGAGCACTCCACGACGACTACTCCATACTCGTGTTCTCGGCGGCCTGATCAACGAGTACAGGTACGCAGCCTGACCTGCCATGACGGATTTCTGAACAGCACAGGCACGGCTCTGGCTCGTCACATGGCAGCAGCGTCCTCAGGTGGCCTTGCTGATCACTCCGCGATCGGTCCTTCGCCGGCACGCACGGCTCATCGCATGGAAGTGGACCTACCCCTCCCGTCGTCCGAGCCGACCACCCAAACCAGAGGCCCTGCGCCACCTGGTCGTGCGTCTGGCGCGGGAGAACCCTGGTCATGGGGGTGTGCCGGCCGGCTGCGGGGGTGGGGTCGTTGCGGTGCGCCGGTACGCGCTGGGGCTGATGCCGCGGGCCCGTTTGAACGCCGCGCTGAACGCGAACGCGTCGGAGTAGCCCACGGCGCGGGCGACCTCCGCGACAGTCATCGTCTCGCGCTCGGTCAGCAGGTCCGCCGCGAGCGTCATGCGCCAGTGGGTGAGGTAGGTCAGCGGCGGTTCGCCGACCAGGTCGGTGAACCGCTTCGCCAGCGTGGCCCGCGACACCCCGGTCCGGCCGGCGAGCGAAGCCACCGTCCACGGCGCTGCCGGTTCCCCGTGCAGCAGGCGCAGCGCGCTGCCCACCACCGGGTCGCGCCCGGCGGAGTACCAGCCCGGCGGAGTGCCGCCGGGCCGGTCGAAGTACTCGCGCAGCGCGCACACCAGCATCCAGTCCAGCAGCCGGTCGAGGACGACCTGCTGGCCCGGCGTGTCGGCGGCGACCTCGGCGGCGAGGTGGTCCCACACGGGGTCGGGCCCGCCGCCGGATCCCACGCGCAGTACGACGGGCAGCGCGTCCAGCAGCCTGCGACTGATCTCGCCGCGCACCGGATAGGCACCGACGACCAGGGTCGTCGTGTCCTCCCCGCCGGTACCGGCGTCGTGCCAGCCGAGCCGGTACCGGGTCCCGCCCTGCTCGGGCGTCGAGCAGAACGCGCCGCACGCGACGGGTTCCGCCCGAGTGCCCACCTCGTCGACGAAGAGGAACGGCGCGGGGCCCCGCACGATCACTGTCTCGCCGATGCCCAGACGCTCGGGCGGGCGGCGCTCAGGCACGATCCAGCCGCCTCCGGAGAGGACGGTGCACAAGGTCAGCGGCGCGCCGTCCACGAAGTGCAGGGACCAGGGCGGGGTCAGGGTCGAGCTGCCGAACAACGAGCCCTGGGCCCGCAATCCGCGCAGTAGGTCGCCGAAAGCATCCACCCGCCAAGGCTAAACGATTCAGACGATCACCCAGGTGATCTGGCTTATCACCTATGGAACCGTCCGGGTGCGTGCCGTTGAATCGCTTTCGTGAGCAACGACATCACTCTTGTCCTCGGCGCGACGGGCAACACCGGCCGGCGGGTGGCCGCCCGGTTGCGGTTGCGCGACACCCCCGTACGCGCCGCCTCCCGTTCCAGTCATCCCCCGTTCGACTGGTTCCACCCCGCCGGCTGGGATCAGGTCCTGCGGGGCGTCACCGTCGCCTACGTGGTGCCCCCGCCCGTGCCCGGTCCGGTGCACGACTTGGTGGCGCGGGCCGAGGCAGCCGGTGTGCGGCGCCTGGTCCTGCTCTCCGGTCACGGCGCCGACGATTGGGGCGACTCAGCGTTCGGGCTGGACATGCGCTCGGCCGAGGACGCCGTGCGCGGCTCGGCGCTGGAATGGACCGTCCTGCGTGCCTCGAACTTCGCCCAGAACTTCGACGGACACCCCTTCCGCGTCCCGCTGGCCGCCGGCGAGCTGGCGCTTCCGGCGGGTGCGGTCCCCGAGCCGTTCATCGACCTTGAGGACGTCGCCGACGTAGCGGCCGCGGTGCTGTGCGAGCCCGGCCGGCACGCCGGTCGGGTCTATGAGCTGACCGGGCCGCGCGGGCTGACCTGGGCGGAGGCAGTCGAGCTGATCTCCCGGGCGTCCGGGCTGCCCATCGTGTACCGGCGCATTTCCCCGGCCGAGTACACCGCGACGTTGGTTCAGGAGGGCTGGAGCGAGCACGAGGCCCAGCACCTCGCCGAGATGTTCGTGCTGCTTGAGCGTGGGGCCGCCGCCTGGACGACGGACGACGTCGCCACCGTGCTGGGACGCGCGCCGCGGACCTTCGAGGACTTCGTCCTGCGGGCCACTGCAGCGGATGCCTGGCGCTGCTGAGTCCCGCGGGCCCCCTCCTGGCGTACCGGACTCCGGGAGGCGGAGCACCGCGCGCCATCCTGCACATCCACACCACTTGTTGACGTCCGTTCTTCATGTAACCGGAGCCATCGATGCATACCCTGCTGGTCGCCGCCAACCCGGATCCCCGGTCCCTGACGCATTACGTGCTGGGAAGACTCGAGGCAGCGCTTCAACCCGGTTCGGTCGAGATTGCCGACCTGTCCGAGGAGTGGTTCGACCCCCGGTTCACTCAGGCGGATCGTCGGGCGTACCACGAGGGCGGCAATTATCCGGCTGACGTCATGGCTGAGCACCGTCGTCTTGAGCGTGCCACCGATCTCGTGTTGGTCTTCCCCGTGTACTGGTGGTCGATGCCTGCACTGTTGAAGGGGTGGATCGACCGTGTCTTCGTCAACGGCTGGGCCTTCGAGCACTCCTCCGCTTCGAGTCTGCGTCCGAGACTGCAGCACCTCACCACGCATCTTCTACCCATCGCCGGCGACGACTCCGGTGCGTACGAGCGCCACGGATACGAGAGTGCACTGCGGACACAGATCGAGCACGGCATCGTCGACTACTGCGGCAGTCGGCGCGGCTCCACAGCGTTCATCTACGAATCCGAACAACTCTCCCCCGAGACCACGCTGCGAGGTGTTGACCGTGCGGTGCGGGTCATCAGCGAAGCCATCCATGCCCGCCTGGCGAAATGAGGCAGGTCAGATGCCCTCCTAACCGGTGAGATGCTGCGGCAGTGCGGTCAGGGGCGCTGGCTGCCGCGCGCTTCGAAAGGGAGGCCGGAACGCCGAGCCGCCCCCCGGCTCCAGGCACGATGACCGTCTCGCCGTAAGGGTGTCACCTGTCACCGCACAGCAGCGCGTCCGGACCTCGGCCCAGCACTTGGGCAGACACAGCTCCCGGTCGACCAGGACGCGTCCGGCTGTGGTGGCCCAGGCGGCGAAGACGCCGATCTGGCAGTTGTCCGTGCGGCCGGCGGCGTCATCGGCAGCAGCCACTTCACCGTCGCCCGGGGCCCGTGCCAGGCCGTCTGCCCCGGCGGTCTCACCAGCCTCCAGTGACGGGACGTCCACAGCCGGCGCGGCGCCTCTGTCACCCGCGTCCGCTGCGCCGCACGGCACTGCGGCCCCTGCGAACTGCGGACCTCGTGCACCGACGCCGCAACCGGCCGCAACCTGACCCTGCGGCCAGGGACCGAGCAGGACACTGATCACTGGCGCCGCCGCTACGGCCACCGCGCCCCCTTGAGGGCACCATCTCCCTGCCCGTCTCGTCGGCCCTCGTCGGGGACCGCACAACCTCGGCACGACAATCCCTCGACCAGACCGTGCCGGCATGCATCCCGTACGGCAGGCGTACGAAGTGGATGCCGTCGAGCGGAAAGGATCGTGAGGACCCATGGTTGTCAGAAAGCTCGCCGCGGCGGCGTGCCTGAGCGTGGCCGCCACTGCCCTCCTTCCCACCGCCGCCTCGGCCGCGGAGACCGGTGGCTCCGGGGCCGAGGCCGTGTGTCAGGCCAGTCCTGGCGTGACGAGGAGCAGCGACGGCGCGCAGATCGTCTTCTCGGGCTTCTTCCGCTGCGACGTCGGGGATGGTGCTGCTGCCCTGCCGCGCGCGGGCGGCCGCCGCGGTGTGCACGTACCGCACGAGGAGTCTGCCGAAGAAGGCGGCGTCCTGGTCGGCGTGGTGTGCCGCGCTCTGCTCGCGGGCGTACTCGTGGAGCAGGCCGTGGAACTCGTAGTGGCCGGTGGTGAGCCGTTCGAGCAGGCTGGCGTTGGCGAGCTGGGCCAGGGCCGTCGCGGCTCGGGGCAGCGGAATCCCGGCCAGCGCGGCTGCGGCGGCTCGGCTGCGACACGGCCGGGTCCGATGGCCCGTGAGAGCAGCTCGATCGCGTCCACGGGCGGCAGTACGCCGAGCGTTATGTGCCGTGCGCCGTCGCGGGCGGCCGGCGCGCGCAGCTTCGCCCGGCTGGTGACCAGGACCAGCGCGTCGCCGCCCGGGATCAGGCAGCGCACCTGGTCGCTGTCCCGGGCGTTGTCGAGCAGGAGCAGTATTTTCCGGCACGCCGGTTCGCTGCGCAGGAGCACGGAGCGGGCATCGGTGCCGGCGGGGATCCGCTCAGGCGCGACGTTCAACGACCTCAGCATCGCTTCGAGGGCGTCGGCGGCGCTCACCGGGTCCCCTGGACTGTAGCCGCGCAGGTTGACGAACAGCTGCCCGCCGGAAAAACGATCCTTCACGCAGTGCGCCCAGTGCACTGCCAACGCCGTCTTGGTTGCGGCTCGGACCTCGCGGAGCAGCTGCCGACCAGGGCCTGACCGCACATAAGTGTCACCCGGATACCTGTCGCGCCGTCCCGGGCCCGGCGGTCCCGCCGCCGGGCCCGGGAAAGGTCACCGCGGGCGTCCGGCCGTGCCGACCGCCGGCCGGTGCACGGTGCTGTTCGGCAAGCCGACATCCACGGCGGAGACGTGTCCGAACGCGGGCCACGCCCAGTACCACTCTCTGCTCGGGACATAACAGGGGAGCCGTGACGGTCGAGTCCGGTGGCCACGGGAAGCCCAGGGGTCCGCGCGCCCGGCCGGAGGGGCCGGTGGCGGGTCGGCGTCGGTGGGCGGCCTCCTGGAGCACTTGCACGAGGGCGACGTGGGTCCCGGGTGGCCGGTCCGGGTTGTGGTCGGGGCGCACGAGCCGGGCTCGGGCCGCAGGCGGACCTGCGCCGCTGCTCGCCCTCCCCGGCGCTGCGGAGGGCGAGCAGCGGTAGGCGCCTCGGGAAGGTCGCACTGCAGAGGCGAAGGGCGGCGGGCCCCGAGTGATCGCAGCCGGACCGCGGCGACCATACTGGCACGCGCACGTGCCCCTGCTTGACGAAGGACTCATGCCCTCCTCTCCCACAGCCCGTCCCACGACCCCACGCACGGTGTGGCCGGCTCGCGGTCGCCACGTCGGACCGGACGCCGAAGGCGTAATCCGTCACACCCTGCGCCGACTCAAGGACGATCAAGTCATCGACGACTTCCTGGAAGAGCCCGGCGCCGGCGACTCCCCGGAGCGGGTCTTCGAGGCGCGTTGGCGAGTTCCCGGTGACGTGACCGTGCGCGCCCGGCTGAGCCTGGCGCCCCAGGTGGGCGGCGGGCGGGAGTGGACCCTGCTCGCAGAGGCGGAACAGCCGTGGGACACGGCATGGCCGTCCCCCGTCACCCGGTTCTGGCCGGAGTACGGTGACTGGGACCACGATGCGGCCACCGGGCTGTCGCTGAACAGGATCAACCCCCTGCCCGAGGACGACAAGGACGCACGGCGCCTGCTCAGGGACTCCGCGCGCGACGGATGGTGCATCCATGTGGTCGTCCACGAGGCCATGGCCCCGGACGGGCGCGGACGACTGCCCGTCGTGCGGTGGCTGCCGCCGAGCCTGCGCCACCGTGTCGTGGAACACCGGGCCGCGCCGCATCAGCTGCGGGTCGTGCACTGGGCGCTGCGGGAGTTCGAGGTGGCGGTGCCACGCGGTGGTGCGGTGGTGTTGCCCGGGACCCCGGCCCCGCCCGGCTACCACGCTGAGGACTTCGCCGTACGCACGGTGTTCCTCGACGGTTCGGAGCCGACCGACCTCGTCGCGGCGGTGACGCGGTTCGCCGCGCTGTCGCGTCCGCTGCCGGACGGCGGCGGCGAGGCCCTCACCGCGCTGAGGGAGGACTGGCACCTGCTCACCCTCCAGGAGGAACTCTCCCGGGAACGGAAACGGGTGGCGATGTACGCCGAGGCGCTGGAGGCCATGACGAAGTCCCGGGACCTGTACCGGGAGGCGACCGAACGTGCCCACGAGGCGCTCGCCGCCTACCGCGAATCCGCCGACGCCACTCCCGCCGGACACCAGCCGTCCGGGACGCGGGCAACGTCCCCGTTCCGACAGCTCACCCGGGCACTGGAGCGCTTGAAGGACAGCACCAAGGCATTCCGTCCCGTCACCACGACCCAGGACAAAGAGGACACAGGCGCCCAGTCAACCGGATCGGACCGCTAGGGTCTGTGTGATGTCGTGATCATCTTGCCGCCTGGTCCGCCCGGATGGCGGATCCGGTAGGAAGGTGGCCTGACGTGCAGGCAACCTACCGACGAGCGGTGGAAGTTGATTGAGCCGTTCCTACCGATAGGTGAGTCGGTCCGTACTCCCAGCGGCTGCGGGATCAGTTCGAGGGTGTGATCTGGCGGTTTCGGACCAGCGTGCAGTGGCGTGAGACGCCGGCCGGGTTCGGGACGCGGCCGACTGTCTATGGACGCTTCCGGGTCTGGCGGAATGCCGGTGTTCTCACCGCCCTGCTGGAGGGCCTGATCGCTGAGGCCGCTCGCCGGGGCAGGACGGACTTGTCCCTGGTCAGTGTGGACTCCACCACTGCCCGTGCCCTGAAGGTTGTCTTTATTGCCGTACGGTGGCTGGCCTGGGGCCTCTTCGTCATGGAGATCGCCACCCGGCGCGTCCATGTCCTGGGCGTCACAGCCCGTCCCACCGGCGTCCCAACGCCGCCGCATTGTCCCCGATCCAACGCATTCGCCGAACGATGGATACGCACAGCCCGCGCCGAATGCACCGACCGCCTCCTCATCACCGGCGAACGACACCTGCGCACCGTCCTCACCATGTACGCCGAGCACTACAACGCGGGACGGGCCCACCGCAGCCTCGGCCTACGAGCTCCCGACGACGACCCGAACGTCATCCCCCTGCCCGCCGCCCCGGTCAGGCGCAAGCAGGTACTCGGCGGACTGCTCAACGAATACCACACCACACCACGCCACCCCGACCGCCTCACCATCCACAGGAAACGCCCGGCTCAGCACCCTGATGGGAATATAGACACCCTTCAGGAATAACAACTGGTCAACGGGACCTGATCCATGCCGCCACCCCAGTTCCTGCTGCCGTCACGAAGCCGAGCACCGCTACGCCAAGGGCATCAGTTATAATGACCGCCATGGCCGCGTCCGTACGGGGGATCGTCACGCTGCTCATTGCCGAACATGTGCCGCATGAACGGGAGTTGCTCGAATATTTGCGGCCACTCGACGACGACGGCATTACTCGGCTGTTCACCCGGCCCGATAGCGACGAGCTGCTCAGCTTCGGCGTGGTGGAAGTCGCCAGCCTGATCACCCCCGTCGTATGGCTGGTGGTGAACGAGTTCGTCACCCGGGGAGCAGGCGTCGCGGCGGACGGCTTCTTCGCCCGTATCCGGACACGCTTCTCCCGGACTCCCGCCCGCGGCACAGATGTTGCCGCCGACCCGGTGCCGCTGACCCCCGAGCAGCAGAAGGCGGTCTACCAACGGGTCTACGACGAGGCGTGCCTGCGGGGCCTCGAGGAGGCGGCTGCGAAGCAGCTCGGGGAAGCCGTCGTCGCCCGGCTGGCCATGGGGCCGTCGAGGCAATGACGACGGCGCAGTCACGAGCGCTCACCGCGCGAGCGACCACCCGGCGGATGCTGATGCTGGTCACGGTGCTACTCGCGTCCGGAACCGCGCTCATCGGCGAAGCGGTGCTCACGTATCACTCCGCGACCTCGCTCCCAGACTGTGCCTCCGCAGCTGGCATGAATCTCCAAGGGCCGTGGTGGCGCACCGAGTTGGGGTTGCGCTTCCACTCGGAGCTGGTCGCCTGCCGGACGGACGGTGCTCGGACCGCACTGTACGCGACCGTACTGTGCACCGCCGGCGTCGCGGTGGCGGCCGTGCTGCTGTCCCGGTGGCTGCCGCGGTGGCGGCAGCGCAAAGACCGGCTCCCGGAGCTGTATTCCGCGCAGCGGATCGTGGCAGCTGTCGAGGGCGACAGCGGGAACGACGAGCGGTTGGCGCATCTGGCCCGGCTGGTGCAGCGCGCCGAGCTGCCCCGGGACCGGTTGCCCGGCTTCGTGTGCAATCCCCGGGCGCTGTCCGCCGGCGCGGTGACTTTCGGCAGCGTCGGTCGCTACACCGTCTGCCTGAACGTGGGGCTGCTGCCCAAACGGACGACCAAGGACAGGTCGCATTTCGACGCGGTCGTGCTGCATGAGCTTGCCCATGTGCGTAACCGGGACGTCGACCTGGCCTATCTCGCCATCGCGCTGTGGCGGGTCTTTTTGATCGCCGTGCTGCTGCCCTGCCTGGCCCTGAACGCGGTCCTGGTGCTCCATGACCGCTTTCAGGGCACCGAGCGGGCGTACTGGGACGGATACGAGCCCGGAGCGAAGACCGCGCTGCTCGCGGTGGTGCTCACCGCGCTGGTCTACGTGGCCAGGGCCGACATCCTGCGCCATCGTGAGCTGGTCGCTGACCGAGATGCCGTATTCGAGTTCGGAGGCGACCGGGAGGTGTGGAGAAAGCAGGCGGAATCGCGGTCAGCCGCGCTGCCCCGGCTTCGGCTCCCCCGCTTTCTGCGCAGCCACCCGGGCTGGAGTGAGCGCCTGGCCGAAATCGACAACCCCCGCTCCGAGGATAAGGGCGGCACGAAGTTGCAGATCGTGGTCTTCCTCGTCGCGTACGTGACCATCATTTACTCGGTGATCTCTTGGCTCAAGCTCGACGCGGTCCCGGCGCAGACGGTGATCTATCTCGCGTACCTTCTGGGGCCGCTCATCATCGCCACCGGCTTTGCGGTATTCCCGCGCCGCAAGGCGCGGAGTGCGGACGAGGCGAGTGCGGCCCGCGCCTGGATGTACGGTGTCATCTGGCTGATCAGCGCCTTCGCGATGAACCCGTTCGCGAATTGGGCGCAGGCGGAGGACGACTGGGCAACGCAGGCAAGTGCCCATCTGCGCGAAATTTCCGACGAGATGAACGAGCGGCGCGACGGACCCGTGGTGAGCGCCGCAGTCAAGGACCGGGCCGTCGGCTGGTACGAGCGAGGAGGCTCGGCGGTGCTCGGCCGGTTCGACAAATACCTTCCGGATGGGGTCGGGGGATCCGATGCCGCCGGCGCCCGCTGTGCCGCCTTGGGGGCGACGGTGAGCGACGCGCTGGAACTGCCGGTCTTTCCGGACCCCGGCGCGGGCGGAAAGGCATGGAAGCGGCTGCTCACGTCGGCGGCCGAGGCCCAGGCCCTGCAGTGCCGTTCCGGCTACGACCTGGATGCGCCCGGCGAAGACGCCATGGTCAGCCTGCGCTATGGGCGGGCCAGAACAGCGCTAAGGCAGCTCTTGCCACACTGATCCACGCAGAAAAGGGACAATTCTTCAAAATCGGCTGAGCCTTCACCCACTGCATTCTGCCGAACGACTGGCCTCGGCGGCACTGCCCTTGCCGGGAACCTTATCCGTGCAGGTCACGCCGCATGTTGGTATTCGTGGAGGATGCGTGAAGGGTGTCAATATCCCGATCAGGCTGCTGAGCCGGGCCTTTCCTGTCGATGGTGAGGCCTGTGGGTGCCGAGGCCTGTGGGTGCCGGAAACGGTGTCACTCCATGCGACCTGCGTGTATTCGTGGATGAGGCCGCCGAGTCGATCGTGCCGATGGATGCGAGTGTTGTCGGTGGCGGTGGGCGGTTCGGGTTCGGCGAGCCGGTCCGGCGGCCGTTGTCCGAGGGTTCGGTGTGGCCGGTGTTGGTTGTAGTGATCTGCGTACTCACTGACGACCAGGCGTAGGTGGCGCTCTCCCGTGATCAGGATGCGGTCGGTTGCCTCGCGTCGGCATGATCCGATCCAGCGTTCCGCGATGGCGTTCATCCTCGGTACCCGGGGCAGTGTGGGAAGGACGTGCACGCCGATCGCCTGGAATACGGCGTCGAAGCTGTCGGTGAAGTAGGCCCCGCGATCCCGGATGAGGAACTTGATCGACTTGGCATGGTCGCCGAGGTCCATGAGGTAGTTCCGTGCTTGCTGGGTCATCCAGGGGCCGGTCGGATGGCGGGTGATGCCGGCGATGTGCACCCGCCGGGTGCCGTGATTGATGAAGAACAGCACGAACCAGCGCCGCAGGAAGACCGTATCGATGTGGAACAGATCGGTGGCTACGATCGCGGAGGCCTGCAGCCAGGGTTCTCCCGCGCCAAATGCACGACCAGTTGGCGCAAGGGGCTTGACCCTGGATCTTGGACACCCGAGAGACTTGGATCTTGAGTCCAGGAGAACGGATGTCCCGTGGTCATGAAGCACTATCCGCCGGAGTTCAAGGCGGACGCGGTCGCGTTGTACGAGTCG
>NZ_BAAASD010000062.1:0-39485 GCF_039532705.1 Streptomyces sparsogenes subsp. cuspidosporus | reverse complement strand
CGTCGCGGCGGGGGCCGGGGCCGCGCCCGCCGGGGGCGCGAAGCCCGGCGCGGCGGCGGCCTGGCCGGGCGGCGCGAAACCGGGGGCCGCGCCCTGGGCCGGGGCCGGGGCGGGCTCCTCCTCCGCGACCTCCCCGCCGAAGTTCCTGAGCAGCGCCTCCAGGCCGCCGTCGAAGCCCTGGCCGACCGCGGCGAACCGCCACACGTCCTTGAGGTAGAAGTCGCCGAGCATCACGGCGCGCTCGGTGCTGAACTCCGCCCCGGTGAAGGAGTACCGGACGACCTCCTCGCCGCCCGCGACGACCCGGATGTAGCCGGGGCCGACCTGGGACATCTGGCCCGCGCCGTCGATGGTGGCCGTGAAGGAGAGCTTGTGGATGTGGGACGGGATGCTGTCGAGGGTGACGCGGAACGACTCGGTGTCCCCGGCCTGCGGGCCGAGCTGCTGGATCGCTTCCTCGGGGGACTTGGGCTGGTTGAAGAAGATGAAATAGCGGTCGTCGGAGAGCCGCTCGTCCGCGTCGAGGCCGAAGCAGCTGATGTCGAAGGTCAGCCCGGGCCCGGCGATCTGCACGCCGACGTACAGGTCCCTCCCCGCCGTCAGATCACTGAGCTTGGCCTTGTGGCCGCGTTGGAATTCCCTGGCCATACGTAACGACCGTCCCCCATCCCGATAGCGGAGAATGCATTGCGCGCCAGGCTAACCGCTGCCGCTGAGAAGGAGCGACGCCGGGGAGCGGGGTGTGGTTCCGGTGTCCGCCCGGCCGGGCCTGCTCGGCCGGTGTCTACTCGGCCGGTGTCTGCTCGGCCGGTGTCTGCTCGGCCGGGGCCGGGGAGAGGTGCGGCAGCCGTGCGGCGGCCACCACGCCCTCCAGGTACCCCCGGGCCCGCTCGGTCCGCGGGTACGACTCGAGGAGCCGCCAGAAGCGCGGGCCGTGACCGGGCACCAGCAGATGGGCGAGCTCGTGAACGAGGACGTAGTCCACCACGTACTCCGGCATCCCCTGCAGCCGGTGCGAGAGCCGGATGCTGCCCTCGGACGGGGTGCACGACCCCCAGCGGGTGTTCTGGTTGGTGACCCAGCGGACGCTGACGGGGCGGGCCCGGCCGCCCAGGTACTGCTCGGACAGCCACTCGGCGCGGGCCGCGAGCTCCCCGTCGCCGAGCATCCGCTTGCTCTCCTGCGCGGCGAGCTTGTCGAGCATGACCCGCACCCAGCGCTGCTCCTCCGCCTCGGACATCCGGGCGGGGATCAGGACGATGGTGCGGTCCCCCTCGCGGTAGGCCGAGACCGTCCTGCGGCGCCGCGTGCTCCGACGGACCTCGACCGCGCCCGGGCCCCGGCCCAGCGGGCCCTGGACGCCGCGCGGGGGTCTGGCGGCGCCCTGCGGGGGCCTGGCGGCGCTGTGGGGCGGGGTCTCCCCGGCGAGGCTGGCGGAACGGTCGGCGGACACGCCTTGACGTTACCCGCTCGCACCCGGGGAAGTCCTGCCGCGCACCGGGGCACGGGGCGAACACTCCCCGGTGGTCGCCGCTTGTACGACTATCGCCGCCGCCTGTGGACAACTTTCGGCGGCGGCGTGGCGGGGCGCGCATGCTGGGGTCAGTTCGGCGCTGGGACCGGCCAGGGCGCCGGGACCGGGATCGGTCCGGCGCGCCAAAACCGGCAGGGAGCCGGAGGGGACAGGGGGATCCATGACGGGGTGGCTCGATGACGGGGGTGGCTCGATGACGGGGGTGGCGATGCATCCGATGCTCAAGCCCGCGCTGCGGCGCGGCTGGCGGAGCCGGGACACCGTGCAGTTCGGGGTGGCCCGGGCCCATGCGGTGGTGCTGGGGCCGGTGGACACGGCGACGGGCAGCTTTCTGGAGCTGCTGGACGGCACGCGCGGTATGCCGCTGCTCCGCCGGGAGGCCAGGGCCCTGGGATTGCCCGAGGGGCGGGCCGACGCTCTGGTGGACCGGCTGACGGCGGCCGGGCTGCTCGACGACCCGGTGGAGGGCGCCGAGCGGGCGGCCGCCGCCTGGGGCCGTGGCGCGGCCCTCGACCGGCTGCGGCCCGATCTGGCGGCGCTGTCGGTGCTGTGTCCCGAGCCGGGGGCCGCGGCGCGGCTGTTGGCGGCGCGCGGCGCGATGCGCGTGCAGGTGAGGGGCGCGGGCCGGGTCGGGGCGGCGGTGGCGGCGCTGCTGTCGGCCTCGGGGGTAGGTCAGGTCGATGTGGTGGACGGCGGCCGTGTCGAGCCGTGGGATGTGATGCCGGGCGGGCTGCCGGCCGAGCGGATCGGGGAGCGTCGGGACGCGGCGGCGCGCGGGCTGGTGCGGCGGTCCGCGCCGGGCCCGCGGCCGCGCCGGCCGGCGGCGGAGGCCGCGGGGTCCGGTTCGGGGTCCGCGCCGTCCGCGGGGTTCGTGTCGGGGTCCGCGCGGTCCGGTTCGGGGTCCTCCGGGGAGCCGGGGCTGACCCTGGTGGTGATCGCCCCGCGCGACGGACTCGCGGCCTACGCGCCGGACCCGGAGGAGGCCGAGCCGCTGCTGGCCTCGGGCACGCCTCATCTGTACGCGGGGGTCCTGGAGGCCACGGGCGTGCTGGGTCCGCTGGTGCTGCCGGGGATCACCCCGTGCGCGGGATGCGCCGCCGCGGGGCGCGCCGAGCGGGAGCCGACCTGGCCCAGGATGCTCGCGCAGTGGCGGTCCGGCCGCCGCCGGGCCGGCTGGGCCTGCGACACCGCCTTGGCCACGGTGGTCGCGGGGGTCACGGCCGCGCATGCGCTGGGATATCTGGACGGACGGCTGCCGCCCAGCGCCGGAGCCCGGCTGGAGGCGGCGCTGCCGTCTCTCGCCTGGGAGACGCGGCGGATCGAGCCCCATCCGGCATGCCGCTGCGGAGCGGCCGGGCGGACTGATGCGGTATATGCCTCGGTTGTCGAAGCGCCGCACGCCACAATGGCCGGGTGACCGACGTCCGCCAAGTGGGCGACGGGGGTCCGGGGGTCACCCCCGGGAATGGCTCAGCTGTAGTTGGAGGGGCGCATGTCCGATCTGCCGCGCAAGGCGATCACCCGTACCGCCAAGCTGGCGACGCTGCCCTTGGGATTCGCCGGGCGCGCCACCTGGGGGCTCGGGAAGCGGATAGGGGGGCGACCGGCCGAGATCGTCGCGCGTGAGGTGCAGCAGCGCACCGCCGAGCAGATGTTCAAGGTGCTCGGCGAGCTCAAGGGCGGGGCGATGAAGCTCGGACAGGCCATGTCGGTCTTCGAGTCGGCGCTGCCGGAAGAGATCGCCAAGCCGTATCGGGCCGCGCTGACCAAGCTCCAGGAAGCGGCTCCGCCCATGCCGACCCGCACGGTACACGCGGCGCTGGAGCAGCGGCTGGGGGCGGACTGGCGGGAGCTGTTCGTCGAGTTCGACGACAAGCCCGCGGCGTCCGCCTCGATCGGGCAGGTGCACCGGGCGGTGTGGCACGACGGGCGCGGTGTCGCCGTCAAGGTGCAGTACCCGGGCGCGGGCGAGGCACTGATCTCCGACCTGAACCAGTTGAGTCGGTTTGCCCGGGTATTGGGGCCGCTGGTGCCGGGCCTTGACGTCAAGCCGCTGATCGCCGAGCTGCGCGACCGGGTGTCGGAGGAGCTGGACTACGAGCTGGAGGCCGAGGCCCAGCGCATCCACGCGGAGGAGTACGCCAACGATCCGGACGTGGTGGTCCCGCAGGTGGTGCACCAGAGCGATCAGGTGCTGATCACGGAATGGCTGGACGGGATACCGCTCTCCGAGGTGATAGCCGAGGGCGGGCCCGAGCAGCGGGACCGGGCCGGACAGCTGCTCGCGCGCTTCCTGTTCTCGGGCGCCTCCCGCACCGGGCTGCTGCACGCCGACCCGCACCCGGGCAACTTCCGGCTGCTGACCGGCGACGCCCCGGACGGGCCGCCGGAGAAGTGGAAGCTGGGGGTCCTGGACTTCGGTTCGGTGGACCGCCTCCCGGACGGGCTCCCCGAGCCCATCGGCATCGCGCTGCGGATGGCGCTGGGTGGGGACGCCGAGGGGGTCTATGAGCTGTTGCGCGGCGAGGGGTTCGTGAAGCCGACCATCGAGCTCGATCCGGAAGCGCTGCTGGACTTCCTGCTGCCGATGCTGGAGCCGGCCCAGGTGGAGGAGTTCACGTTCGACCGGCAGTGGCTGCGGCGCCAGGCGGCGCGGGTGGCGGATCGCCGCTCGCCGGTCTACGAGCTGGGCAATCAGCTCAATCTGCCGCCCGCCTATCTGCTCATCCACCGCGTGTGCCTGAGCACGATAGGGGTGCTGTGCCAGTTGGGTGCGGAGGTGCGGCTGCGCGATGAACTCGAGGACTGGGTGCCCGGCTTCCTCGAGCCGGAAGATGAGGCAGCAGAGGTGGACGAGGCGGAAGAGGCAGCGGTAGAGGCGGAAGAGGCGGCGGTGGAGGCGGCCGACGGGAAGCCCGAGAAGGCGGCCGAAGCATCTGCCTGAGGGGCGGCCTCCCGCGGCGGGCAGCCGAAGGGGGCCGGCCCCTTCGGGCCGGCCCCCGGTGTTTCCCTCTTGCTGTCCTTTACCGCGTGACGACTGTCACGGCGTGACGGCTGTCACCCCGCGACCGTCGTCATCGCGGGGCCGCCGTCACCACGTGACGGCTGTCACTGCATGACCGCCATGGCCAGGGCGCGGCGGGCGCGGAGCGAGGCGCGCTCCGCGCGGCGCTGCATCCGCCGGGCGGCGGCCAGCCGGAGGGCCCTGCGTTGAGACTCGGCCTCGTGGAGTCGTTCGTTCATATGCGCACGGGCCAGGGCTTCTGGGATGAGTTGCATTTCACGGGTCCTGTTCTGGCGCGACTCGGTCGCACCGGAGGTGTCGCGGGCTGGGTTCTCGGAGACGGATGGGGTCATCGTCGGGACCTGCTTCATCGGGTCGTGCGTCGCTGGGCGATCGATCGTTCCGGGGGTGTTCATGCCACAACCGGGTTCTTGCGCGGACGACCACGCGGCCGCTTCCGGGCGACGACCACACCCTGGATGAAGAGCTCGCCACCCCAGACGCCCCAGGGCTCACGGCGGTCCTTGGCCCCGGCGAGACAGGCCTCGCGCAGCGGGCAGGTCTGGCAGAGCGACTTGGCGTACTCGACGTCGGCCGGCGACTCGGCGAAGAAGACCTCCGGGTCGTAGGAGCGGCACGGCACGGCCACACCGAGGTTGTCGATGGCCTCATCCAGTTCGGTGAGGGCGGTGAGCGGGCTCAAGGAGTCCTCCGAGGGGTCAGGCGGGGGGATCAGGTCGGTGGCTACGGACGGGGTGTGTGCCTTGAGTTGCACGGTCGTCTGTTCCTCGTCTTTTCGGTCCGGCGGTGGCCGGGCGCTGGCAAATCAAAAGGGCCGCGGATCCCGATGTGGGTTCCGCGGCCCTGGAGGGTGCCGACCTGATCCTGGATCAGGCTGGATAACTCCAGGGTCCAAGCCCGCGGAGGGCCCACTTCTGGTGGTGCTGCTGCGTCGTCCGGGATCCGGCACCATTGGCCGCAAACGCATAGGCAATCGCCCGCGCGGTCGCTGCTACCGCAGGTGCCTGGATCGGTCGCTCGCTGAGACGCGCCTCATTGGCGCCGGTGGACACACCGGTGCCACGCAGCTCGAAGCCGAGCGGGCAGGTGGCGAGGACCGAACGATCGGTCATTTTGATGGTGTTCATGAAGCTGATCATTGGGCTCGCCTCCTCTCGGCGTCTCAGGGGGCCGGTCGAAACCGGTCCGGGCTAGTTAGTACAACACGGATTCCTCGGATCCCGGAAGGGCCGTTGTCTCCGTGCTCGGAAGGCTATGGGTATGCGCTCCGCGCGCGCAAACTATTTTTCCGTCGAGTTTCGCGCGGGTTCTTCAGGACCGCTTCCACCGTCCTGATCGGCGCCCTCCGTACGGGTGAGTTCCCGCCCGGAGCAGAGCGCGAGGACGTCGGCACCGAACTTGTCGAGCTTCCGCCTCCCCACTCCAGGGATGCCCGCCAGCTCCCCTTCGGTTCCCGGCACGGCCTCGGCGATCGCCAGCAGCGTCTTGTCGGTGAAGACGCAGTAGGCCGGCTGGCCGAGCTGCCCGGCCTGCTCGGCCCGCCACTCGCGCAGCCGCTCGTACAGCGCCTCGTCCAGCTCCGAGGGGCAGTCCTCGCAGCGCATCAGCTTCATCTCGCCCGCGTCGGTCAGCGTCCTGCCGCACACCCTGCAGTGGACCGGGCCACGCCGCTTGCGCACCGGGCCACTCGCGCCGCCGCGCTCGATGCCGCCGCCCCCGCCCGGCGTGCGGACGACGGAGGCCGCGGAGCCGGGACGCAGCCCGTTCAGAAAGCGGCTGGGGCGGCGGTTCGGCCGGCCTCCGGGAGAACGCGAGAGCGCCCAGGAGAGGGACAGATGGCGGCGGGCGCGGGTCACCCCTACATAGAGCAGCCGGCGCTCCTCCTCCACCTGGGGGTCGGTCTTGGCGTAGGTGATGGGCACCATGCCCTCGGTGAGCCCGACCAGGAAGACCGCGTCCCACTCCAGGCCCTTGGCGGCGTGCAGCGAGGCGAGCGTCACACCCTCGACGGTCGGGGCGTGCTGGGCCGCCGCCCGCTCGTCGAGCTCCGCCACCAGATCCGCGAGGGTGACCTGCCGACCCGCCGCGAGCCGGCCCGCGCAGAACTGCTCGGCGAGCCGTGCCAGCGCCGCGAGGGACTCCCAGCGGTCGCGCACCGCCCCCGACCCCGCCGGGGGCTCGGGCGTCCAGCCACGGGTGGAGAGCACGGCCCGCACCTGGGCGGGGACGTCCGCGTCCGCCAGCGCGGGGTCGGCGCTTCCGGCGCGGGCCGCGCCGCGCAGCAGCAGCCCCGCCTCGCGCACCTCGGGGCGCTCGAAGAACCGCTCGGCGCCGCGCAGCTGGTAGGGCACCTGCGCGTCGGCCAGCGCCTGCTCATAGACCTCCGACTGCGCGTTGATCCGGTAGAGGATCGCGACCTCGCTCGGCGGGACCCCTCCGCCGCCCTGCTCCACGGGGGTGATCAGCTCGCGGATCCGGCGGGCCACGCCCTCCGCCTCGGCCGGCTCGTCCGCGTATGCCGCGTAGACCGGGTCGGGGCCCGGTTCGCGCTGCGAGACCAGCTCCAGGCGGTGCTCGGCCGCCCGGCCGCGAGCCTGGGCCAGCACCCCGTTGGCCAGGTGCACGACCTGGGGGGTGGAGCGGTAGTCGCGGACCAGCTTGACGACCGTGGCTCCCGGGTGCCGGGTGCGGAAGTTCAGCAGGTGGTCCGGGGTGGCTCCGGTGAAGGAGTAGATGGTCTGGCTGGCGTCGCCGACCACGCACAGGCTCTCCCGGTCGCCGAGCCACAGCTCGAGCAGCCGCTGCTGCAGCGGGCTGACGTCCTGGTACTCGTCGACCACGAAGTGCTGGTACTGCCGGCGCACCTGGTCGGCGATGTCATGCCGCTCTTCGAGCACCCCGACCGTCAGCAGCAGCACATCCTCGAAGTCGATCACTCCACGCTCACGCTTGAGCTGCTCGTACCCGGCGTAGATCCGGGCGATCTCGGCGGCGTCCCGCGGGGCCTCCCGGCCGGACTTGGCGGCCGCGGCCGGATAGTCCTCGGGCACGGTCTGGGTGACCTTCGACCACTCGATCTCACCCGTCACATCGCGCAGCTCATTGCGGTCCAGCCGGACCCGGCAGCGCGCCGCGGCCTCGGCGACCAGCTGCGCCTTGCGCTCGACCAGGCGCGGCACCTCGCCGCCCACCGCCTTGGGCCAGAAGTACTGCAACTGGCGCAGCGCGGCCGAGTGGAAGGTGCGCGCCTGCACCCCGCCCGCGCCCAGCTGCCGCAGCCGCCCGCGCATCTCCCCCGCCGCGCGGTTGGTGAAGGTGACGGCGAGCACACTCGCGGGCTGGAAGACCCCCGCGCGCACCCCGTAGGCGATCCGGTGGGTGATGGCGCGGGTCTTGCCGGTCCCGGCTCCGGCCAGCACGCACACCGGACCGTGGAGGGCCGTGGCCACCTCGCGCTGCTCGGGGTCGAGCCCTTCGAGCACCGCGTCGGCGTCGCGCGGGACCGCCGCGTACTCGGCCGGTGTGGAGACCCGCGGGAAGAGAGGGAAGGGCGTTGCTGCTGTCACCCCGCCATGCTGCCAGGTCCGCTGAGACGGCCGGGGCGGTTGTCCACAGCCGCGCCCGTGCGCTCATCCCATCCGATTGTCGGACTTCTCATCCGGCCCCTTCTCCTCGGCTCTCATCGGCCTGCCGGCGCGGGAAGCGGGAATGCGCCGGTGCGGGCAGACGTTCCACCACTGCCATCACGCCGAGCCTCAAGGAGCGTAAGACCGATGTCCGGCACTGTGACGATGTACAGCACCACCTGGTGCGGCTACTGCCGCCGCCTGAAGAGCCAGATGGACCGCGAGGGAATCGCGTACACCGAGGTCAACATCGAGCAGGACCCGGAGTCGGCCGCCTTCGTCGAGAAGGCGAACGGAGGCAACCAGACCGTGCCGACCGTGCTCTTCCCCGACGGCTCGACCCTGACCAACCCCTCCCTCGCCCAGGTCAAGGCGAAGATCGGCGCCTGAGCCCGAGCCCCGCCCGGGCCGGCGCCGCCCCCGGGCTCAGGAGCGGGGCAGCGGTTCGCCGTACCAGAGCTCTATCAGCCGGGCCGCGATCGAGATGCCGGAGGGAGGGAGCACCTCCCCGGACTTGAACGCGGCCCGCAGGTCTTCCCGCGAGAACCAGCGCGCCTCGTGGATCTCCTCCCCGTCCACCTGGATGTGGGAGGAGATGGCGCGCGCCATGAAGCCCAGCATCAGGCTGGAGGGGAACGGCCAGGGCTGGCTGGCCACGTACTCGACCTCCCCGACCGTGACGCCCGCCTCCTCCGCCACCTCGCGGACCACGGCCTGCTCGATCGACTCGCCCGGCTCGACGAAGCCCGCGAGCGTCGAGAAGCGCCCCTCGGGCCAGTGCATCTGGCGGCCCAGCAGAGCCCTGTCCTGGTCGTCGGTCACCAGCATGATCACGGCCGGGTCGGTCCGCGGGTAGTGCTCGGCCCCGCAGGCCGGGCAGCGGCGGATGTGTCCCGCCGCCGCGATCACCGTGCGCTCGCCGCAGCGCGAGCAGAACCGGTGCAGCCGCTGCCAGTTCTCCAGCGCCACCGCGTGGACCAGCAGCCCGGCGTCCCGCGCCGACAGCAGCGCGCCCGCCTCCCGCAGCCCCGCCGGGCGGGCCGACTGGTCGATCCGGCCCGGGAGCGCGTCCTTCTGCAGCGCGAAGTAGCGGACCCCGTCCTCGTCTATGCCCAGGAAGTAGCGGTGGGTCTCGGTGGGCGGGGCCTCGAAGGACGGGGTCATGACGAGTTCGGTGCGCCCGTCCGGCGTGTCGTCGACCAGGGCCTGGCCGCCGGAGACCACGAAGACCCGCGTCGTCGGGTGGCTCCACGCCGCGGCCAGCCACGCCTCGTCCAAGCGGTGGTGCGCGGCGCGGTCGATGCCGCTCGCGCCGCTGAGCGTGATCGGCTGGGCGGCGGTGCGATCGGTCCGGGTGGTCACGGCAGCTTCCAACTCCCCCTGAGGAACGGGTGGTTTATATACATCGTGCGCGCTATACGGGCCGCTGCTCCGCGAGATCGCCCCACAGGTAGGCGGCCGTCTCGGCGCCCTTGAGGAGGAGGTCGAGCTCGACCTTCTCGTTCGGCGCGTGCCAGCCGTCGGAGGGCACCGAGATGCCCAGGAAGAGCACCGGCACGCCGAGCACGTCCTGGAGGTCGGCGGCCGGGCCCGAGCCGCCCTCCCGGGTGAAGCGGATCTTCGTGCCGAACGCCCGCTCCATGGCCCGCGCCAGCGACTGGAGCGCGGGGTGGTCGAGGGGGGTCAGACAGGGGCGGGTCGCGCCACTGAAGGTGATCTCGTGGCGGATGCCCGACGGGAGCCTGGCCGCGACCCACTCCCGCACCGCCGACTGGACCCGGTCCGCGTCCTGGCCGGCCACCAGCCGGAAGGAGAGCTTCAGCTGGGCGTACGACGGCACGATCGTCTTGCCGCCCGGCCCCTGGTAGCCCCCGCCGATCCCGTTGACCTCCGCGGTCGGGCGGGCCCAGATCCGCTCCAGGGTGGTGAAGCCCGCCTCGCCGAGCGTGGCGTGCGAGTGCGCGGAGCGCAGCCAGGCGTCCTCGTCGAAGGGCAGCTCGGCGAACAGCTCGCGCTCGCGGTCGGTCAGCTCCACGACGCCGTCGTAGAAGCCGGGGATCGCGACGCGGCGGTCGGGGTCGTGCAGGGCGGCGGCCAGCCGGGCGGCCTCGGTGGCAGGGTTGGGGACCGCGCCGCCGAAGGAGCCGGAGTGGATGTCCTGGTCCGGCCCGTAGAGGTCGATCTGGCACTCCGCGAGCCCGCGCATGCCGGTGCAGACCGTCGGGGTGTCCTCGGACCACATCCCGGTGTCGGAGACGATCACGGTGTCGCAGGCCAGCCGGTCGGCGCGGGCCCGGATCAGCTCGGTGAAGTGCGGTGAGCCGGACTCCTCCTCGCCCTCGACGATCAGCTTCAGATTGACCGCGGGAGCGGTACGGCCGGTCGCCGCGAGGTGGGCCCGGACGCCCAGGGTGTGGAAGAACACCTGCCCCTTGTCGTCGGCCGCGCCGCGCGCGTACAGCCTGCCGTCCTTGATCGTCGGCTCGAAGGGGTCGGTGTGCCAGCCGTCCTCGCGGGCGGCGGGCTGGACGTCGTGGTGCCCGTAGACCAGCACCGTCGCGGCGTCCGGGTCCCCGGACGGCCACTCGGCGAAGACGGCCGGCGCCCCGGCCGTCGGCCAGACCTCGACCACCGGGAAGCCCGTGGCGGTCAGGCTCGCCGCCAGCCACTCCGCGCTGCGCCGGACGTCGTCGGCGCGGGCGGGGTCGGCCGACACGGACGGGATGCGCAGCCACTCGGCGAGGTCGTCGAGGAACGCGGCGCGGTGACCGTCCACATAGGCGCGGACGGCGATGTCCGGGTCCGGGGTGTTGCTCATGGACTTGAGCCTATCCGGCCCGGAAGGGTGCCAGGGCCGGGGTCCGCGGGCGCCCACCGCCGTTGTGTGTTCCCGGTCACGGTGTTTTCGCTCAGGGTCCGCTCCGTGTCCGGGTGTGATCACCGGCGGGCTCTGGATCGACGGACTCCGGATCGGCGGGGTCCGGATCAGCCGACTCCGCATCGGCGGGCTCCGGATCGGGCTCGCCGAGCAGGATGCGCTCGAGTTCGGCCCGGCCCGGCAGGCCGGCCGGGCGGACGACCTCGCCGCTGCGCACATAGAGGAAGGCCGCCGAGACGGCCGACAGGGGCAGACCGTGCTGTTCGGCCCAGGCCAGGCGGTAGATCGCCAGCTGTAGCGGATCGGCGTCCTGCGACCGGCCGGTCTTCCAGTCGACGATCTCGTACCGCACGCCCTCCCCGCCCCCCTCGGCCCGCTCCTCGCGGTACACCGCGTCGATCCGGCCCCGGATCGTCCGGCCCGCCAGGGCCAGCTGGAACGGCGCTTCGACGCGGTAGGGGGTGCGATGCGCGTACGGGGTGCGCGCGAACGCCTCCTTGAGCTCCGCCAGGTCCCGCTCGTCCACGATCTCCGCCTCGTCGTCCTCGCCGCCCGGCAGCTCGTCCGGGCCCAGGAACGGGAGCGGCAGCGCCTCGAAGCGCGACTCGACCCAGGCGTGGAAGCGGGTGCCGCGGCGCGCGGCGGGGCGCGGCGGGCGCGGCATGGGGCGGGCCAGTTCCCGTGCGAAGCCCTCGGGGTCGGCGGCGAGGCGCATCAGCTGCGAGGCGGTGAGGGTGTACGGCATCGGCACGTCGTGGACCGTGGCGCGGGCGCGCCGCAGCTCTCCGGCGAGCGCGTCCAGGTCCCGGTCCCAGGAGGCGACCAGCCGCGCCTCCTCGGGCGCGAGGGCCTCGCCGGCGGGGCCCTCGCGGGTTTCCGGCGGCTCGGGCCCGGCGGGGTCGTAGGCGTCGTCGGCGTAGGCGTCGTCGGCGTACGGGTCGTCGGGGTGCGTCTCATCGGCGTAGGGGTCCGCGTACGGTTCCGCGTACGCGTCGTCGACGTACGGGTCCTCGGGGTGCGTCTCATCGGCGTAGGGGTCCGCGTACGGCTCGTCAGACGGGTCGCCGTACGGATCCGCGTACGGGTCGTCGTACGCCTCGTCGGGCGGCTCGGGCCGGAGCGGGTCGTCCCCGGGGGCGGTCCCGGCCTCGGGCGCCCCGTCCGCCGAGGGATGGCCCTCGTCGTGCGCGGCGGGGCCGCCGCGCGGGCGCGCTGCGGCGGGCGCGGGGGGCATGGTGCGCGCGGGGGGCGCGTCGGGTGTGGCGGGCGCGGGGGGCGGGGGCGCCTCGCTGCCCGCCGCCTCCAGCCGGTCCAGGTGGGCGAGTACCACGTCCGCCGCGCGGCGGCGGCGGGCCAGGGCGTCCGGGTCCAGGGGCAGCGGCCAGGCGCGGTCGGCGGCCGCGGCCTCCAGGGCCGGGTTCCGCTCGTCCTCCTCCGGCGGCGGGGCCCACGCCTCCACCTCGCCGTGGCCCGCCTCACAGTGCTCGCGCAAGGCCTCCAGGAAGGCCGAAGGGCCGCGCGGCTTCTTCTGGGTGGGCCCCCACCAGTGGCCGGAGCCGAGCAGCAGGGAGCGGGGGCGGGTGAAGGTCACATAGCCGAGCCGCAGTTCCTCGGTCCGCTGATGGGCCTTCATGGCCTCCTTGAAGGCGGCCAGCCCCTTGGCGCTCCAGTCGCCGATCTCCGGCAGGGTCTCCGCGTCGCCGCGCAGCGCGTGCGGCAGCACCCGGGCGTTCGCCGTCCACGACTCGCGGGCCTGGTCGC
The DNA here is from genome assembly GCF_039532705.1 of Streptomyces sparsogenes subsp. cuspidosporus. NCBI lineage: Bacteria > Bacillati > Actinomycetota > Actinomycetes > Kitasatosporales > Streptomycetaceae > Streptomyces > Streptomyces sparsogenes. Next base: position 26,661 of record NZ_BAAASD010000062.1, on the reverse strand, counting down.
TCGGGAACTGCTTGTCGACGAGGCCGGGCACCGCGACCACGTCCCACTCGAGACCCTTGGACTTGTGGGCGGTGAGCACCTTGACCGTGTTCTCCCCGCCGGGGAGGGAGTTGTCGAGCCCCTTCTCGTACTGCGCGGCCGTGCGCAGGAAGCCGAGGAACGCCAGCAGGGTGGCCTCGCCGTCCAGGGCCGCGAAGCCGGCGGCGACATCGAGGAAGTTGCCGAGGGTCTCGCGGCGGCGGGCGGCGAGGGCCTGGGGCGAGGCGGACAGCTCGACTTCCAGGCCGGTGGTGGCCAGCACGCGGTGGAGCACGTCCATGAGCGGGTCGGCCAGCGAGCGGCGCAGGTCGCGCAGTTCGGCGGCGAGCCGGGCGAAGCGGACCCGGGCCTCGGCCGAGAACGGCAGCCCGTCGTCCGGGCCGTCGGGGGTGAGGAAGGTGTCCAGGGCGTCGGCGAGCGAGACGACCTCGGCCGGGTCCACGCCCTCGACGGCCTCGGCGAGACGGCGGTCGGGGTCCTCGCCCGCCGCCGGCCCCGCCGAGGAGCGTACGAGGGCGCGGGCGCGGCGGCCGAGCAGCGCCAGGTCGCGGGGGCCGATCCGCCAGCGGGGGCCGGTCAGCAGGCGCACCAGGGCCGCGTTGGCGCCGGGGTCCTGGAGCACCTCGCAGACGGCCACCAGGTCGGCGACCTCCGGCAGGTGCAGCAGCCCGGAGAGGCCGACGACCTCCACCGGGACCTCCCGCTCCACCAGGGCGCTCTGGATCCGGGCGAAGTCACCGGCCGTACGGCACAGCACCGCGATCTCGCCGGGCGGGGTGCCGGTGCGCACCAGGTGGGCGATGGAGTCGGCGAGCCAGGCCAGCTCCTCGGCGTGGGTGGGCAGCAGGGCGCAGCGCACCACGCCGTCCCGCTCCGCGCCGGGGGCGGGGCGCAGCGCCTCGACGCCCTCGTGCATGGCGCGCAGGGGGGCGGCGAGCCCGTTGGCGAGGTCCAGGAGACGGCCGCCGCTGCGCCGGTTCTCGCTGAGCGCGAAGCGGCGCGCCGGGCTGCCGTCGGCGTGCGGGAAGTGCTGGGGGAAGTCGTCCAGGTTGGCCACGGAGGCGCCGCGCCAGCCGTAGATGGCCTGGCAGGGGTCGCCGACGGCGGTGACGGCATGGCCCGTGCCGCCGCCGAAGAGGCCGGAGAGCAGCAGCCGCTGGGCGACCGAGGTGTCCTGGTACTCGTCCAGGAGGACGACCGCGTACTGCTCGCGCAGGATCCGGCCGACCTCCGGGCGGGTGCGGGCCAAGGTGGCCGAGAGCGCGATCTGGTCACCGAAGTCGAGCAGGTCGCGGCCGCGCTTGTCGGCGCGGTAGGCCTCGACGAGGCCCAGGAGCTCCAGCCGGGCGCGGGCGGCCTCGGGCACCTTGCGCAGCTCGGCGTTGGTCAGCTTCACCTCCTCCAGGGCGCGCAGCAGCTCGGTGTCGTACGCGCGCAGCCGCTCGGCGGGGACCAGGTGCTCGGCCAGCTCGGCGTCGAGCGCGAGCAGGTCGGTGACCAGGTCCGCGAAGGGGCGGGTGAGCGCAGGGAAGGGCCCGGGGGCGGTGCGCAGCACCCGCGCGGCGAGCTGGAAGCGGGTGGCGTCCGCGAGCAGCCGGGCGCCCGGCTCCAGGCCGATGCGCAGCCCGTGCTCCTTGAGCAGCTGCCCGGCGAAGGCGTGGTAGGTGGAGATCTGCGGCTCACCGGCGACGGCCTCGCCCGGCACGGCCTCTCCCTGCACGGCTCCGTCCGCGACGGCCCCGCCCGCGGGGGCGGCCCCCGGCGCCGCCGGGGCGGGGGGCGCCGGGTCGGGGTCGGTCACCCCCGCCTTGACGAGCGCCTTCCGGACCCGCTCGGACAGCTCCCCGGCCGCCTTGTTGGTGAAGGTGAGCCCGAGCACCTGCTCGGGGGCGACCTGGCCGGTGCCGACCAGCCACACCACGCGGGCCGCCATCACCGTGGTCTTGCCCGAGCCCGCCCCGGCCACGATCACCTGCGGGGCGGGCGGCGCGGTGACGCACGCGAGCTGCTCCGGGGTGAACGGAATGCCGAGGAGCTCCTTGAGCTGCTCGGGGTCGGTGATGCGGGCGGACATTCCAGTGAGGCTATCCGGGCCCGCTGACACCGGCGTCAACACCGAGGTCCGCGCCGGTGTCGCGAACGCCACATCACCCGGCCCGCGTCACTCGACGACCTGCCGCCCCTCGGCCCGGGCGCTGCACGCGCCCCGGAAGGAGCAGCGGTCGCAGTGCGCGCCCGCGCTCGGCGAGAAGCGCTCGTCGAGGACGCGCCCGGCCGCCTCGGCCAGCAGCTCGCCCACCCAGTCCCCCTCCAGCGGCTCCTGCGCCTGCACCTTGGGGACGGCGTCCCCGCCGTCCTTGCGGGCGGCGCCCTGGCGCAGCTGTACGAGCTCGGCGCCGCCCGGCTCGGGGCGGCCGTCGGGGAAGAGGTCGTCCACCGCGCCCTCGCGCACCGCGAGCTGATACACGGCCAGCTGGGGGTGGTGGGCGACGGCGTCGCGGGTCACGGCGCCCTTGCCGGTCTTGAAGTCGACGACATAGGCGCGGCCGTCCCCGTCGGCCTCGACCCGGTCCATGCTGCCCCGGATCCGCACCTGGTAGGCGTCCGCCTCCAAGGTGACGTCGAAGGCGTGCTCGGTGGCCACCGGGGTGCGGCCGCCGCGCTCCATCACATGCCAGCGCAGGAAGCGCTCGAGCGCCGCCCGCGCGTGCTCCTTCTCCTGCCGCGACTTCCAGGGCGCGTCGAAGGACAGCGCGTCCCATACGGAGTCCAGCCGCTCCATGAGGACCGCGAGGTCGGCCGGGGTGCGGCCGGAGGCCACCTCGTCGGCCAGGACGTGGACCACGTTGCCGAAGCCCTGGGCGGCCGTCGACGGCGTGTCGGCCTTCACCTCCCGGCCCAGGAACCACTGCAGCGAGCAGGTGTTGACGAGCTGGTCCAGGGCGCTTCCGGACAGCGCCACGGGGCGGTCGCGGTCGCGCAGCGGGACCTCACTGTGGGTCGGCTCGTACAGGCCCCACCAGCGGTACGGATGCGCCGCCGGGACCAGCGGCTGGCCCTCGTCGTCGCGCAGCGCGGCGAGCCGGGCCAGGCGGCGGGCGGCGGCGTCCCGCAGCTCCTCGGAGGCCGCCGGATCGACGGTGGTGGCGCGCAACTCGGCGACCAGCGCCGCGACGGACAGCGGGCGGCGCGGGCGCTGGGTGACGTCCACCGGCTCGACGCCCAGCTCGCCCAGGAAGCGGGAGGGCTGGTCCCCGTCATCGGCCGCGGCCTTGACGGCGGTGACCACGAGCCGCTCCTTGGCGCGCGTCGCCGCGACGTAGAACAGCCGCCGCTCCTCGGCCAGCAGCGCGCCCGGGGACAGCGGCTCGGCCAGTCCGTCCAGGCCGATCCGGTCCGCCTCCAGGAGCGAGCCGCGGCGCCGCAGATCCGGCCACAGCCCCTCCTGCACCCCCGCCACCACGACCAGCCGCCACTCCAGGCCCTTGGAGCGGTGCGCGGTCATCAGCCGTACGGCGTCGGGCCTGACCACCCGGCGGGAGAGGGTGTCGGCCGCGATGTCCTGCGCGTCGATCTCGTCGAGGAAGTTGAGCGCGCCCCGGCCGCCGACCCGCTCCTCGGCGCGCGCGGCGGTCTCGAACAGCGCGCACACCGCGTCCAGGTCGCGGTCCGCGTTGCGCCCGGCGGCCCCGCCGCGCCGGGCGGCCCGCTCCAGCCGCTGTGGCCAGGACGTGCCGTCCCACAGCTCCCACAGCGCCTGCTCGGCGGTGCCGCCGCCCGCGAGCAGCTCGCGGGCCTTGCGCAGCAGCAGACCGAGCCGCTGCGCGCCCCGCGCGTACGACGGGTCGTGCGCGACCAGCCGCTCGGGCTCGGCGAGCGCCTCGGCGAGCAGCACGTCGGAGGGGCGCGGCACGGCCCGCCCCGCCGCCCGCTCCTCCTCGCGCAGCGCCCGGCCGAGCCGCCGCAGATCGGCGGCGTCCATGCCCCCGAGGGGCGAGGCGAGCAGGGTCAGCGCGGTCTCCACGTCGAGCCCGGCGGCCCCACCACCGGCGGCAGCCGGTTCGGCGGCGGAGTCGGCGCCGGGGTCGGCCGTGGGCTCGGCAGCGGGGTCGGCCGAGGTCTCGGCCGTGGGCTCGGCGATGGGCCCGGCGCCGGGGGCTTCCCGACCGGAGGGCGCTCGCAGGGCGGCCGTCGCGGCGGCGCGCAGGGCCGTCAGGAGGGGCGCCACGGCGGGCTCGTGGCGCAGCGGGATGTCGTCTCCGTCCACCTCCACGGGCACGCCCGCCGAGGTCAGCGCGCGGCGCACGCCGGGGAGCGAGCGGCCGCCGGCGCGCACCAGGACGGCCATTTCGCGCCAGGGCACCCCGTCCTCCAGATGGGCGCGGCGCAGGACGTCCGCGATGTTGTCGAGCTCGGAGCCCGCGGTCGGGTACGTGTACACCTCGACGCGCCCGCCCTCCCGGACGGCCGACAGCTCCCGGTGGGCGCGCACGGCGGCCGCCGGGAGGCGGGTGAGCGGCATCCGGTGGGTGATCAGGCGGGTGGCCGCGAGGAGGGCGGCGCCTGAGCGGCGGGAGGTGGTGAGGACCTCGACCGGCGCCGGTGCGCCGTCCCGCCGGCGGAAGGCGCGCGGGAACTCGAGGATGCCGCCCACGTCGGCGCCGCGGAAGGCGTAGATCGACTGGTCCGGGTCGCCGAAGGCGACCAGCGTCCTGCCGTCGCCCGCCAGCGCGCGCAGCAGCCGCAGCTGGGCGACGTCCGTGTCCTGGTACTCGTCGACGAAGACGGCGTCGTAGCGCGCGGCCAGCTCCGCCGCCACCTCCGGCCGCTCGGCGAGCAGCACCGCCCGGTGGACCAGCTCCGCGTAGTCCAGCACGCCCTGCGCGTCCAGCACGTCCAGGTACTCGGCGAGGAAGGCCGCCGCCGCGCGCCAGTCCGGCCGCCCCTGCCGCGCCGCGAAGTCCCCCAGCGCCCGCGGGTCGAGCCCCAGCTCCCGGCTGCGCGCGAGCACGGCGCGCACCTCGTCGGCGAAGCCGCGGGTGGTCAGGCAGGCGCGCAGCTCGTCCGGCCAGCGGACCGCGGCGCGCCCCTCCCGCTCCAGCTCCGCCTCTCCGGCGAGCAGCTCACGGACCACGACGTCCTGCTCGGGGCCCGACAGCAAACGCAGCGGATCGGCGAAAATGTCCATGTCCTGGTGGGCGCGAACCAGGGCATAACAGAATGAGTGGAAGGTCGTGGCCTGCGGGCCGCGGGCGCCCCCCAGGCGTGCCGCCATCCGATCGCGCAGCTCGACCGCCGCCTTGCGGCTGAAGGTGAGCACGAGGATCCGCTCGGGGTCCGCACCGCCCCGCACCCGCTCGGTCACGGCCTCCACGAGCGTCGTGGTCTTGCCCGTGCCCGGTCCCGCGAGCACCAGCAGCGGACCGCCCGGGTGGTCGACCACGGCGCGCTGCCGCGCGTCCAGGGCAGGAGCGGCCACCGGGTCCGGCCGGGTGCGGACCAGGCGGTACGGGCCCGGGGACGGCTGCCGGGTGAACGGCTGCCGGGCCTGCCGCTGGCGCGGAAGGGACGAGGAGGAGGAGCTCACGTGGATCGCCGGTCCTGGTGGGTGTGCTGGGTGCGGCACAGCCTCTCATGTGACGCGGGGCGTCACCCGAATGGCTGTGGATACGGCCGCGGGCGCGCCGCGCCGCCTGGGCATGGGCCCGCTCGTGACGGGCCCCTTCGGCGCGGCCCCCTTCGGCATGAGCCCCTTCAGCGCGGCCCCCTTCGGCATGAGCCCCTTCGGCACGGGCCCGGCCGCGCGGGGTGCGGCGGACCGCCTCCCCACAGATCAGCCCCCGTCGGACCCGCCGCCCTGGCCTGGCCCGTCGGACCCGCCGCCCTGGCCTGGCCCGCCGGTCCCGCCGTCCTGGCCGTCCCATCGGGCCCGGGCCATGTCGAGCCGCGGCAGATGGCCCTCGGCCGACCGCCCCGCCTCGCGCAGCGGCGTGCCCTCCTCCCGGTAGTGGTCGAGCGCCCGCAGCTCATGGCCCGGCAGCAGCACCCCGTCCGCGCGCACCACCCGCCACCAGGGCACCGCGCCCCCGTACAGCGCCATGACGCGGCCCACCTGCCGCGGGCCGCCCTCGTCCAGCCATTCGGCAACATCCCCGTAGGTCATCACCCGGCCGGGCGGAATCAGCTCGGCGACCTCCAGCACTCGCTCCGCGTACTCGGGCAGCTGGTCCACGGCGCCCGGCCGCTCGCCCTCGGGGCGCGCACCGCTCTGATCGGGAATCCGGCTCATCCCGCCCATCCTGCCGCACCCCTCCGACAGCCCGGCCGGCGCTCCACAAGGCCGTCCCCCGATCCGCTCACCGAGCGTGCACGGCACCCGTACACGACGTACGATCCGAATTTCACGTCCCCGAAATGCACCCTGATGCCCACCTCCCCAGCCCGGGCATGCCACCATCTTCCGGGCGGTGACTGGTGATACGAGATCAAGAAGAGAAGGCCGAGCAGCAGGGTGCGCAGCCTCCGGAAGGGGAGGCCCGCTCCCCCAAAGCGCTGCCCGGCGCCCAGAAGCGCGAGCCGTCCCAGCCCAGGTCGCCCCAGGAGCCTCAACAGGACTCCCAGCAGCACGAGACCCCGCAGAGCGAGACCCCGCAGCAGGAGCCTCGGCAGGATTCGCCGGGGCACGAGACCGCGCCGCAGGAAGCCCCTGAGCCCGCGGACGACGACCGGACCGCCGGGGCCCGCGACTGCGACGCCCCCCAGCCGCACGTCGACCGGGTGTCCGGCGACGAGCCGCTGCTGCCCGCCCGCGTCCACCGCCCCCTCGACCTGCTCCGGCTGCTCCTGGGCATGCTCGGCATCGGCACCGTGCTGGCCATCGCGGCCTTCGCGCACGGCACCACCGCCGGGCTGGAGAAGGACATCGGCAACGGCGCCGACCAGGCGCCCCCGCTGCTGATCGACTTCGCGGGCCTGGCGGCCGGCGTCGCGGTGCTGCTGCTCCCCATGGCGTTCGCCATCGAGCGGCTGATCAAACGCGACGGGCTGCGGATCGCCGACGGCGTGCTGGCCGCCGTCCTCGCCCACGGGGTGTCCCTGGCCACCGACCTGTGGGTGGCCCGCGGCGCCCCCGAATCGATCCGCGAGGCGCTCACCCAGCCGGCGCCCGGCGGCACCCTCAGCGACCCCGTCCACGGCTATCTCGCCCCCGTCATCGCCTATATGACGGCCGTCGGCATGGCCCGCCGCCCGCGCTGGCGGGTGGCCATGTGGTTCGTCCTGCTGCTCGACGCCTTCGCGGTGCTGGTGGGCGGCTACACCACACCGTTCTCGATCATCATCACGGTGCTGATCGGCTGGACCGTGGCCTACGGCACGCTCTACGCCGTCGGCTCCCCGAACGTGCGGCCGACCGGCCAGCACCTGCTCGCCGGGCTGCGCCACGTCGGCTTCGCGCCGGTCAGCGCGCTCCGGTACGAGGACTCCGCGGACGGCGAGCCCGGAGCCCGCGCCGACCGGACCGGCCACAAAAGCCACCTGGGCCACAAAGGCCATCTGGGCCATAACGGCCACACCGGCCAGTCCGACAGAGGCCGCCGCTATCTGGTCACCCTCGAGGACGGCCCGCCCCTGGACGTCACCGTCGTGGACCGCGAGCAGCAGGCCCAGGGCTTCTTCTACCGCGTCTGGCAGCGGCTGACGCTGCGCACCATCACCCCGCCGCGCAGCCTCCAGTCGCTGCGCCAGGCCCTGGAGCAGGAGGCGCTGCTGGCCTACGCGGCCATCGCGGCCGGCGCCCGCGCGCCGAAGCTGATCGCGACCTCAGAGCTCGGCCCGGACGCCGTGATGCTGGTCTACGAGCACATCGGCGGCCGCCCGCTCAACGCGCTGCCCGACGAGGCGATCACCGATGAACTGCTGGCGAGCGCCTGGCGCCAGGTCAAGGCGCTCCAGTCGCGCCGGATCGCCCACCGCCGGCTGGACGGAGACGCGCTGCTGGTGGACCGCTCCGGCCGGGTCGTGCTGACCGATCTGCGCGGCGGCGAGATCGCGGCCGGCGACGTGGTGCTGCGGATGGACGTCGCGCAACTGCTGACCACGCTCGGTCTGCGGGTCGGGGCGGAGCGGTCCGTCGCCGCCGCGGTCGAGGTGCTCGGCCCGGACGCGGTCGCCGACAGCCTCCCGCTGCTGCAGCCCCTCGCCCTCAACCGCGGCACCCGCGCCACGCTGCGCGCCCTCGCGCGAGAGCGCGCGCAGCGGCAGAGGGAAGCCGTGCTGGATGCCTCGCGCGCCGCGAAGGAGGCGCGGCAGGCCGAGGCGGCCACAGAGGCCGCCGAGGAGGCGGCCGAGGCCGAGGAGAAGGCGGGCGGCCGGCGCCGGGTGGACGCGGCCGCGGTCGACCGCAAGGCGCTCAAGGCCGAGAAGCAGGCGGAGAAGCGGGCGATAGACGAGGCCCTGGAGGACGCCCGCGAGGAGGACCTGCTCTCCCAGATCCGCCGGCAGGTGCTGCTGATCCGGCCGCAGGCGCCGATAGAGCCGGTGCGGCTGGAGCGCATCAAGCCGCGCACCCTGGTCAGCTTCTGCGCGGGCGCCTTCGCCGCGTACTTCCTGCTGTCCCAGTTCACCCACATCAAGCTGGGCACGGTGGTCGGCGAGGCCAATTGGCTGTGGGTCGTCGCCGCTCTGCTGTTCTCGGCGCTGACGTACGTCGCGGCGGCGCTGAGCCTGCTCGGCTTCGTGCCGGAGAAGGTGCCGTTCGGGCGGACCGTGCTGGCGCAGGTCGCCGCGTCGTTCGTGAAGCTGGTGGCCCCGGCCGCGGTCGGCGGGGTCGCGCTCAACGCCCGCTTCCTGCAGCGGGCGGGGGTGCGGCCCGGCCTGGCGGTGGCCAGCGTGGGCGCCTCCCAGCTGTTCGGCCTCGCCAGCCACATCCTGCTGCTGCTGACCTTCGGCTACATCACCGGGACCGAGCGCACCCCGACGCTCTCGCCGTCCCGCACGGTGATCGCCGGGCTGCTGACGGCCGCGGTGCTCGCGCTCGTGGTGGCCGCGATCCCCGCCCTGCGGAAGTTCGTGTCCACCCGTCTGCGGTCCCTGTTCGCGGGCGTCGTCCCGCGCATGCTGGACGTGTTGCAGCGGCCCAGGAAGCTGCTCGCCGGAATCGGCGGCATGCTGCTGCTGACCGGCGCCAACGTGCTGTGCCTCGACTCCTCGATCCGGGCGTTCGGCGGCGACATGAGCTACGCGAGCATCGCGGTGGTCTTCCTCGCGGGCAACGCCCTGGGGTCCGCGGCGCCCACCCCCGGCGGTGTGGGAGCCGTCGAGGCGGCGCTGATCGCGGGTCTGACGCTGGCCGGGCTGCCGTACGAGACGGCGGCGCCCGCGGTGCTCCTCTTCCGGCTGATGGTCTTCTGGCTGCCGGTGCTGCCGGGCTGGCTGGCCTTCACCCACCTCACCCGCAAAGAGGCCCTGTGATGTAAGGGGCGCCCGTAAGGCGCTCGCCTCACCCGTACGCCCGGGGTTCACCTTCGTACGCCCGCGCGCGCGCCTCACCCGTACGCCCGCACCGCGCGCGCCGGGACCGCGCGCCCCGCAGGATGGCGGTACGCCCCCACCTCCCGGAGAGCCGCCGTGTCCCGACCCGTACGCGCCGGTGCGTCGGCCGCCGTCGCCCTGCTGCTGGCCGCCGCCGTGGGCTGCGGCGGGGGCAGCGGCGGGCGGCCGGACACCTCGGCCCACCAGAAGCTGAAGTGGTCCGCCTGCCCCGCCCCGGACGACAGCCAGGACGGGGCCACCACGGCCCCCGGCAAGCAGTGGGAGTGCGCGACGCTCCACGTCCCACTGGACTACCGCCGGCCGCACGGGGAGACTCTCGGCATCGCCATGATCCGCGCCAAGGCCACCGACCGGCGCCACCGCATCGGCTCGCTCATCTTCAACTTCGGCGGCCCCGGCGGCTCGGGCGTGGCGACCCTGCCCGCCCTCGCGGCCAGCTACAAGGAGCTGCGCACCCGTTATGACCTGGTCAGCTTCGACCCGCGCGGGGTCGGCCGCAGCAGCGGGGTGCGCTGCCTTGGCGACAAGCAGCTCGACGCCTACTACGCGGCCGACTCGACCCCGGACGACAGCGCCGAAGTGAAGGCCCTGGTGGGCCGCGTCAAGCAGTACGCCGCCGCCTGTGAGAAGAACTCCGGAAAAGTACTTCCCTATGTCGGCACCACCAACGCCGCCCGCGACATGGATCTGATGCGCGGCGTCCTCGGCGACGACAAGCTCCACTACTTCGGCGTCTCCTACGGCACCGAACTCGGCGGCGTCTACGCCCATCTGTTCCCCAAGAAGGTGGGGCGGGCGCTCTTCGACGGAGTCGTCGACCCGGCGCAGGACCCGGAGCAGGGCGCCCTCGCCCAGGCGAAGGGCTTTCAGCTGGCGCTGGGCGACTACATGAAGGCGTGCGGCGGCGGCAACGCCTACAGCTGCCCCACCCAGGCGGAGATCCGCGCGCTGCTGAAGAAGCTCGACCGGCGCCCGCTGCCCGGCATCGGCGCACGCCGGCTGACCGAGTCGCTGGCCGGCGGGGGCATCGCGCAGTCCCTGTACTCGCGGGACTTCTGGCAGTACCTCACCCAGGGCGTCTCGGACGCCCAACAGGGCGACGGGAAGATCCTCCTGGCCCTCGGCGACGCCATGAACGGCCGCGACCCGGACGGCAGCTACAGCACGCTCCAGGCCTCCCTCACCGCCATCACCTGCGCCGACTTCAAGCAGCGCTACACGGTCCCCGACATCGAGAAGAAGCTGCCCGAGTTCCGCAAGGCGTCCCCGGTCTTCGGCGACATGCTGGCCTGGAGCCTCACCCAGTGCACCGACTGGCCGGTGGGCGGCGCCTGGCGCACCCCGGACGTCAGCGCGCCGGGCGCCGCGCCGATCCTGGTCGTCGGCAACACCGGCGACCCGGCCACCCCGTACGCGGGCGCCCGGAAGATGGCGCAGGAGCTGGGCCCGGGCGTCGGGGTGCAGCTGACGTACAAGGGCGAGGGGCACGGCGCGTACGACAGCGGGGACGCCTGTGTGCGCCGTACGGTCAACGACTACCTGCTGCGGGGCAAGGTGCCCGCGTCGGGCAAGGTCTGCGGCTAGCGAACCGCAATCAGGGGGAGCCTCCCGCACGAAACCCACCGGTCACGTTGCGACATTTGTGACCGAACTGAGAAGAGTCCTGAACGTTCCCGCTCATAGCGCGCACTTAGGATCACCGGCTATGTCGAGCTCCATACGCACCAAACGGGCCAGGGCGCTGGTCTCCGCGGCCGTCGTGGTCGCACTCACCGGCGTCGCCGCTTGTAACGGCGACAACGGCGACTCGGAGGGCAAGGGCAAGGAGTCCCCCTCCTCGTCGGCCCCCGGCACGCCGTCGGCCCCCGGCGCGCCGTCGGACTCCGGCCTGCCCGGCTCGCTCACCGGGCAGAAGCTGAGCTGGAAGTCCTGCCCGGCGCCCAGCACGCTGCAGGGCGGCGGCGGCAAGGCCCCGGGCAGCGCGTGGCAGTGCACGACGATGCGCGTCCCGCTGGACTACGCCAAGCCGGACGGCGAGACGATCGACCTCGCCCTGATCCGCTCCAAGGCCACCGAGCCCAGCAAGCGGATCGGCTCGCTCATCTTCAACTTCGGCGGCCCGGGCGGCTCCGGCGTGGCCACCCTCCCCGCCTTCGGCTCGGACTACAAGCGGCTGCGCGCCCGCTACGACCTGGTGAGCTTCGATCCGCGCGGGGTCGGCGAGAGCGCGGGCGTGAAGTGCCAGAGCGACAAGGAACTCGACGCGTCCGACTCCGTGGACGGCTCGCCCGACGACGCCGCCGAGCTCGCGGCCGCGACGGCGGACCAGAAGAACTTCGTCGCCGCGTGCGAGAAGAACTCCGGCAAGGTGCTCCCGCACGTGGACACCGTCAGCGCCGCCCGTGACATGGATCTCATGCGCGGCGTCCTCGGCGACAAGAAGCTGTACTACTTCGGCATCTCGTACGGCACCGAGCTGGGCGGCGTCTACGCCCACCTGTACCCCAGGAACGTGGGGCGCGTCGTGCTCGACGCCGTCGTCGACCCGACCGAGGACCCGGAGCGGGGCAACCTCGGCCAGGCGAAGGGCTTCCAGCTCGCCCTCGACAACTACCTCAAGGACTGCACCGCGAACGCGCTGACCTGCCCGCTCGGCAGCGACCCCGACAAGGCCGAACAGAAGATCGTCTCGCTGCTGAAGAAGCTCGACAAGCAGCCGCTGCCCACCAAGAGCGGCCGCGAACTCACCCAGGACCAGGCCGTCAGCGGCATCGCCGCCGCGCTGTACAGCAAGGACACCTGGCAGTACCTGACGATGGGGCTGACCGAGGCCCTGCACGTGGGGCGCGGCGATCTGCTGCTCCCGCTGGCGGACTCCATGTCCGGCCGCGACCAGAACGGCCACTACAGCAACCAGGGACCCGCCAACGTCGCGATCAACTGTGTGGACGACAAGCAGCGCTACACGGTCGCCGACGTGAAGGCGAAGATGCCCGAGTACCGCAAGGCCTCGCCCGTCTTCGGCGAGTACCTGGCCTGGGGCATGCTCGCGTGCACCGACTGGCCGGTGGCGGGCAGGACCGACCACCCCGAGGTCAGCGCCCCCGGCTCGGCGCCGATCCTGGTCGTGGGCAACACCGGTGACCCGGCCACGCCGTACGAGGGCGCCCGGAAGATGGTCAAGGCGCTGGGCCAGGGCGTCGGGGTGGAGCTCACCAACAAGGGTGAGGGCCACGGCGCGTACAACGGCGGCAACGGCTGCACCACGAAGACCGTGGACGACTACCTGCTGAAGGGGAAGGTGCCGGCGGACGGCAAGGTCTGCTCGTAACCCCTCCCCCGCCCGGCATACGCGAGGGCCCCGGGACCGCTCCGATCCGAGGAACGGTCCCGGGGCCCTCGACGCTCCCGCGCCGGCACCGGGGAACGCGTCAGTAGACGGGCTTCTCCGGCTCGATCTGGTTGACCCAGCCGATGACACCGCCGCCCACATGGACCGCGTCCGCGAAGCCCGCGGACTTCAGGACGGCGAGGACTTCCGCGGACCGGACACCCGTCTTGCAATGCAAGACGATCTTCTTGTCCTGCGGAAGGTCCTGCAGGGCGGTGCCCATCAGGAACTCGTTCTTCGGGATCAGCCGGGCGCCCGGGATCGAGACGATCTCGTACTCGTTGGGCTCGCGGACATCGATGATGTCGATGTTCTCGCCGTCGTCGATCCACTCCTTGAGCTGCTTGGGAGTGATCGTCGAACCGGCCGCCGCCTCCTGGGCCTCCTCCGACACGACGCCGCAGAAGGCCTCGTAGTCGATCAGCTCGGTGACGGTGGGGTTCTCGCCGCAGACCGCGCAGTCGGGGTCCTTGCGGACCTTGACCTGGCGGTAGGTCATCTCCAGGGCGTCGTAGATCATCAGGCGGCCGACCAGCGGCTCGCCGGTGCCGGTGAGCACCTTGATGGCCTCGGTGACCTGGATCGACCCGATGGAGGCGCACAGCACGCCGAGCACGCCGCCCTCGGCGCAGGAGGGGACCATGCCGGGCGGCGGGGGCTCCGGGTACAGGCAGCGGTAGCAGGGACCGTGCTCGGACCAGAAGACCGAGGCCTGGCCGTCGAAGCGGTAGATCGACCCCCACACGTACGGCTTGTTCAGCAGCACGCACGCGTCGTTGACCAGATAGCGGGTGGCGAAGTTGTCCGTGCCGTCCACGATCAGGTCGTACTGGGAGAAGATCTCCATCACGTTGTCCGCTTCGAGGCGCTCCTCGTGCAGCACGACGTTGACATACGGGTTGATGCCGAGCACCGAGTCGCGCGCGGACTCCGCCTTGGAGCGGCCGATGTCCGACTGGCTGTGGATGATCTGGCGCTGCAGGTTGGACTCGTCGACCTCGTCGAACTCGACGATGCCGAGGGTGCCGACACCGGCCGCGGCGAGGTACATCAGCGCGGGCGAGCCGAGACCGCCCGCGCCCACACACAGCACCTTGGCGTTCTTCAGCCGCTTCTGGCCGTCCATCCCCACATCAGGGATGATCAGATGGCGTGAATACCTGCGGACCTCGTCGACGGTGAGCTCGGCGGCCGGCTCGACCAGGGGTGGCAGCGACACGGGGACTCCGTAGTGGGTGGGAGCAGGGTTCTTCTCCTGGTAACACTGCCATGGCCCATCTCATTCCGAGACGGGCGGTCCGGCCAGCGAGACAGAACCGTCCCATCACCCGGGCACCGCCGCCGGCCCCCGGCACCGCCGCCGGCCCGCTCCTCAGATACGGCACGCCGCCTCCATCCAGATGTCGGCCAGGGACTCCTCCAGCGCGATCCTGGAGCGCCAGCCGAGCCGGTCCCGGGCGGTGCGCACATCCGCCTGCTGCCAGCTGCCGCAGCCGTCCGGATACGGATACCCGGCGGCGCCGCCCACGTGCTCGACCGGCGGCCCGGCCGGGCCCGGCACCACCGCGTGGTGCGGCCCGCGCCCCGGCGGCGCGTCCACCTCGTGCAGCGTGCCGCCGAAGCCGGCCACCCGGGCCAGCACGGCGGCCGCGTCGCGCAGCCGTACGGCGCGTCCGCTGCCGATGTTGACGACCCCCTGCGCGGCCGAGAGCGAGGCCGCGTGGACCGCCCGCGCCACGTCCCGGACGTCCACGAAGTCGCGCTGCACGCCCAGGCCGCTCAGCTTCAGCTCCCCGTCGCCCGCCTGCATCGCGCGGCGCATCGCCTCGGCCAGCCGGCCCAGCGGCGACCCGGCCGGGGTGCCGGGCCCGACCGGGGAGAACACCCGCAGCACCACCGCGTCCAGGCCCGACCCCAGCACCAGCTCGGTCGCGGCCAGCTTGCTCACCCCGTACGGGCCGCCGGGGCGCGGCACGGCGTCCTCGGCCGTCGAGGAGCCGGGCTGGGACGGCCCGTACTCGGAGGAACAGCCGAGCTGGACCAGGCGGGCGCCGCAGCCGCTGCGCCGCAGCGACTCGCAGATCGTCGCGACCGCCACGGTGTTGTGCCGGGTCAGCTCGCGCGCCCCGCCACGGGTCGCGCCCGCGCAGTTGATCACCACCCCGGGGTGGACGGCGTTCAGGAAGCGGGTCAGCGCGCCGGGGCTGCCGGTGGACAGGTCGAACCGCACGTCGGCGTCGTCACCGCGGCCGAGCGCGGTGAGCTGGACGGCGGGGTCGGCGAGCAGGTGTTCGGCGACGTAGCGGCCGAGATATCCCCCGGAGCCGAGCAGCAGGACCCTCATCGGTCACGCTCCTGGGGCTGGGGGGCGGTCATGCCGTCGCTCATGTCATGTGCTCCTTGTCGTGGTGGGCGGAGGGGGGCGGCGGGTTCGGAAGCGGTGAGGCGGTCGGCGCCCGGACCGTGGGCCGAGGCGCGGGAGAGCGCGGCGAACGCGTAGGCCAGCAGCGCGAGGGCGGTGGCTCCGCAGACCGCGGCCGGGACGGTGACGGGCCCGCAGGCGGCCGACGCCCGCGCCACGGCCTCGCCGGCCCTCTCGCCTCCCGGCAGCCGGCCGGCCGCGGTACCGCACACCACCGCGGCCTCGGCCAGGCAGGCGGCGGCGGTGCCGAGCGCGGCGGCCCGGCGGTAGCCGTGGACGGCGAGCAACCGGGCCACGAACAGCACGACGCACAGGGCGACGACGGCCCCGGCGGCGGTGTCGGCCGTGGGGAGGGTGCCGGCGGCGGCCCTCGGGGCCGGCTCGGGCGGGCGGCCGGGCAGGGCGAGCCGCACCCCGGACACCAGCGGCGGCAGGGCGCACAGGAACAGCGCCACCGTGCCGGCGAGCAGCGGCCGTACACCCGCCGCGAACTCCGCCAGCCCCCGGCTGCCCGCCAGCCCGCGGCGCGCCCGCCGGGCGAACCACCGCGCGCACCAGGCGGCCGGCGCGAGCGCAAGCGCCAGTACGACCGCGGCCTCCGCGGCGGCCGCGGCGCCGAACGGCCGCCATACGCCGGTCCGCACCCCGGCGAGCAGCCAGTCACCGCCGAGGGCGAACGCGACGAGCCAGCCGACCCGGCACACCCCGGTCAGCCGCGCGGCGACCCCGCCACCCCGCGCCTTCAGCGGCCCACGGGCCAGACACAGCCACAGCGCGGCGGCCACCAGCACGGCGCCCCCCGCCCCGGCGGCGACCCGCGCCCCGGGCGCCGCGGCCCCCGCCCTGGCGAGCCCGACGGCGATCGCCGCGCACAGCGCCCCGGGCACCAGGTGCAGCGCGCCCAGCGCCAGCCGGCCGCCCAGGCGCCCGCGCGGCGGCCCGGCCGGCGGATCGGTCTGCGTGTCGGTCGGCGGGGCGGGCGGGCCGCCGCTCTCGCGGGGGACCCGCGCGTACAGCTCCTCGGCGAGCGCGAAGACGTCACGGTGCCGGAAGCGGGCGGCGGTCCGGTCCGTCATGCCGTGGGCCTCGAGCCCGGCCGCGATCTCCAGCGGATCGACCGCGCGGGCGCACAGGTCGCGGTGACGGTGCAGCAACATCCGCACCGGGTCCGCGGACCCCCCTCCCACGAACACCGCACCGGCGGCCCGCGGCTGCGGCTTCCCCTCCGGCCTCCCCTCCAGCCGCGCCCCGGCCGCGTCCCCCTCGGCCGGGTCCCTCTCAGCCGCGTCCCCCTCGACCGCGTCCCCCTCCTCCGAGGGCCCGGCGACCTCCTCCGACGGCCCGGCGAGGAGCGCGCGGGACGGCGCGTTCCACCCGCCGGGGCTTCGGGGAGTGCGCGCGGCGTCCGGCTGGGGGGCGGGGTGGGGGACGGGATCCGCTCCGGGCGGGCCGGGCGGGGTCATGGGCGGGCCTCTTCCGGCAGCCGCGGGCCCACTCCCAAGGGTTCGGGGTCGTGCGGGGCGGTGGCCCAGGTGGGGGTGTGGTCGGCCGTCGCGGGGGCCTCGCCGCGGCGCCCCGCCCAGCGGCCGGGGATGTGGGCCTCGGCCGGGCGGGCGAAAGGCACGGGCTCGCCGTCCTCGTCGGTCTCGTCCCGGCGCACCGGGCAGTGCGACATGAGCTCCAGATAGATGCCCCGGAACGCCGCCACGTTCTGCTCGGTGGTGAACAGCTCCAGCGCGCGGGCGCGCGCCGCGGCGCCCAGGCGCGCGCGGCGCTCGGGGTCGCCGAGCAGCGCGAGACAGGCGTCGCCGAGCGCGCGCGGGTTGCGCGGCGGGACGACGAGGCCCGTGCCGCCGATGACCTCGCATACCGCGCCGACGTCCGTCGACACCGTGGCGCGCCCGCAGAACATCGCCTCGACGAGTCCGACCGGGAAGCCCTCGACCACGCTGGACAGCACCACGACGCAGGCCGCCGCGTACGCCTCGGCGGCGGACGGCAGCTCCGGGCCGCCCAGGCGCTCGAAGGACACCGGGTTGTCGCCGACCGTATGGGCGTCGGCGGCCTCGTCGGGGAAGAGGTGGGCGGCGAGGGCGCGGCAGTGGGCCGGGTAGTCGGCGGCGCCCGGGGCGGGGCGCCCGGTCTCGACGAGGCGCAGCCGCGCCCGGGGCACCGCCCGCCGCACCTGGGCGAAGGCGTGCAGCAGCGCCACGACGTCCCTGGCGGGCTCGAGGCGGCCCAGCCACACCAGCGTGCGGCCGTCGTCGGCCGCCGCTCCGGTGCCGGCCACGCCACCGAGCCCGCCGGGGCGGCCGGCACCGCGCGCGCCGCCCGCCCCGCGCTCGCCCACCTCCGCGAAGCGGCTCGCGTCCATGCCCGGGTAGACGGTGCGCAGCCGCTCCGGGGCGGCCCCGCAACGCTCCTGCCAGCGGCGCACATGGGTGTTGCCGGGGGTGACCAGCGCCGCCCGGGCGTACGCCTCGGCGGCCAGCCGCCCCTGGAACGAGGCGAGCAGCGTCCGCACCGGCCCGGAGTGCGCCGCGCTCCTGGGCGCGGCGGGGCGGGCGGCGCTCGCCAGGTAGTACTCGCGCAGCCGTACGCCGTACTCGGTGACCAGGAGGGGGGTGCCGAAGAAGCGCCGGGCCAGCAGCCCCGGGAGCGCGGCCGGGCCCGCCGAGGCGGCGTGGCACAGGTCCACACCGGACAGGCCGGGTCCGGCCGTGGCGCCGGAGCCCTCGCCGTGGCCGTCGCCGTACCAGTCGAGCGACAGCGGGCGCAGCGCGCGCTCCAGCGCTCCGGCCAGGGTCAGCAGGTCGGCGACCCGCGCCTGGTGCGCGCCGTGGAGGGCGCCGGGGGTGTGGCAGGCGCGCTCGAGGGCGCGTACGGCGGTCTCGGAGCGCAGCGCGGCGGGCAGCCCGCCGTGCTCCCGGGCCAGGTCGGCGAGCCCGTACAGCCCGCTGGCGAAACGGTCCGCCTGGCGTCCGTCGGTGTAGCCCGTGCTGTCGATACCGCCGGCCCGCTCGGCCCGGCCCGTCTCGGGGACAGCGGGGGCAGCGGGGGCGTCGAGGGAAGCGGGGACAGCGAGGGCGACCGGGCTCCCGGGGCCGCCCGGCGCGCTGATCGCCGCCGCCAGCTCCCCGAAGCACTCGGCGAACCGGCGCCGCTCGCGCCGCCCGTATGACTCCCGTCCCCGGCGCGGCGTCCCCGCGACCTCCCCCCACAGCGGCGCGGTGCGGACCCGCCGGACCGCGCCGGGCAGCTCCATGAAGCCCCCTGACGCCTGGCGGGGGCTCCGGCTGAGTGCGTAGACCTCGAACTCGTGCTGGTCGAGCCCCCGCACCAGCCGATCGCACCACACTCTCGCCTCACCGGTCGCGTATGGATACCCACCCTCCGTGAGCAGTCCCACGCGCATGAGCGCACCCCCGATCTCCCCTGTCGGCAAGCAGTCGCGCCGCCGTCCGGCAGCGGCAGCACGTTATGCGGGCGGGGTGGTGGCGCGACGGACGGTTGTCCGTCGCGCCACCGGAAGGGGTGAACGCTCGTGACTTTCCCGGGGGTCAGGCGTTGCGGGGCGGTACGGGCCGCGCGCGGCGGCAGCGCGGCCGCCGTTCAAGGGCGCGCCGCCGCCGTTCAAGGCGCGCGGCCGCCGTTCAAGGGCGCGCGGCCGCCGTTCAAGGGCGCGCGGCTGTGGGTGACGGGCGCGCGCCCGTGGTTGACGGGCGCGCGTGGGGAAGGCGGGGGACGACGCGCGGGGCGCCTACTTGGGGTACGGCCAGGCGTTCGGCCGACAGGTCGCCCCGTCCGTCGTCAGGAACTTGGTCTGCTGCATCATCACCGGCGCCAGCGCGCCCTGCCGCGAGCAGTACTCGTGGTTGTGCCCGAGCCGGTGGCCCACCTCGTGGTTGATGAGCATCTGCCGGTACGCGTGCATCCTGTCGTCGCCGAAGGTCCGGGCGCCCTGCGCCCACCGATAGGCGTTGATCATCACGCGCTCGGTGGAGGCCGAGTCGCAGGAGACGTTGTCCTGGGTGATGTCCAGGCCGGACTTCGCGCACCACTTCGCGGTGGTGCCGGGGCTGGCCAGCGTGATCACGAAGTCGGCCCGGCCGGAGGAGACCCGGTCGAAGGAGCGGGTCCCGCCGTGTCCCCAGCTGCGGTCGTCGTTCAGCGTCTTGTGCACGGCCTTCGCGAACAGCTCGCCGTCCAGCGGCAGCCCCTTCTCGACGTCCACGCGATAGCGCAGCACCTGGCCCCGGCCGGTCCCCTTGTCATGTCCGGGGATGGTCTTGAACGCCCCGGATCCGCTCAGCTTGGGGTCCAGCGGGAACTTGAGCGCCATCACCGCGTCGTACGAAGTGGCCGTGGGGGTCGGTTCGGCCGAGGCGGAGGCCGTCGCCCCGCCGCCGCGCCCGTCGTCGCGGTCGCCCGGCGCGTCGGAGCGCCCGGCGCCGCCCGGGGACCGCGCGGTGTTGCCCTCGTCCTGCGGCCCACCCGCCACCTGTCCGGCGACCACGACCGCCAGCACGGTGGTCACGGCCGCGGCGGCCACACCGGTGAACGTCCGCGTCCTGCCGCCCTTGGCGTGCCCGCCCGCCTCCCGGGGCTCCTCCGCGCCCTCGGCGGTGTCGGTGCCGCTGCCGCCGTCGTGCGTCCCGCCCGCGTCGGCGCCCGTACGGCGCCGCGCCCGCGCCGCGCCCGGGGCGCCTGCGGCGAAGACGTCCTCGCCGTCGCAGTCGAGGGCGTCGGGGGTGTCGAATGCCTCGACGTACTCCTTGCGCGGACCGGGCATCAGGCCGCCCGCCGCCACGCCGGACGGCGCGCTCACCGTCCGCGCCCCGAACGACGCCCGCGCGCCGCCGGGAGCGGCCCCCGGACCACCCCGCCGCGCCGGCCCACCGGGTCCGCCGGCACCGCCGGGGCCGGTGAATCCACCGGGCCCACCGGGACCGAACCCACCACGACCGCCGGGCCCGCCGGAGCCCCCGAGTCCACCACGGCCGCCAGGCCCACCGGGACCGCCGAAACCACCGGGGCCCGCGGGAACACCGGGCCCACCGGGACCGAACCCACCACGACCGCCGGGGCCACCAGGACCCCCTCGGGCTCCGGAACCCCCGGGTCCGCCACGACCGCCGCCCCCCGCAGGGCCGCCCGGCCCGCCCGGACCAGCCAGTCCGCCCGGCCCACCCGCGCTGCCCAGGGCGCCCCAGCCGCCTCCCTGCTCGCGGTGTTCCGGGTGCCCGCTGCGGGCCCGTGGCACGGCGGGCTCCTGCGGACGCATGCGCGGCACGCCCTGCGGCGGTGTCACCGCGGGATCCGCGCCCGGCCCCGGCACCACCCGCCGCCTGCGGCCGGTGCCCGGGGCCGCGGCCGCGCCGGGCGCCACGTGCTCCACGAACTCGGGACCGGAACCGGGCCCGGCACCCGTGCCGGGGCCGGCCTGCCCGGACCGGCGGTCGCGGCCCTCCTGGCCGCCACGTGCGCTGTGTTTACCCACGCGCCGCACCGCTCCCGTCCACGCCGGGCACCGGGGCGACCCGTGCGTCCGGGTCGCCCCGGCGGCCGCCGTACTCCCGGCCCTCCCGGCCCTCTCGTCCTGCCACGTCGTCGAGCAGCTCGCGCATGCCCTGCGCCACTGCCTCCGGATACTCCATCATCGCGACGTGCCCCGCGTCCACCAGCGTCAACAGCCGCGAGTCGCGGAAGGCCGCGCCGGCCCGCCGCGCCACCCGGAAGGACACCAGCTGGTCGCGCATGCCGTAGACCAGCAGCGTCGGCGCCAGCACCCGCTCGGCCTGCCGCCACATCGAGTGCTGGCCGCCCAGCGTGTACGAGTCCACGAGGCCGCGCGCCGAGCGCGTGAGCGCGTCCCAGAAGTACGGGAGGGCCAGCCGCCGCTCGAACTCCTCGACCGCCAGCGCGAAGTTCTCCGCGCTGACCCGGCCCGGGTCGCCGTAGGTGAGCGCCATGACCTCGCGGGTGCGCCGCTCCGCGTCCCAGTCCTTGGTCAGCCGGGTGAACAGCCGTGTGACGCCGGGGATCGCGAGCAGGCCGGTGGGGATCGCGGTGCGCTGCGGGCGCAGTTCGGGCAGCGCGGGCGAGACGAGCGTGAGGGTGCGCACCAGGTCCGGGCGCAGCGCGGCGACGCGGGTGGAGACCGTGCCGCCCATCGAGTTGCCCACCAGGTGCACGGGGCCGCGACCGCTCGCGTCGAGGTAGCGGATCACGGCACGGGCGTGGCCGGCTATGGAGTAGTCGCCGTCGTCCGGCGGGGGCGAGTCGCCGAAGCCGGGCAGGTCGAGGGCCTCGCTGTCCAGCCGGTCGGCGAGCGGTTCCATCAGGAGGGACCAGTTCTGCGAGGAGCCGCCGAGCCCGTGTACGTACAGCGCGGGGGGCAGCCCGTCCCGGACCGGCAGGCGGGACCGTACGGTGAGAGTGAGACCCGGGAGGCGCGCGGTGCGCAGCTTCTCCCCCGCGCCGACGCGGACGGGCCGGGCGGGTGGGACCGCTGGGACGATGCGGGCATCCGGCGGCTCGGGCAAAGACATGCGGCAATGTTACGAGACGATCACGCAGGGAACCCTGTGTTGGCCCTCACAGACCACGTAGCGTCCGAAAGTGAGCTCTCCTAGGCTCGTATTACACAGGGACGATCACCGGGACCAGGGCCGCGGGACGAGCGGCCCGGACCCGGGCACCTGAGGAAGGGGAGAAATGACCGTCGACCCCAGCGACCCCGAGACCTTCGAGGAAACCGAGGCCACCGAATCCGCCGTGGAGGACGTCGAGGCTCCGGAAGTGGATGCCGCGGAGCAGCGCCAGGACCTCCTTCCCCGGCGCGACGAGCCCGTGAACGGCGACGGATCGATCGAGGTGAACGAGGCGGACCGGCTGGAACAGGCCCGGGTCGTCGAGGTGGACGAGGACGACTACCCATGACCTGCGCCATTTGTCAGCTTTTCATGGAGTCCGGTACGTGAAATTCTCCGTACGGACCGCGCGCGGGCCTGTTACCCAAAAGTACGATGGCGGGCGCGGTGGACACCGTGTACGGAACACTCATTGGGAGGCGGCGTGACAGCCATCGAGCAGACCGAGGCGCGCCCGCGGGGCACGCGCCTGCCGCGCCGAGCCCGACGGAATCAGCTCCTGGGGGCGGCCCAGGAGGTCTTCGTGGCGCAGGGCTATCACGCGGCGGCCATGGACGACATCGCCGAGCGCGCCGGGGTCAGCAAGCCCGTGCTCTACCAGCACTTCCCCGGCAAGCTGGACCTTTACCTGGCCCTTTTGGACCAGCACTGCGAGTCGCTGCTGCAGGCGGTGCGCACCGCGCTGGCGTCCACGACCGAGAACAAGCAGCGGGTCGCCGCCACCATGGACGCCTACTTCGCGTACGTGGAGAACGAGGGCGGCGCCTTCCGCCTGGTCTTCGAGTCCGACCTGACCAACGAGCCGGCCGTGCGCGAGCGCGTGGACCGGGTCGCTCTGCAGTGCGCCGAGGCGATCAGCGAGGTCATCGCCGAGGACACCGGTCTGTCGAAGGACGAGTCGATGCTGCTGGCGGTCGGCCTCGGCGGGGTCTCGCAGGTCGTCGCGCGCTACTGGCTCTCCAGCGAGAGCGCCGTCCCCCGGGAGACGGCGGTGCAGCTGCTCACCTCGCTCGCCTGGCGGGGCATCGCGGGCTTCCCGCTGCACGGGGCCGACGGCGGCCACTGAGCCGCGGGGGCGGCTGGGAGCGGCCGGGGCGCGTGTTCGCTGCGGGCGTGCGCCCGGGCGGCCCGGCCGGTCTCCGCGCCCGGCTAATGTGTGCTGCGTACGGCGCGGCTGGCCGCGCACCCAACTGACCGTCGGAGGGACAAAGCCGTGGAGGTCAAGATCGGCGTGCAGCACGCGCCCCGCGAGATCACCTTGGAGAGCGAGCAGTCTGCCGAGGAGGTCGAGCGTGCGGTGGCCGACGCGCTCGCCGGCAAGGCGCAGCTGCTGACCCTGGTGGACGACCACGGCCGCAAGGTCCTGGTCCCGGCCGACCGGCTCGCGTACGTCGAGATCGGCGAGCCGACCGTCCGCAAGGTCGGCTTCAGCGCGCTCTGAGCGTCCGCGCCAAAGCCAACAGCCGCGGGGCCCGGTGGAGGATCCACCGGGCCCCGCGGCTTTTGCATGCCACGTTTCGATGTTTCGCATGTTTCGCATGCGGCCTTCAGGGCCACGCCCGGGTACGGAGGACCCCCTTCGGGTGTGGGTGGGGCCGCGCAGGGTTGCCCACCCCCGGGCGGGGGTAGTACGGCCTCGACCGGGGCTCGGCACCGATGTATCAGCAGGCCGCGGTCCCGATCCGCTCACGGGAAGGACGCACCATGATCTTGGAAGCGCTCGGCTCCGTACTGATCGGTCTCGCCATCGCGTACGGGGCAGGCCGCTGGCAGCCCCGGAGGTTCCACTCCAGGCGTCTGCTGCTGTCCACCGGCCCGGCCGCCGCGCTGCTCGGCGCCCTGCTCAGCCACACCGTGCTGGGCGCGGGCCACACGCCGACGGTGCTGGTCGTCGCGCTGGGATTCGCGGTGGCGCTGCTGTCGCTGCTGGTCCGCCCGGCCGGCAGGGTCCGCCGCTCCGCGCCGGCCTGAAGCCGGGCCGCACGACAGGTACGCGCGCCGCGGCCCGCACCCCCGGGGTGCGGGCCGCGCGCCGCCGCCGCTGTGCTTGAGGGCTCAGGACGCCAGGCCCAGCGCGAGGGTTCAGGACGCCAGGCCCAGCGCGAGGGCTCAGGACGCCAGGCCGAGCGCGGCCATCCGCTTGGTGTGCGCCTCGGTGATCCGGGAGAACATCCGGCCGACCTCCGCCAGGTCGAAGCCGTCCGCCACCCCGCCCACCAGCATCGTGGACAGCGCGTCCCGCTCCGCGACCACGCGCTGCGCCTGCGAGAGCGCCTCGCCCATCAGCCGCCGCGCCCACAGCGCCAGCCGCCCGCCGACCCTCGGGTCCGCCTCGATGGCCGCCCGCACCTTCTCCACCGCGAACGAGGCGTGGCCGGTGTCGTCGAGGACCCCCAGCACCAGGGCTCGGGTGTCCGAGTCCAGCCGGGCCGCCACCTCGCGGTAGAAGTCGCTGGCGATCGAGTCGCCCACGTACGCCTTGACCAGGCCCTCCAGCCAGTCCGACGGCGCGGTCTGGCGGTGGAACCCGTCCAGCGCCGCCGCGAAGGGCTCCATGGCCGCCGTCGGCTGCTCGCCCACCTCCGCCAGCCGGTCCCTGAGCTGCTGGAAGTGGTGGAACTCGGCGGACGCCATCTTCGCCAGCTCCGCCTTGTCCTCCAGCGTGGGCGCCAGCTTGGCGTCCTCGGCCAGGCGCTCGAAGGCGGCCAGCTCGCCGTAGGCGAGGGCGCCGAGCAGGTCCACCACGGCGGCGCGGTACTGCGGGTCGGCGGCCGCCCGCGCCCAGTCCTGGGCGGCGATTCCGGCGGGCTCCCCGTCGGCGTGTCCCTCGGTGCGCTCCCCGGCGGCGGGGCCGTTCTCCGGTGTGTCAGACGTCTCCATGGTGCGCACAATAGCCCGCTGAGCGCCCCGGGGAGGGCCCTGGTCAGCCATGGCCGACCGGCGGGCGTACCCGGCATCCCGGTCACAGATGCGCGCTCACGGGGTACAGTGGTAAAGGCGCCCGCCGAGTATCGGCGGGTCGTTCCACGCATACGGATGCCCGGTCGGTGGCCCGATCGGCTCCAAACCGACCGCCCTCCG
The DNA here is from genome assembly GCF_039532705.1 of Streptomyces sparsogenes subsp. cuspidosporus. Lineage (NCBI taxonomy): Bacteria > Bacillati > Actinomycetota > Actinomycetes > Kitasatosporales > Streptomycetaceae > Streptomyces > Streptomyces sparsogenes. Next base: position 1,523 of record NZ_BAAASD010000062.1, on the reverse strand, counting down.
CGCGGCGCGCATGGAATCGTGCGCACGGCAGGAGGGACCCGCTCGCGGTATGAGCGCTCGAGCGAGGGCAGTGGTCCCGCGCCGGACCGGCCACCCCAAGGCCGGTCGTACTCGGGGCGCCGTGCGACCCCCTTCGCCGCCTCACGCCGCGTCTCACAGAAGAGGCAAGCATCCTGACCACTTTCCGAGACCTCGGGATCCTTCCCGAGACGGCCGAGGCCCTCGAGGCCGTCGGCATCACGTCCCCGTTCCCCATCCAAGAGATGACCCTCCCGGTGGCCCTCTCGGGCTCCGACGTCATCGGCCAGGCCAAGACCGGCACCGGCAAGACGCTGGGTTTCGGCCTCCCGCTGCTGGAGCGCGTCACCGTCCCCGCGGACGTCGAGGCGGGCCGGGCCGAGCCCGAGCTGCTGACCGACGCCCCGCAGGCGCTCGTGGTCGTCCCCACCCGCGAGCTGTGCCAGCAGGTCACCAACGATCTGCTCACCGCCGGCAAGGTGCGCGCCGTGCGCGTCCTGGCGATCTACGGCGGCCGCGCGTACGAACCGCAGGTCGAGGCCCTGAAGAAGGGCGTCGACGTGGTGGTCGGCACCCCTGGCCGGCTGCTCGACCTGGCGGGCCAGAAGAAGCTGCGGCTCTCCGCCGTGAAGAGCCTCGTCCTCGACGAGGCCGATGAGATGCTCGACCTGGGCTTCCTGCCCGATGTCGAGAAGATCATCCAGATGCTGCCGGCGAAACGCCAGACGATGCTCTTCTCGGCGACCATGCCGGGCCAGGTCATCTCGCTGGCCCGGCGCTATATGTCGCAGCCCACCCACATCCGCGCCACCGCGCCGGACGACGAGGGCGCGACCGTCGCCAACATCACCCAGCATGTCTTCCGCGCCCACTCCATGGACAAGCCGGAGGTCGTGGCGCGCGTGCTGCAGGCCGAGGGCCGCGGCCTGGCCATGATCTTCTGCCGTACGAAGCGGACCGCCGCCGACATCGCCGACCAGCTCTCCCAGCGCGGCTTCGCCGCGGGCTCGGTCCACGGCGACCTCGGCCAGGGGGCGCGCGAGCAGGCGCTGCGCGCCTTCCGCAACGGCAAGGTCGATGTGCTGGTGTGCACCGACGTCGCCGCGCGCGGCATCGACGTCGAGGGCGTCACGCATGTGATCAACTACCAGTCCCCCGAGGATGAGAAGACCTACCTGCACCGCATCGGCCGCACCGGCCGCGCGGGCGCGTCGGGCACCGCCGTCACCCTCGTCGACTGGGACGACATCCCGCGCTGGCAGCTGATCAACAAGGCGCTCGACCTGCCGTTCAACGACCCGGAGGAGACCTACTCCACCTCCGAGCACCTGTACGAGCTGCTGAACATCCCCGAGGGCACCACCGGCATCCTGCCCCGCGCGGAGCGGACCCGGGCCGGCCTGGACGCCGAGGAGATCGAAGACCTCGGCGAGACCGGCCCCCGTGGCGCCCGGGGCGGCCGCGGCCGCCGCGCGGCGGCCCCCGCCGAGGCGGCCCCCGCCCCG
>NZ_BAAASD010000061.1:0-41462 GCF_039532705.1 Streptomyces sparsogenes subsp. cuspidosporus | reverse complement strand
CCGTGGCCCCCGCCCCCGCCGCTGCTGCCGCGGCGCGGCGGCGGCAAGGTCGCGGCCGCCATCGCCCTCGCCGTCCTGCTGATCGCGGGCGGCATCGCGGTCGCGGTGGCCGGGCACGACACCTCGGACTCCGACGGCTCCGGCGGCCCCTCGGCGAAGCAGTCCGGGCCACCGGCGAACGCGCTGCACCAGAAGTGGCAGACGGAGCTGCCCGAGTCGCACGTCCTGGGCAACCTCAGCGGACTGCCCGCCCTGTGGACGACCAACCGCGGCCCCGTCTACGCCGACGACAACGGCGTACGCGCCTTCGACCCCGAGACCGGCAAGAAGCTGTGGACGGTGAAGACCCCCAAGGGGGCCAGCGAGGTGTGCGCCATCGCCCCGCAGCCGAACTCCGACGGTGTCGGCGCCGCCGTCTACGACGCGGGCGGCAACGACTGCGCGTACCTGGTCGTCTTCGACACCGAGACCGGACGGACCCTGTGGTCGAAGAACCTGTCGAGCGGCTACAAGACGGTCGCGCCGCACGTCCAGGTCAGCGACGACACGGTGATCGCCGGCATCGGCGGGGTGTCGGCGTACTCCATCTCCGGGGGCGCCAAGAAGTGGACGGTGTACTCGCGCGGCCGCGACTGCGGGAACGACATCGAGTGGTCCGCGGGCTATCTCGCCTACTCCAGCAGTTGCAGCGACGCCAAGCCGGAGAACCAGCTCAGCATCCTCGACCTGCGGTACGGGGACAACTGGAAGTTCCCGAACGAGAAGCGGGACGTGGAGCAGGTGGTGGGGGACGACCCGCTGACCCTGGTCCTGGTCGACCAGGAGGGCAACGACGACGAAAAGCGCTATCTGCAGACCTATACGGAAGACGGAAAGCCGGACAAGAGCTTCCGTCTGACGGGCAAGCTGGGGAACGTCCAGTTCGGAAACACGGAGCTCGTCGACAAGGACGCGTCGGTGCTGCTGTCCAACTACGGCACCACCTCGGGCCTGGGGGCCACCGACCTCAAGACCGGCGAGGTGCTGTGGTCCAAGAAGAACACCCGGCAGGTCGGCATGGAGGACGGCAAGGTGCTCGCCCTGAAGGCGGCACGTCAGCTGGGCGGGGACCCGACGCTCGTCTCCCTCGGGCTACGGGACGGCAAGGAGCGGTCCCGGGGCGTGCTCTACACGCCGGGGCACTCGCTGAACCGTGTCGACATGATGAGCGTCGGCACATGGGGGGACAAGCTGTATGTGATCGGCCATCCGCTCGATGACCCCAAGCGCAAGCTGGTGCTGCGCGCCTTCGACATCGGGCGCTGAGCCGGGGCCCGGCGCTCCGGGCGGCGGCACGGCCGGCCGCCCGGAGGCCTGAGGCCAGGCCTACAGCCGCACCGGGTGCCCCGCCTCCCGCAGCGCCTCCTTGACCTGCCCGATGCGCAGATCGCCGAAGTGGAAGACCGAGGCCGCGAGGACCGCGTCCGCGCCCGCCGCGATCGCCGGGGGGAAGTCGGAGAGCTTCCCCGCGCCGCCGCTGGCGATGACCGGGACGGTGACGTGCTTGCGGACGGCCTCGATCATGGCCGTGTCGTAGCCGTCCTTGGTGCCGTCGGCGTCCATCGAGTTCAGCAGGATCTCCCCCGCCCCCAGCTCGGCCGCCCGCTGGGCCCACTCGACGGCGTCGACGCCGGTGCCACGGCGGCCGCCGTGGGTGGTGACCTCGTAGCCGGAGGAGGTGACCGTGCCCTCCTGGCAGCGCCGGGCGTCGACGGACAGGACGAGGACCTGGCTGCCGAAGCGCTCGGCGATCTCCCGGATCAGCTCGGGCCGGGCGATGGCCGCCGTGTTCACGCCGACCTTGTCGGCGCCCGCGCGCAGCAGCTTGTCCACGTCCTCCACGGTGCGGACGCCGCCGCCCACGGTGAGCGGGATGAAGACCTGCTCCGCGGTGCGGCGCACCACGTCGTACGTGGTCTCGCGGTTGCCGGAGGAGGCCGTGATGTCGAGGAAGGTCAGCTCGTCGGCGCCCTCCTCGCCATAGACCTTGGCCATCTCGACGGGGTCGCCGGCGTCCCGCAGGTTCTGGAAGTTGACTCCCTTGACGACCCGGCCGTTGTCCACGTCCAGGCAGGGGATGACTCGGACCGCCAGGGTCATGTCGCGTCGGCTCCTCGGAATGCTTCTACTTCGACTTCCACCAGGACGCGCGAGTCGACGAAACCGGAGACCACGACCAGGGTCGCGGCGGGGCGCACGGCGTCGAAGAGCTCCTTGTGGGCGCGTCCCACCTCGTCCACATCGCGCGCGTGGGTGAGGTACATGCGGGTACGGATGACCGATTCGACGCCGAGGTCGAACTTCCGCAGCGCGTCCAGCGCGTTCCGGAAGGCGGCCAGCGTCTGCTCGTACGGATCGCCCTCGCCCTGGAGGACCCCGCCCACCAGCGGCATCGTCCCGGAGACGAGGACCCGGTCGCCGGCCGCGACGGCCCGGGCGAAGCCGATGGTCTCCTCCCACGGGCTGTCCGCCTGGACACGCCGGACACTCTCGGGTGAGCTCATACGGAAACCGCCTCCAACGCCTCTTCCAAGGTGAACGCCTTGGCGTAGAGCGCCTTCCCGACGATGGCGCCCTCCACGCCCTCCGGCACCAGGGTCGCAAGGGCGCGCAGATCGTCAAGGGAGGAAACGCCGCCCGAGGCGACGACCGGCTTGTCGGTCGCGGCGCACACGTTCTTCAGCAGCTCCAGGTTGGGCCCCTGGAGGGTGCCGTCCTTGGCGATGTCGGTGACGACGTAGCGCGCGCAGCCCTCGGAGTCCAGGCGGGCCAGCGTCTCGTACAGGTCGCCGCCGTCGCGGGTCCAGCCGCGGCCGCGCAGGGTGATGCCGCGGACGTCGAGGCCCACGGCGATGCGGTCCCCGTACTCGGCGATGATCTTGGCGACCCACTCGGGGGACTCCAGCGCGGCGGTGCCCAGGTTGACGCGGGTGCAGCCGGTGGCGAGGGCGGCGGCGAGCGAGGCGTCGTCGCGGATGCCGCCGGACAGCTCGACCTTGATGTCCATGGTGGCCACGACTTCGGCGATCCGCTCGCGGTTGTCGCCGGTGCCGAAGGCCGCGTCGAGGTCCACCAGGTGCAGCCACTCCGCGCCGGCCCGCTGCCAGGCGAGGGCGGCCTCCAGCGGGTCGCCGTAGGACGTCTCGGAGCCGGACTCGCCGTGGACAAGGCGTACGGCCTGGCCGTCGCGGACATCGACGGCGGGGAGGAGTTCGAGGCGGTGGGTGCGCATGGGGGACCTTACGGTGAGGGCTACGGGGCTGTGAGGGCTGTGAGGCTTGCGGAGTTGACGGGTGCGGCCGGGCCGGTCAGAGCGTGTCCAGCCAGTTGCGCAGCAGCTGCGCCCCGGCGTCGCCGGACTTCTCGGGATGGAACTGGGTCGCCCACAGCGGCCCGTTCTCGACCGCGGCGACGAACGGCTCGCCGTGGGTGGCCCAGGTGACCTTGGGGGCCGCGATCTTCGGGTTGGTGACCTCGAGCTCCCAGGTGCGGACCGCGTAGGAGTGGACGAAGTAGTAGCGGGCGTCCTCGTCCAGGCCCGCGAAGAGCCGGGAGTCCTCGGGGGCCTTCACCGTGTTCCAGCCCATGTGGGGGACGACGGGCGCGTTCAGCTGCTCGACGGTGCCGGGCCACTCGTCCAGGCCCTCGGCCTCCACGCCGTGCTCGATGCCGCGCCCGAAGAGGATCTGCATGCCCACGCAGATGCCCATGACGGGGCGCCCGCCGGCCAGCCGGCGCTCCACCAGCCAGTCGCCGCGGGCCTCCCGCAGCCCCTTCATGCAGGCGGCGAAGGCGCCGACCCCGGGGACCAGCAGGCCGTCGGCGGCGGCGGCGCGGTCGTAGTCACGGGTGATCTCCACATCGGCGCCGACGTGGGCGAGGGCCCGCTCGGCGGACCGTACGTTGCCGAAGCCGTAGTCGAAGACGACGACCTTCTTGGCGCCCGTGCTCAATTCCACACCTCCAGCCGAAGGATCCCAGCGGTGAGCGACATCGCCGCCCCGATGCCGAGCAGCACGATCACGCTCCTGGGCAGGCCCTGCTTGACGAAGGAGATGACCCCGCCGAGCAGGAACAGACCGAGAACGATGAAGACAGTGGACAGACCGCTCACAGCATCATTCCGTTCGCCCCGCCGCGGCAGCGGCTGATGTCACGGTCGCCCACGCGGCGAAAGCGCGGCTTGCGTGTCGTCTGCGGCCGGGCGGCCGCGTGTGCGTCGCTCACAGCGCGCCCTTCGTGGAGGGGAGGATTCCGGCGGCCCGCGGGTCGCGCTCGCTCGCGTAGCGCAGGGCTCGCGCCAGCGCCTTGAACTGGCATTCGACGATGTGGTGGGCGTTGCGCCCGTACGGGACGTGGACGTGCAGGGCGATCTGCGCCTGCGCGACGAAGGACTCCAGGATGTGCCGGGTCATCGTCGTGTCGTACGTGCCGATCATCGGCGCCATGTTCTCCGGCTCGCTGTGCACCAGGTACGGGCGGCCCGAGAGGTCGACGGTCACCTGGGCCAGCGACTCGTCCAGCGGCACCGTGCAGTTGCCGAAGCGGTAGATCCCCACCTTGTCGCCGAGCGCCTGCTTGAAGGCGGCGCCGAGCGCGAGGGCGGTGTCCTCGATGGTGTGGTGGGTGTCGATGTGCAGGTCGCCCTCGGTCTTGACGGTGAGGTCGAAGAGACCGTGGCGGCCGAGCTGGTCGAGCATGTGGTCGTAGAAGCCGACGCCCGTCGAGACGTCGACCTGGCCGGTGCCGTCGAGATCGATCTCGACGAGGACCGAGGTTTCCTTGGTGGTGCGCTCCACACGGCCCACGCGGGTCATGCGCTTGTCTCCTTCATCAGCTCGCGTACCGCGTCGAGGAACGCGTCGTTCTCGGCCGGGGTGCCCGCGGTGACCCGCAGCATGCCCGGTACGCCGTTGTCACGGACCAGGACCCCCCGCTCCAGCAGGGCCTGCCACGCCGCGTGGGCGTCCTCGAAGCGGCCGAACTGTACGAAGTTGGCGTCCGACTCGGTCACCTCGCAGCCGAGCGCGCGCAACTCGCTCACCAGCCGGTCCCGCTCGGCCTTGAGTGTCTCGACGTACCCGAGCAGCGTATCGGTGTGCTCGAGGGCGGCCAGCGCGGTGGCCTGGGTGACGGCGGACAGGTGGTAGGGCAGCCGGACCAGCTGGACGGCGTCGACCACCGCCGGGTCGGCGGCGAGGTAGCCGAGCCGCAGCCCGGCCGCGCCGAAGGCCTTGGACATCGTCCGGGAGAGGACCAGCCGGGGGCGTCCCTCGATCAGCGGCAGCAGCGAGGGACGGTGGCTGAACTCCCCGTACGCCTCGTCGATCACCACGAGCGCCCCCGCCGCGTCCGCCCGCGCCGCCTGCGCGGCGTCGTGGAGGGCCAGCACGGTCTCGGCCTCGACGGCGGTGCCGGTCGGGTTGTTCGGCGAGGTGATGAAGACGACGTCGGGGCGGTGCTCGGCGATGGCGGCGCGGGCCGCGTCGACATCGATGGTGTAGTCCGCGTTCCGGGGGCCGGAGATCCAGCCGGTGCCGGTGCCGCGCGAGATCAGGGCGTGCATCGAGTACGAGGGCTCGAAGCCGATGGCCGTGCGCCCGGGCCCGCCGAAGGTCTGCAGGAGTTGCTGCAGCACCTCGTTGGACCCGTTGGCGGCCCACACGTTGGCCACGGAGACCTGGTGCCCGGCCGTGCGGGTCAGATATCCGGCCAGCTCCGTGCGCAGCTCGATCGCGTCCCGGTCCGGGTAGCGGTTGAGGTGGCGGGCCGCCTCGGCGACCCGCTCGGTGATCCGCGCCACCAGCTCCTCGGGCAGCGGATACGGGTTCTCGTTGGTGTTCAGCCGCACCGGCACATCGAGCTGCGGGGCGCCGTACGGGGACTTGCCGCGCAGCTCGTCCCGGATGGGGAGGTCGTCGATCCCGGTCACTTGTCGCCCGGCACCTTCCAGTCGAACCTTGCCTTCACCGCCGCGCCGTGGGCGGGCAGGTCCTCCGCCTCGGCGAGCGTCACCACATGCCCGGCGACCTCCGCCAGCGCCTGGCGGGTGTAGTCGACGACGTGGATGCCGCGCAGGAAGGACTGCACCGAGAGTCCCGAGGAGTGGCAGGCGCAGCCGCCGGTGGGCAGGACGTGGTTGGACCCCGCCGCGTAGTCGCCGAGGCTGACGGGCGCGTACGGCCCGACGAAGACGGCGCCGGCGTTGCGCACCCGGGCCGCGACCCGGGCCGCGTCCCTGGTCTGGATCTCCAGGTGCTCGGCGGCGTAGGCGTCCACGACCGCCAGGCCCTGCTCCAGGCCGTCGACCAGCACGATGCCGGACTGCCGGCCGGCGAGCGCGGGGCGGATCCGCTCCTCGGCGTGCTTGGTCGCGGCGACCTGCGCGTCCAGCTCCTTCTCGACCGCCGCGGCCAGCTCCTCGGAGTCGGTGACGAGCACCGAGGCGGCCAGCGGGTCGTGCTCGGCCTGGCTGATCAGGTCGGCGGCGACGTGCACCGGGTCGGCGGTGGTGTCGGCGAGGATCGCGATCTCGGTGGGGCCGGCCTCGGCGTCGATGCCGATCCGCCCCTTGAGCAGCCGCTTGGCCGCGGCCACATAGATGTTTCCCGGCCCGGTGACCAGGGAGACCGGGCGGCACTCCTCGGTGCCGTAGGCGAACATGGCGACGGCCTGGGCGCCGCCCGCCGCGTACACCTCGTCCACGCCGAGCAGCTCGCAGGCGGCCAGGATGGTGGGGTGCGGCAGCCCGCCGAACTCACTCTGCGGCGGCGAGGCGACGGCCATCGAGCCGACCCCGGCCTCCTGCGCGGGCACCACGTTCATCACCACGGAGGACGGGTAGACCGACCGACCGCCCGGAACGTAGAGCCCCACCCGCTCGACCGGCACCCACCGCTCGGTGACCGTGCCGCCCGGCACGACCCGCGTGGTGTGGTCGGTGCGCCGCTGCTCGCGGTGGACCAGCCGGGCGCGCCGGATGGACTCCTCCAGGGCGGCCCGCACGGCCGGGTCCAGCTCCGTGAGGGCGCGCGTCAGCGCCTCCCGGGGGACCCGCACCCGCTCGATGGTCACCCCGTCGAACCGCCGCGCATAGTCGATCAGCGCCGCGGTGCCGCGATGGCGCACGTCGTCGCAGATGGGACGCACCTTCTCCAGGGCGGCCTCGACGTCGAGCTCGGCACGGGGCAGCAGGTCGCGGTCGATCCCGCCTTCCGGGAAGGCGGCGCCGCGCAGATCGATTCGGGAGATCACGCGATCAATTGTCTCAGACCCGCACCGGCGGCCCGCCCCCCGTATCAGTCAGTGATACGTACCGCTGCCGGACGGTCTAAGTTGACTCTGACCGCGAGCGTTCAAGCGGTTACTCAGCGGGAATGGGGATCCGTACGGGGGTACGGAGAACAGGAGGGGACACGGCTGTGACCGAGCCACACGACGGCGATCCACCCCCGGGGCTCGACCTGACCACCGCGGAGTGGGGCATGTGGCAGGCGTTCCGCAACGGCAGCACCCACGATCTGCGCACCGCCCACCCCCAGCGGAACGACCCCTCCGGCCCCTACGCCTGGGGGCCCGAGCGCAGCGTGCGCGCCCGGGTCGTCGCCCTCCTGCTGCTCGACGGCCCCACCCCGCAGCCGGGCCGGGTCGCCGCGCTCAAGCTCAACGGGGTGCACATCACGGGCCAGCTCGACCTGGCCGGCGGCACCATCGAGCCGTACGTGGAGATGAAGAACTGCCGCTTCGAGCAGGAGGTGCTGCTCCCCGAGACGAGCTTCACCACCCTCCGCCTGGTCGGCTGCGCGCTGCCGCGGCTGGAGGGGGCCCGGCTGCGCACCGAGGGCGATCTGCATCTGCCGCGCTGTGTGGTGGAGCACGGCATCCGGCTCACCGACGCCCACATCGGCACGGACCTGCTGCTCAACCAGTTAGTGGTGCGCCGCGACCGGCGGGGCCTGTCGATCAGCGCCGACGGACTGACCGTCGGCCAGGACCTCCAGGCCGAGATGATCGAGTCGCACGGCGAGCTGAGGCTGCGCGGCGCGCAGATCGGCGTGTCGCTCAGCCTGCGCGGCGCCCAGCTGCGCAACCCCTACGGGCGCCACGCGCTGAACGCGCCGCAGCTGACCGTCGAGCGCAGCCTCTACCTCACCGCCGCCGGGGTGGCGAACTACTCGGGCGGCGCCACCCCGCCGTACGGCACCAGCAACACGCCGACCCGGGGCACCCGCATCCAGCGCTTCGAGTGCGAGGGCGGGATACGGCTGGACGACGGGCGGTTCGGCGACGCGGTCGACTTCGACCAGGCCCGCTTCGTCATGGAGAACGACCAGGAGCTGTCGCTGCGCCGCATCCAGACGCCCGAGCTGCGGTTCGTCGGCGAGCGGCCGCAGCGGGGGCGGGTGATCCTCTCCGGCGCGCGGGTGGTCAACCTGGTTGACAAGTCGGTGAGCTGGCCGGGCCCCGGCGGCCTGGCGATGGCGGGCTTCTCGTACGAGTGTCTGATACCGGTCGGCCACTTCCCGCTGTCGCGGCGGCTGGAGTGGGTGGCGGCCGCCACCCCCGAGTTCTCCCGGGGCCCGTACGAGATGCTGGCCCAGGCGATGCGCAGCAGCGGCGAGGACTCGGAGGCGCGCGAGGTGCTGCTCGCCAAGGAGCGCCGGCGCCGGGAGACGCTGCCGCTGGCCGGAAAGCTGTGGGGCTACCTCCAGGACTGGACCGTGGCCTACGGCTACCGCCCGGGCCGGGCCGCGGTGTGGATGGCGGTCCTGTGGGCGATCGGCTCGGTGTTCTTCGCCCACAACCGACCGGAGGCCATCAAACCGGCCGAGTCGCCCCACTGGAACGCCTCCCTGTACACCCTGGACCTGCTGCTCCCGGTGATCGATCTGGGCCAGGACGGCTACTGGAAACCCGACGGCGCGGTCCAGTGGGCGGCCATCGTGACCATCATGCTCGGCTGGGTCCTGGCCACCACGGTCGCCGCCGGAGCCTCCCGGCTGCTGCGCCGCCAGTGATCGGAGCGCGCGGGACGACTAGGCTTAACGCCCGTGACCTCCGCGCGCCTTCCGCTCTTCCCGCTGAACACGGTGCTGTTCCCGGGGCTCGTCATGCCCCTGAACGTCTTCGAGCAGCGGTATCGCGCCATGATGCGCGACCTGTTGGCGCTGCCCGAGGACGTGCCGCGCCGCTTCGGCGTCATCGCCATCCGGGACGGCCGCGAGGTCGCGACGACCGCCGTCGGCCTGCCCGATCCCACCGCCGAGCCCGAGCGCGGCGCGGCGGCGGGGTTCGGCCCGGACCCGATGAAGTCCTTCCACGCCGTGGGCTGCGTCGCGGACGCGGCCACCATCCGGAAGCAGAAGGACGGCACCTTCGAGGTGCTCGCCACCGGCACCACCCGCTTCGAGCTGCGCTCGGTCGACGCCTCGGGCCCGTACCTGACGGCCGAGATCGACGAGCTCGACGAGAAGCCGGGGGACGGCGCCGGGGCGCTGGCCTCCGGGGTCGTACGCGCCTTCCGGACCTACCAGAAGCGGCTGGCCGGCGCCCGCGAGCGGACCCTGGCCGCCCAGCAGGACCTGCCCGACGAGCCGTCCGTGCTGTCCTACCTGGTCGCGGCCGCCGCCGTGCTGGACACGCCCGCCAAGCAGCGGCTGCTCCAGGCCCCCGACACCGCGAGCCGGCTGGCGGAGGAGCTGAAACTGCTGCGCGCGGAGAGCGCGGTCATCGGTAAGCTCCCCTCGCTTCCGGCGGTCGATCTGACCCGCCACCCCACCAGCCCGAACTGAGCCCCCACCGAGATGGCCAAGAAGAAGACCTCCGCCGGCACCCCGGCCACCACCGCCCTGACCGCCGCCGGCACCGCCTTCACGCTCCACGCGTACGAGCACGACCCGGCGGCCCCCTCGTACGGCGAGGAGGCCGCGCAGGCCCTCGGCGTGGACCCGGCCCGGGTCTTCAAGACCCTCGTCGCGAGCGTCGACGGCGGCCTCACCGTCGCGGTCGTGCCCGTCTCCGCCACGCTCGACCTCAAGGCCCTCGCGGCGGCGGTGGGCGGCAAGCGCGCGGCCATGGCGGATCCGGCGGCGGCCGAGCGCGCCACGGGCTATGTGCTGGGCGGGATCTCCCCGCTCGGGCAGCGCAAGCGCCTGCCCACCGCGCTGGACGCGTCGGCCTCCGAGCACGCGACGATCTGCGTCTCGGCGGGGCGGCGCGGGCTGGAGGTCGAGCTGTCGCCGGGGGACCTCGCGGCCCTCACGGACGCGGTGCTGGCACCCATCGCGCGGTTCTAGCCCCTTTTTCAGGGCTCGGTTCTCCCCCAGCTACCGCTGGGAGGTGCCCCCGGCCAACGGCGAGCTGGGCCGACCGCCCCGCACCGCTCAGCCGGCCGGCTGCGCCGGCTCTTCGTCTCGGGGCCCGAACAGCGCGGTGAGCCCCAGGTGGACCGCCATGGCCGCGAACGACCAGGCCAGCAGTGCCCCCTTGGCGCCCAGCTTCAGCGGGGCGTCGAATGTCACGTTCCGGCCCACGTCCTTGGCGTGCGCCTTGATGTCGGCCGCGGGCCCGAGCCACACCCCCAGCCGCCAGGCGATCACGGACGCGAGCACCCCGCCGATCGCGAGACCCACGACCAGCGCGATGCCGCCCCGCCGGAAGAACCAGAAGACGACGGCCGCGGACACGGCCCCGAAGGCCAGCGCCCACAGTGTGAACACCCCGTCCGCGCCCATCGCCTGCTCGCCCTCGGCGTCCTTCGGGTAGATCCCGTCACCGATCCAGACCAGCGGCACCCGCGGCGCGAGCCACAGCCACACCAGCCCGAGCAGCACCCCGCTCACCGCCACCCCGATCGCCACCAGCGCCGCCTGCACCAGCTCGGCGCGCAGCTCGGGACCGGGCTCGGAGGGGTCCGGAGCCGAGGAGCCCGGCTCGGAGGGGTCCGGGGCGGAGTGGTCCGGAGCGGACGGGTGGGGCACAGCACCTCCAGGCGGGGACTGGTCGTGCGGCAGGGACTGATGGGGCTGAGGCCGGTCGTGCGGAGTCAACGGTGCGGTCACCCCGTCATGGTGCCAGGCGACGGGCGTCCACCGGTCGGCGGGAGGCCCGCCGCGCCGCGTCACCGCACGGCTGCCCGGCGGTAGGCCCAGGTCGCCGCGGTCAGCGAGACCACCGCCACGGCCGCGCACACACCGAGGTCGGCGCAGACCACCAGCCAGTCGGGGCTGCTGTCGAAGGACCGCGCCAGCGCCTCCACACCGTACGTCGAGGGCAGCGCGTCACGCGCGTACGACACCACGGCGGGCATCCGCTCGGCGGGCAGCACGCCCAGCAGCAGCGCGGCCGACATGCCCAACTGCCCGCAGAGCGTGGCGAGTTCCTGACGCGGCGCGAGCAGCCCGAGCGCCGCGCCCAGGCCCGCCAGGGCCGCCCCGGACAGCGGGATCACCGCCACCAGCACCCACAGATGCGCCATCGGGAGCTGGAACAGCGCGCTCCCCACCACGGCGGTGACCGCCGTCCCGGGCGCGGTGAAGGACGCGTACGCGGCGGCCGCGCCGAGCACGACGGCGGCGGGCGGCACCGGCAGGGTCGCGTAGTGGTCGAGCCCGCCGCTCGCCCGGAGCTGGCCGAAGTACTGCGCCAGCAGGTTCAGCGCGACGAACGCCACGACCAGCACGCTGGACCCGGCGACCACGGACCGCGCCTCCACCCCGCCGTCCACGACCCCGCGCATCAGGATCATGATCCCCACGGACTGGAAGGTCGCGACGAACAGCAGCGGTATCCGCGCCACCCGGGCCCGGGACAGCTGCGCCCGGTAGACGGCGGCCAGCGCGGGCAGCAGCCGCGCCCGCGCCGCCAGCGGGGCGGGTACGGCGTCGCCGCCGGGCCGGGGCGCCCCGCCGGCCGGGGCGCCGGCCCCGGAACGGGCGTCTTCGCCGGACACGGCCTCCGCGGGCACGACACTCACCTTGCGCTGCTCCTGTTCCCGGCGATTGCTCTTCCCCCGGTTTCCGCCCTGGTCGTCACGCCTTCACCAGCCCCTCCGCCCCCTCCGAGCGGCCGCCCAGCGCGAGATAGACGTCCTCCAGGCTAGGGGTCGCGAGCGTGAAGTCGTCGAGCGCGGCGAAGGCGGGACCGCCGGTCACCGTGGCGATCGCGGCCCGGGCCTGCTCCGGGGCCATCCGCAGCGTCCAGCGCCGCCCGGAGGCCCGGGCGGCCTCCCGCAGCGCGGCGACCCCGGGCGCGTCGAGCGGCGGCTCGTCGCGCCACACCAGCTCCACCCGGACCTCGTCGGCGACCAGCGCCTTCAGCCCGGCCGGGGTGTCGCAGGCGATCACCCGGCCGCGCTCCAGCACCGCCACCCGGTCCAGCACGGTCTCCGCCTCGATCACATTGTGGGTGACCAGCAGCACGGTCACCCCCCGCTCGGCCCGCCGCCGGTCCACGGCCGCCCACACGGCCCGCCGGGCGACGGGGTCCATTCCGGTGGTCGGCTCGTCCAGCACCAGCAGCGGCCGCTCCCCCACCAGGGCGGCGGCCAGGCAGGCCAGCCGCCGCTGACCGCCGGAGAGCTTCTTGAGCGGGCGCCCGGCGAGCTCGCCGAGCCCCAGCTCCTCGATCACCGCGTCCCGCTCGGCGCGGGCCGCCCGGAGGTCGAGCCCGCGCAGCCGGCCCGTCGTCTCGGCGGCGAGGGCGACGGTCAGCTCGTCCAGCGCGGTCGAGTCCTGCCCCAGATAGCCGAGCAGGCGCGCCGCGCGCTCGGGGTGGCGTACGAGGTCGTGGCCGAGGACGTGGACGCTGCCGTCGTCGGGGCGGAGCAGCCCGGTGAGCTGGCGCACCAGGGTGGACTTCCCGGCGCCGTTCGGGCCGAGCAGCCCGAACACCTCGCCGCGGCGCACCTCGAGGTCGATGCCGTCGCTCGCGCGGACGGCGGGCGCGGCGGGCACGCCCCGGCGGCCGCGCGCGGCCGGATAGGTCTTGACCAGCCCGCGCACGGCGCACACCACATCGCCGCCCGCGGCCTGTTTCGCGCCCGTCCTCACGAGCTATGAGGGTACGCGCCCAATCACCCACCCTTGCTCTCAGGGTCCGGTGGGGGCGTGGGCCGCGGGCTCCGTCCGGCCTACTCGGCCGCCGGGGAGTGCTCCGCGGCGGTGCGGGTGTCGATCTCGCGCCAGAAGCCCGCGCGGATGGCGTAGCGGTCGTGCTCGTCGATCTGGTCGTCCTTGTGGGCGAGCAGTCCGAAGCGGGCGGCGTAGCGCAGCAGTTCCCCGTCGATGCGGTGGGGGATGCGCGGGTACTCGGTGGAGAGCTGCTGGAGGTGGCCGGGGTCGGAGAGCCGCTCGATCCAGCGCCGCGCGAAGACCTGGCCCACCTCGAAGGGGTCGCCGCTGACGGTGGTGATGTCCTCCTCGCGGTCGGCCCAGCGCTGCTCGGGGCTGGTGAGCTGGGCCAGCATGGGCAGCCCGGCGGTCTCCGGCGGCTCGCCGAGCCCCGTGCCCGGGCCGCGGTCGATCCAGCCCTTGTCGGAGGACCAGCGCAGGGTGGCGCTGGGCGCGGGGTGGGACGGGTGGCCGCCGGCGGGGCCGCGGCCGAGGTCGGCGAGGTCCTTGGGGGTGGGCACGCCTCTGCCGCCGGGGGCGGAGCCGGCCTCGGAGCCGGTCGTGGCCGCCCCGCCGCCCGGGCCGGCGGGGCCGGAGCGGTCGTCCCGGGCGGGGTCGGCGGGCGTCCTGCCGGGGCCGCGGGCGGGCGCGGTGCCCGGCCGGGTGGCGCCGTTGCGGCCCGGCGCCAGGTCCCCGGCGACGCCGGAGACCCCGGAGATGCCGCTCACCGCCCCGGCGGCGGCCGCGGCGGCGGTCTCGGGCAGCGGCGCGGAGAGGATGGCCGCGATCTCCGGGCGGGGCTCGGAGGCGGGCGCGCACGCCCCGGTGAGGTCCTTGGCGCGGACGGCCCGGGTGATCCAGGCGCGGTCCAGGACGCGCCGCTCGTCGGCCTCGGCGACCAGGTCCTCGGACTGGTTGTAGTCGCCGTCGGCGGCCTGGACGGCCCACAGATGGACGGCCACGCCGTGTTCCTTGGCGGACATCAGGCCGGGCAGCAGGTCGCCGTCGCCGGTGACGAGGACGATGTCGGAGCAGGCGCGGTTGCGGGCGAGCTCGGTGAGCTCGGCGTGCATGGCGGCGTCCACGCCCTTCTGCGCCCAGCGGCCGTCGCTGCGGGTCAGGGCGCCCAGCCGGACGGTGACGCGGGGCATCACGCGCAGCCGCCGGTGCTCGGGCTGGGGGACGCGGTCGGGTGCTCCGTCGAACCAGTAGATGCGCAGCAACGGCCGCTCGGTCTCGGCTTCGGCGCGCTCACGCAGTCCCTGGATAAGGGTCGCGTGGTCCACGGAGATGCGGGACCGGGCGGGCTCCCCGGCGAGCAGGCTCGCGGCGGCGCCCAGCAGATAACCGGCGTCCACCAGGACGACGCAGCGGTCCACGTTCCACCCTCTTTCCTGAAGTCCAGTCCTCGGTCGCCCCCCGTGCACAGCCGTGCCTCGATTTCTCGCTTTCGGCCTCATGTGGAGTCTGCCCGACGCGACGGCGGTTATCAGTCCGAACTGGATCACTGGCGTGGCGGATACGGCCTACCCTCGAAGACCCTCCTTCTCACTCACCGTAATTGCCCGAAATGCAGCCTTCGCTCGGACGTGCCACTGTTCTTCCCGAAGGGCTCTTCCCCTCGGGGGCCGATCCCAACTGGAGGCACAGCACCATGGCCAAGAACAAGAACCGCGACCGCAAGCAGCAGGAACAGCAGCAGCGCCAGAGCCGCGGTACGGCCGACCGCCAGAGCGAGCAGACGCAACGCCCCTCGATGGACGGGCAGTCGCACGCCATGCAGTCGGAGGGCGGCCCCGCGGCCCCCTCGGCCGCCGCCCGTAAGGACCGGCAGAAGAGCTTCGGCCACAACTGATCGCCGAACGGATCGCTGTCACAGAGCGATTGAGGGGCGCGCCCGGTCCGGGCGCGCCCCTTTCATGAGCCGGTCTTCCGGAGCGTTCCTACGTGTCGTCAGCCCGCCAGGCAGGCCGGGCCCAGCAGCACCTTGAGGTCGCCGAACAGGGCGGGGTCGGCGGTGACCCGGTGCCGGTCGAGCCGGAGCACGGTGGTCTTGCGCGCCCCCTGGAGCTTGATCCGCACCTCGGTGGAGCCCCGGTGGTGGGTGAGCACTTCGCCGAGCTTCTCGACCAGCGGCGGGGTGACCTTGACCGTGGGGATGGTGATGGTCACCGGTGCGTTGGCCGAGGCCTCGGAGAGGTCGGGGACCATCAGTTCCATGGCGACCAGCCGCGGCACGTCCTCGCGCTTGTCGAGCCGTCCCTTGACGAAGACGACGGCGTCCTCGACGAGCTGGGTGGAGACCAGCTGATAGGTGGCGGGGAAGAACATGCAGTCGATGGAGCCCGCCAGGTCCTCGACGGTGGCGATGGCCCAGGCGTTGCCCTGCTTGGTCATCTTGCGCTGCAGGCCGGAGATGATGCCGCCGATGGTGACGATGGCGCCGTCCGCGTGCTCGCCGCCGGTGAGCTGGGAGATGGCGGCGTCGGCCTTGTCGTTGAGGACGTGCTCGATGCCGAAGAGCGGGTGGTCGGAGACGTACAGGCCGAGCATCTCGCGCTCCTGGGCGAGCAGATAGGCCTTGTCCCACTCGACGTCGGAGAACTCGACGTCGAGCCCGAAGCCCGGCCCGTCGCCGCCGCTGTCGTCGCCGCCCATGCCGCCGAAGAGGTCGAACTGGCCCTCGGCCTCCTTGCGCTTCACCGCGACCACGTTGTCGATCATGGTCTCGTAGTGGGCCATGAGCCCCTTGCGGGTGTGGCCCATCTCGTCGAAGGCGCCCGCCTTGATGAGCGATTCGGTGGTGCGCTTGTTGCAGACGACCGCCTCGACCTTGTCCAGGTAGTCGGGGAAGGAGGTGTACTTCCCCTTCGACTTGCGACCGCGGATGATCGCTTCCACCACGTTCTGTCCGACGTTTCGAACCGCGGTGAGACCGAAGAGGATCACGTCGTCGCCCTGGGCGGTGAAGTTCGCCTCGGACTCATTGACGTTCGGAGTGAGCACCTTGATGCCCATGCGGCGGCACTCGTTGAGGTAGATCGCCGACTTGTCCTTGTCGTCGCGCACCGAGGTGAGCAGCGCGGCCATGTACTCGGCGGGGTAGTTGGCCTTGAGGTAGGCGGTCCAGTAGGTGACCAGGCCGTACGCCGAGGAGTGGGCCTTGTTGAACGCGTAGCCGGCGAACGGGACCAGCACGTCCCACACCGCCTGGATGGCCTCGTCCGAGTAGTTCCGGTCCCGCATGCCCTTCTGGAAGGGGACGAACTCCTTGTCGAGGACCTCCTTCTTCTTCTTGCCCATCGCGCGGCGCAGCAGGTCGGCCTGGCCCAGCGAGTAGCCCGCGAGCACCTGGGCGGCCTTCTGCACCTGCTCCTGGTAGACGACCAGGCCGTAGGTGATGCCGAGGACCTCCTTGAGCGGCTCCTCCAGCTCGGGGTGGATCGGGGTGATCTCCTGCTGGCCGTTCTTCCGCAGGGCGTAGTTGATGTGCGAGTTCATGCCCATGGGGCCCGGCCGGTAGAGGGCCGAGACGGCGGAGATGTCCTCGAAGTTGTCGGGCTTCATCATGCGCAGCAGGGAGCGCATGGGGCCGCCGTCGAACTGGAAGACGCCAAGCGTGTCACCGCGGCACAGCAGCTCATAGGTCTTGGGGTCGTCCAGCGGCAGCTCGAGCAGCTTGAGGTCCACGCCCTTGTTCTGGCGCACCATCTTGACCGCGTCGTCCATGATGGTCAGGTTGCGCAGGCCGAGGAAGTCCATCTTCAGCAGGCCGAGCGACTCACAGGTGGGGTAGTCCCACTGGGTCACGACCTGGCCGTCGTTCTTCGGCGAGAAGACCGGCACATGCTCGGTCACCGTCTCGCTGGACATGATCACGCCGGCGGCGTGCACACCCATCTGCCGCACCAGGCCCTCGATGCCGCGGGCGGTGTCGATGACCTTCTTCACGTCCGGCTCGTTCTCGTACATCCCGCGCACCTCGGCCGCCTCGCTGTAGCGGGGGTGCTTCTCGTCGGTGATGCCGGACAGCGGGATGCCCTTGCCGAGCACATCGGCGGGCATGGCCTTGGTGATCCGGTCGCCCATCGCGTACGGGTAGCCGAGCACCCGGGCCGAGTCCTTGATCGCGTTCTTCGCCTTGATGGTGCCGTACGTGCCGATCTGGGCGACCTTGTCGGCGCCGTACTTCTCGGTGACGTACCGGATCACCTCACCGCGCCTGCGCTCGTCGAAGTCGATGTCGACATCGGGCATGGACACGCGCTCGGGGTTGAGGAACCGCTCGAAGATCAGACCGTGGTCGATCGGGTCGAGGTCGGTGATGCCCATCGCGTACGCGACGATCGAGCCGGCCGCGGAGCCGCGGCCGGGGCCGACCGCGATGCCGTTGTTCTTCGCCCACATGATGAAGTCGGCGACCACGAGGAAGTAGCCCGGGAACCCCATCTGGATGATGACGTCCATCTCGTACTCGGCCTGCTTCTGGCGGTCCTCCGGCACCCCGCCCGGGTAGCGGCGCTCCATGCCGCGCCGGACCTCCTCCTGGAACCAGGAGACCTCCGTGTAGCCCTCGGGCACGTCGAAGCGGGGCATCAGGTCGCGCTTCTCGAACCATCCGGTGGTGTCGATCTGCTCGGCGACCAGCAGGGTGTTGCGGCACCCCTCCTGCCAGGCGTCGGAGGAGTCGATGGCGTACATCTCGTCGGTCGACTTCAGGTAGTAGCCGGAGCCGTCGAAGCGGAAGCGGTCGGGGTCGGAGAGGTTCTTGCCGGTCTGGACGCACAGCAGGGCGTCGTGGGCCTCGGCCTCGCGGGAGTAGGTGTAGTGCGAGTCGTTGGTGACCAGCGGGGGGATGCCGAGCTTCTTGCCGATCTCCAGCAGGCCGTCGCGGACCCGGCGCTCGATCTCGATGCCGTGGTCCATCAGCTCCAGGAAGTACTTGTCCTTGCCGAAGATGTCCTGGTACTCGGAGGCGGCCTTGAGTGCCTCGTCGAAGTGGCCGAGCCGCAGCCGGGTCTGCACCTCGCCGGAGGGGCAGCCGGTGGAGGCGATCAGGCCCTCCGACCACTGGGCGATGGTCTCCTTGTCCATCCGGGGCCACTTGACGAAGTAGCCCTCCATATAGGCGTCCGAGGAGAGCCGGAAGAGGTTGTGCAGACCGGCCTTGTTGGAGGCCCAGATCGTCTTGTGGGTGTAACCGCCGGAGCCGGAGACGTCGTCCCGCTTCTGGTGCGGCTGGCCCCACTGGACGCGCCGCTTGTAGCGCCGCGACTCGGGGGCGACATACGCCTCGATCCCGATGATCGGCGTGATGCCCGCCCCGGTCGCCTGCTGGTAGAAGTCGTACGCCCCGTGCAGGTTGCCGTGGTCCGTCATGGCGATGTGCGTCATGCCCATCTCCTGACAGGCGTTGAACATGTCCTTGAGCCGCGCCGCACCGTCCAGCAGCGAGTACTGGGTGTGGACATGCAGGTGCGTGAAGGGCGGCTTGGTCACGGTGGCAGACCTCCGGCGAACGATCGGTGAAGGGCGGTTACGGGCTGACGGAACAGCTCCGAAGGTTACCCCTCCGGACTGACAGCTCGTGGGCACCCACGAGTAGCCTCAGGCGTTGGGACGGACGGGCAACCCGTCCCGTTCGCCATTGTTTGTCATGCTCTTTTTCACCTTCTCCGTCCACTTCTCCTTCCACGCACCAGGAGGCGCCCCGCGATGCCGACCCAGCAGACCCAGGCGGACCAGCGAGGCGAGCACATCCTCGCCGTCTTCGACACCGCCTTCGGCGAGCTGCTCGCCGCCGACCCGGCCGCCTTCCGCGTCAAGTTCCGCAAGATGGCCGCCTCGGCCTTCGCCTTCTACCGCGGCACGGCGTGTCTCTTCTACGCCGACGCGGAGCAGGAGCGGGACGGCGGGCCCTACCTGGACGAGCGCACGGGCCGGGTGTGGATCCACGGTGACCTCCACGCCGAGAACTTCGGCACCTACATGGACGCCAACGGCCGGCTGATCTTCAACGTCAACGACTTCGACGAGGCGTACGTCGGCCCGTTCACCTGGGACCTCAAGCGCTTCGCGGCCTCCGTGGCGCTGATCGGCTACACCAAGGCGCTCAGCGACGAGAAGATCAGCGAGCTGGTGCGCATCTACGCCGCCGCCTACCGCGAGCGTATCCACGCCCTGGCCGTCGGCGCCAAGGACGACGAGGTGCCGCCGTTCACCCTGGAGACCGCCGAGGGCCCGCTGCTGGACGCGCTGCGCGACGCCCGCTCGCTGACCCGCTTCGGGCTGCTCGACTCGATGACCACGATCCGTGACTTCGAGCGGCGCTTCGCCCCCGGCGGCGGCTCGGTGGAACTGGACGCGGCGACCCGCTACAAGGTCCTGGCCGCGTTCGACGGCTATCTGGAGACGCTGCCCGAGTCCAGCCTCGCCCGGCCGGACTCCTACCGCGTCAAGGACGTCGTCGGCCGCCGCGGCATCGGCATCGGCAGCGCGGGGCTGCCCTCGTACAACATCCTGCTGGAGGGCAACAGCGACGCCCTCGAGAACGATGTGGTGATCTACATGAAGCAGGCGCAGACCCCCGCGGTCTCCCGGCACATCACGGACGAGCGGGTGCGCTCGTACTTCCACCACGAGGGCCACCGCACGGTCATCTCGCAGCGCGCCCTCCAGGCGCACGCCGACCCGTGGCTGGGCTGGACCGAGCTGGACGGCGCCGGGCAGCTGGTCGCCGAGATCTCGCCGTACGCGGTGGACCTGGACTGGTCGGACATCGACGACCCGGCCGAGATCGCGGCCGTCGTCGCCGACCTGGGGCGGGCGACGGCCACGATGCACGCGGCCGCCGACGACCAGAGCGGCCACTCGCTGGTGCCGTTCTCCACCGAGCGGGCCATCGACGCGGTGATCGCGGCGGACGAGGGCGGCTTCGCGGAGCTGCTGGTGGACTTCGCGCACTCCTACGGGGCGCGGGCGCGGGCCGACCACCAGATCTTCGTGGACCTCTTCCGGAACGGCCGCATCCCCGGGCTGTAGCGGCGGACTCCCGGCCGGCAGGGGCACCCGGCCGCGCACGTGCTCGCGCGCTGGGTGCCTCCCCGTCCCACGGTCTTGATGTCGCCCCTACAGCCCGTCGTGTGACAATCGGACTCTATGGACGGGACGGGACCGCTGCTGAGGGGACTGCGCGCGGCGCTGTTCACAGCGCTGTGCGTCACGCTGTCCTCCTCCGCCCACGTCCTGCTGTCGAGCACCCCGCTGCCGCTGACGACCGTGGCAGGGCTGTCCGTCCTCGTCTTCGTGATCGCGTACGCCCTGGCGGGACGGGAGCGCGGCTACTGGAGCATCGCCGCGCTGCTGGTCCCCCTGGAGCTGGCGGCCGACACGGTCTTCACCACCGGCCAGAGCGCCTGTTACGGGCCCTCCGGCGGCCCTGTGGCGGGCTCCCTGCGCGCCCTGGGCGTCGACGTGCTGTGCGGCACCGGCGGCGTCGGCTCCCCGCTGGCCCGGGTCGCCGGGCCGGGCGGCGGCTCCCTCGCGTCCGCCGTGGGCTCCGCCACCCCCTGGCTGCTGCTCGCCGCGCATGTCGCCCTCGGGCTGGTCGCCGCGGCCTGGCTGCGGCGCGGCGAGGCCGCCGTGGGCCGGCTGCTGTCCTCGCTCGCCGCCTTCGCCTTCCGGCCGCTGCTGCTGGCCGTCGCGGTCGTCACCGCAGCCTTCGCGGCCCGGCGCCGCGCTCCGCGGCCGGCGGGCCCACCGAGCCCGGCCCCGGCGCTCCCCCTTCTCGTGCACTCCGTCGTGCGGCGTGGACCGCCGTGCTCAGCCGCCGCCTGAGCACAGCGATTCCCACCCTTTCGTACGACCTTCACACGACGGAGAGCGATCCACCATGAGCAACCGCAACAGCCACCAGAACAAGCAGGCCGCGCGCGAGCGGCTGCGCGCCGAGCGCGAGCGGCAGGCCAAGAAGGACCGGACGCTCCGCCAGCTGATCGTCGGCGGCGCGGTCGCCGCCATCCTCGCGATCGCGGGCGGCATAGGCTACGGCGTCAGCCAGATGAACGGCGGCGGCGGCGACGCCAGCAAGAAGTGGAAGGCCGCCGCCGAGAAGGAGCCCCTGGTCAAGCCCGCCCACACGACCGGCCCGCAGGGCACGACCGTGGTCATCGGCGACCAGAAGGCCAAGAACACCCTGCACGTCTACGAGGACATGCGCTGCCCGGTCTGCGCGCAGTTCGAGCAGTACACCGGCAGCACCGTGGCGAAGGACATCAAGGACGGCACCTTCAAGGCGCAGTACACGATGGGCACCTTCCTGGACGACAAGGAGGGCATGATCGGGGCGGGTTCGAAGAACGCCCTGAGCGCGCTGGGCGCGGCCCTCAATGTCAGCCCGGACGCCTTCCTGGAGTACAAGTCGGCGCTCTTCTCGGCCAAGAACCACCCCCAGCAGGAGACCGACGACGCCTTCGCCAGCGACCAGAAGCTGATCGAGATCGCCCAGCAGGTCAAGGCGCTCAAGGGCAACAAGTCCTTCGAGAAGGCCGTGACGAACGGCACCTACGACCGGTGGGCGCTGGCCATGTCCAAGACGTTCAACGACACCAAGGACGTGAACAGCACCCCGACGATCAAGCTGAACGGCAAGATCCTTACGGTGACCGTCCAGGGACAGCAGGCGCCCCCGATCACCCCCGAACAGTTCAACTCGGTGGTCCGGGAGAACCTGAAGAAGTAGCGCCGAGGGGCGCCCCCGCCGGGGTGTCGGGCGTGCCGCCGCGGCGCGCCGACACCCCGGCGGCGCGCCCCGCGAACCACCTGCGAGCCGCCCGCGAGCCGTGCGGCGACCCGGCGGTGACCGGTCGGCGACGGGCGGGCGAACTTGGCGAAGAGCCCTGCGCCGCGTGACTACCAGCCAGTAGTGTCATCCGCCGTGACCGACCTCCACCACGCCGCCATAACGCGCCGCACCGCCGTCACGGCAGCAGCCGCCACCGCCGCCCTGCTGCCCCTGGCCGCCCCGGCCACCCCCGCCCGCGCCGCCGAGGGCCCCGCCTTCCTGCACGGCGTCGCCTCCGGCGACCCGCTGCCCGACGGGGTCCTGCTGTGGACCCGCGTCACGCCCGCCCCCGAGGCGGTGCCCGGCTCGGGGCTCGGCCCTGACACCGAGGTGACCTGGGAGGTCGCCGAGGACAAGGACTTCTCCGCGGTCGTCGCGCGGGGCACCGTACGGGCCACCGCCGCGGCCGACCACACCGTCAAGGCGGACGTCCGCGGGCTGCGGCCCGCCACGGACTACTTCTACCGCTTCGGCGCCGAGCCCGGCGCGCTCTCCCCCGTGGGGCGCACCCGCACCGCCCCGGCGCACGACGCCGCCCCGGGCGCCCTCCGCTTCGGCGTGGTCTCCTGCGCCAACTGGGAGGCCGGCTACTTCTCCCCGTACCGCCACCTGGCCGCGCGGGCCGACCTGGACGCCACCCTCCACCTCGGCGACTACATCTACGAGTACGCGAGCGGCGCGTACCCCGAGCGGAAGTACACGGTCCGCGCCCACTCCCCCGCCCATGAGATCGTCACCCTCGCCGACTACCGGATCCGCCACGGCCGGTACAGGACCGACCCCGACCTCCAGGCGCTGCACGCCGCCCGGCCGCTGATCGCGATCTGGGACGACCACGAGTTCGCCAATGACGCCTGGTCCGGCGGGGCGGAGAACCACACCCCGGGCACCGAGGGCGACTGGGCGGCCCGGGTGGCCGCCGCCAAGCGCGCCTACTTCGAGTGGATGCCGGTGCGCCCCTCCACCGAGGGCACCACCTACCGGCGGCTGCGCTTCGGCAACCTCGCCGATCTGCACCTGCTCGACCTGCGGTCCTTCCGCTCGCAGCAGGCCACCACCGGCAGCGGCGACGTGGACGACCCCGACCGCACGATCATCGGCCGGGCCCAGCTCGACTGGCTGAAGTCGGGCCTGGCCGCCTCCGGCACCACCTGGCGGCTGGTGGGCAACTCGGTGATGATCTCGCCGGTCGCCTTCGGGGCCGTCCCCGCCGAGCTGCTCGGGCCGCTCGCCGAGCTGCTCGGGCTGCCCAAGGAGGGCCTGGCGATCAACCCCGACCAGTGGGACGGCTACACGGACGACCGGCGCGAGCTGCTCGCCCATCTCACCGGCCGCTCCATCGGCAACACCGTCTTCCTCACCGGCGACATCCACATGGCCTGGGCCAACGACGTGCCGGTGAAGGCCGCGACGTACCCGCTGTCGGCCTCCGCCGCGACCGAGTTCGTGGTCACCTCGGTGACCTCGGACAACCTGGACGACATCCTGCATGTGGCGCCGCACACGGTCTCGCTCGCCGCGGCCGCCGCGATCCGGGCCGCCAACCGCCACGTCAGGTGGGTGGACATGGACTCGCACGGCTACGGCGTGCTCGACGTCACCCCCGAGCGGGCCCAGATGGACTACTACGTGGTCTCCGACCGCACCGACCCGGCCGCCACCGCCTCCTGGGCGCGCTCCTACCGGACCCGCTCCGGCACCCAGCGGGTCGAGCGCGCCGAGGGCCCGGTGCGCTGACCCGCTGGGGCCGGGCCCAGCGGGCCGGCTCTTCCGTCAGCCCTCCGTGACTTCCTCGAGGAAGCCGAGCGCCACCTTCCAGGTGGCCTCGGCCGCCTCCTCGTCGTAGTCCGGCAGGTCCGGGTCGGTGAACAGGTGCCCGGCCCCCGGGTAGCGGTAGACCTCCACCTCCGCCCCCGCGCGCCCCATCCGCAGGTACCACGCGTTCAGCCAGTCGTGCGGCTCGAACGGGTCCGGGTCCGCGACGTGCAGCTGCACCGGCAGGCCGTCCGTCGCCGCGTCGTCGGCGATGTCCGAGGTGCCGTGCAGGAGCAGCAGCCCGCGCGCCTTCTCGTCGCCGAGCGCGAGGTTCTGGGCGATCGACCCGCCGAGCGAGAACCCCGCGTACACGATGCCGCGGTCGGACAGCGGCGCGGCGGCCGCCACGGCCCGCCGCAGCAGTTCCTCCCGGCCGATCTCCTCCTTGAGGGCCATGCCGTCCTCGGCGCTGTCGGCCGTCCGCCCCTCGTAGAGATCGGGTACGTGCACCTCGTGGCCCGCGGCGCGCAGCCGGTCGGCGGCCGCGTGTACGGCGGGTCGCAGTCCGTACATCGAATGGAGGAGCAGGATCGGGGAACGGGTCACTGGGTCACTTCCTTGTCCGCGGAGCGCTTCGCCCATCGTGCCAGTTGTGTTCCGGGGAAGCGGAACGCCCGGTGCCCCCGAGGGAAGGAAAAGGATACGTGTCCATGGAGGACATACTGCGTCCGCTGATCGTCATCGGCGGTTCGGTCGCCATCACGCTGCTCATCGGCTGGGCGGTCGACCGGCTGCTGCTGCGCACCGACGCCCGGCACCCCGAGACGCCGCTGTGGGGCCTGCTGCGCCGCGCCCGGCTCCCCCTCCAGGTGACGGTGTGCGCGGCGCTGCTGCGCGGTTCGTACGACAAGACGCACGCCCGGGTGGTGCGGGAGCACGCGTCGGGCATCGGGCAGGTCCTGGCGCTGGTGCTGATCGCGGCCACGGCGTGGCTGGCGGTGCGGGTCTCGGCGGCGGTGGTGGAGTCCTCGTACTACCGCTATGCCGCCAGCGCGCACGACCCGGCGCGGGTGCGCCGGGTGCGCACCCAGGTGACGCTGATCCAGCGGGTGGTGACCGCGATCGTCGGGGTGGTCGCGGCGTCGGCGATGCTGCTGACCTTCCCCACGATGCGCACGGTGGGCACCTCCATGCTGGCCTCGGCGGGGATCCTGGGCGTGGTCGCGGGTGTCGCCGCGCAGTCGACGCTGGGCAACCTCTTCGCCGGGCTGCAGATCGCCTTCGGCGACATGGTGCGGATCGGCGACACGGTGGTCGTGGACGGCGAGTGGGGCACGGTCGAGGAGATCACGCTGACCTTCCTGTCGGTGCGGACCTGGGACGAGCGCCGGATCACCATGCCGGTGTCGTACTTCACCGGCAAGCCGTTCGAGAACTGGTCGCGCGGCGGCACGCAGAAGACCGGCGCGGTCCTGTTCCACCTGGACCATTCGGCGCCGATCGAGGCGATGCGGATGAAGCTGGGCGAGATCGTGCGGAAGTCCCCCGCCTGGGACGGCCGGGACTGGAACCTGGCGGTCACGGACACCACGCCGTCCACGATGGTGGTGCGGGCGCTGATCACGGCCCGGGACCCGGACGACGCCTGGACCGTGCGCTGTGAGGTGCGGGAGCAGATGATCGCGTGGCTGCGCGAGCACCATCCGTACGCGCTGCCGCGCATCACCACGGCGACCGTCCACCCGCCGCGCCCCGCGCCCGGGGCCGGTCCCGGCTCCGAGGACCGCCTCGCCCGCTTCGACGGCGAACTCCGCAAGGACGGCACGGGCTCGCGCCGCGGCTGAGGGCCTTACCGGAGGGCCTTGCGCATGGCGCGGTGCGGGATGCCGCTGCCCTCGTCGAACTCGGGGCCGTACACCGCGTAGCCGAGGCGCTCGTAGAAGCCGAGGGCGTGGGTCTGGGCCTCCAGGTAGACCTCGGTCAGCCCGCGCCGCCGCGCCTCGGCCTCGACCGCGCGGACGAGCTCCGCGCCGAGCCCGGTGCCGCGCGCGGCCGGCAGGACCGCGAGCCGGCCCAGGGCCGCGGTCGTGGCGCCGTCCACACCGGCGTGGCCGTACTTCTTGTCGGCGGCCGCGCCGTGCAGGAAGCGGACGGTGCCCACCGGGCCGTCGGGGCCGGTGGCGAGCAGGTGGACGGCGTGCGCGTCGTACGCGTCCATCTCCTCGGCCTCGGGGATCCGCTGCTCGACGACGAAGACCTCGCGGCGGACGTCGCGGCAGGCCGCGAGGGCGTCCTGGCCCACGACCGCGATCGGGTGGCTCACGCGCTCTCCGCCCGGACGGTGTCCAGCGCCCTCTGCAGGTCGTCCGGGTAGGGGCTGGTGAACTCCACCCAGCCGGCGCCCCCCGGGTGCTCGAAGCCCAGGCGCACCGCGTGCAGCCACTGCCGGGTCAGCTTCAGCCGCTTGGCGAGCGTCGGGTCGGCGCCGTAGGTGAGGTCGCCGACGCACGGGTGGCGGTGGGCGGCCATGTGGACGCGGATCTGATGGGTGCGCCCGGTCTCCAGCTTGATGTCGAGGAGGCTGGCGGCGCGGAACGCCTCGATCAGGTCGTAGTGGGTGACGCTGGGCTTGCCCTCGGCGGTCACGGCCCACTTGTAGTCGTGCTGCGGATGGCGGCCGATCGGCGCGTCGATGGTGCCGCTCAGCGGGTCGGGGTGGCCCTGGACGAGGGCCTGGTAGCGCTTGTCGACCGTGCGCTCGCGGAACTGCTGCTTGAGCAGGGTGTAGGCGCGCTCGGACTTGGCGACGACCATGAGGCCGGAGGTGCCGACGTCCAGCCGGTGCACGATGCCCTGCCGCTCGGCGGCCCCGGAGGTCGAGACGCGGAAGCCCGCGGCGGCCAGCCCGCCGATCACGGTGGGGCCGGTCCAGCCGGGGCTGGGGTGGGCGGCGACCCCGACCGGCTTGTCGACGACCACGACGTGCTCGTCGTCGTGGACGATCTCCATGCCCTCGACGGGCTCGGCGACGACCTGCACGGGCGGCGCGGCCCGCGGCATCTCCACCTCGAGCCAGGCGCCCCCGCTGACCCGGTCGGACTTGCCCGCGACGCTGCCGTCGACCTGCACCTTGCCCGCGGCGGCCAGCTCCGCCGCCTTGGTCCGAGAGAAGCCGAACATGCGTGCGATCGCGGCGTCGACGCGCTCGCCTTCGAGGCCGTCGGGTACGGGGAGCGTGCGGATCTCGGGAATCGTACTCACCCGTCGAGTATGCCGGACCGCACCGCCCGGTTCGTACGTCAGTCTGCGTGCGCCCGTCGTCCCACGCCCGTCTTCGTGCGTCAGTCCTTGTGGACGGTGCCGTCCGGGTCCAGGCCGCGGAAGGACAGGATGACGATCAGGATGCCGCCGCAGACAATGGCCGAGTCGGCGAGGTTGAAGACCGCGTAGTTACGGGGCGCGATGAAGTCGACCACCGCGCCCTGCAGCCCGCCGGGGGCGCGGAAGACCCGGTCGGTGAGGTTGCCGAAGGCGCCGCCCAGCAGCAGCCCGAGCGCGATGGCCCACGGCAGGCTGTAGAGCTTGCGGGCCAGCCGGGCGATCACGACGATGACGCCGACCGCTATCACCGTGAAGACGATGGTCATGGCCTCGCCGAAGCCGAAGGCCGCGCCCTTGTTGCGGATCACCTTGAACTGGAGCCAGGTGCCGATCACGTCGACCGCGTCGTGGTGCTCCAGCTTGGCGACCACGAGGAGCTTGCTGCCCAGGTCGATGAGGTAGGCGAACGCGGCGACCGCGAGCAGCACCGCGACGCGCCGCCCGCGCCCGGGCCGCGCGCCGTCGCCGCTCGCGGTGGCGCCTTCCTCGGCCTTCCCCGCTTCTGGCGTACCGATGGCCTGCTCCGCCTCTGTCACGTCAGTCCCTCAACATCGTCCGGGCCAGTCTCCCCCTGGCTGAGGACGAGGGTACGGCAATCCCGACGGTCGGTCAGCGCCGCTCCTGCCGCTGCTTGCACTCCACGCAGAGAGTGGCGCGGGGGAACGCCTGCATGCGGGCCTTGCCGATGGGGTTGCCGCAGTTCTCGCAGAGCCCGTAGGTCCCGGCGTCCAGCCGGTCCAGGGCGCGCTCGGTCTGCAGCAGCATCTCGCGGGCGTTGCCGGCCAGGGCCAGCTCGTGCTCGCGGGTGATGTTCTTGGTGCCGGTGTCGGCCTGGTCGTCGCCGGCCCCGTCGCCGGAGTCGCGCATCAGCCCGCTGATCGCCTCCTCGGAGGCGAGGATCTCGGTGCGCAGCCGCCCGGCCTCGGCCAGCAGCTCGGCGCGCGCCTCGGCCACCTCCTCCGGCGACCACGGCTCTTCTCCCGGGCGTACGGCGAGGTCGCCGGGGGCCGCGGGGCCGGCGCCGGCGCGGGCCTTGGGGACGGCGCCGGGCGTCTCGGGGGCCTGCTTCGCGGTCGGCGCCCCACTCGGAGTCTTCTTCGCAACCACTTTCCTGGCTCCCGTCTTCTTCGCGGGCACCGCCTGCTCGGCCGGTGCGGCCTTCGCGGCTGTGGCCTTCTTGGCTGGGGTCTTCTTCGCCGGGCTCTTCCTGGCCGCGGCCTTCCTGGCCCCGGAGTCCTTGGCTCCGGTGTCCTTGGCTCCGGTGTCCTTGACTCCGGCGTCCTTGGCCCCGGAGTCCTTGACTCCGGCGTCCTTGGCTCCGGCGTCCTTGGCCCCGGAGTCCTTGGCCCCGGAGTCCTTGGCTCCGGGGTCCTCGGCCGTGAGCCGGTGGGTCGTGGCCCGCTCGGCGGCGGCCGGCTTCGCCACGGCGTTCTTCGCGCGCGTCTTCGCGGCGCCCTTCGCCGGGGCCCGCTCGGCCGCGGCCTTCTTTCCCACTGTGCTCTCCGCGGCCTTCTTGGCCGCCGTGGCGGGCGCCGCCTTCTTGCCGGAGGCGCTCGTCTTGGCGGTCGCGGCCTTCGTCGCCTTCGCCGTGCTCTTCTGCACGGCGGTCTTCCTCGCCACCATGGCCGCGGCCCCTTCACATTTTGTGATCTTGCACGCGAATCGTTCCGGAACGATAAATCGACTTCTGGCACGCGGCAACGGGGCACGCCGCCCGATTCGCCCGGCTTGCCCGGAGGACAACCCGGTCTCATCGGTTGTGCCCCACTGCCCGCCCGGTAATCCGGCACCGAACCGGTACCGCGTGGCGATTCCCCCGGCCGGGCGGACTCCGGCACCCGGCGTATCGCCGTTCGGGTCACCGCCCCGGCCGCCGGTACCTCACTCGGCGCAGCCCGGAAACCGGTCGGCCCAGGTCCGCCCGGACCCGTACACTGGGCGAAGCGAAAGGCGTGGAAGGGGACGAGTAGCGTCGTACGCAGCCATGAGCGACCCGGGGACGGTGCGAGCCCGGGGGCGAGCGCGATGTGAAGGATCACCCCGGAGCCGCCGGAAGAACCCCCGCCCAGGGCCAGTAGAACCGGCGTCGCGACCCCAATGAGGGGGCCAGGAGCTCACAGCGCTCCCGGCCAAGGAGGGTGGTACCGCGGGAGCGCGAGCTCTCGTCCCTCCGACGGAACGCAAGCCCCGCACGTATCCGCCGGAGGAAGGATCCGATGACGCAGTACCGCCAGGTGCCCGCCCAGGTCGACCTGCCCGCCCTCGAGCACGCCGTGCTCGACTTCTGGCGGGAGAACAAGATCTTCGCCCGCAGCCTCGAGCAGTCGGCGGGGCGGCCCGAGTGGGTCTTCTACGAGGGCCCGCCGACCGCCAACGGCATGCCGGGCGCCCACCACATCGAGGCCCGCGTCTTCAAGGACGTCTTCCCGCGCTTCCGCACCATGCGCGGCTACCACGTCGACCGCAAGGCGGGGTGGGACTGCCACGGCCTGCCGGTCGAGCTGGCGGTCGAGAAGGAGCTCGGCTTCAGCGGCAAGCAGGACATCGAGGCGTACGGCATCGCCGAGTTCAACGCCAAGTGCCGCGAGTCCGTCACCCGCCACACCGACGCCTTCGCCGAGCTCACCACGCGCATGGGGTTCTGGACCGACCTCGACGGCGCGTACTGGACCATGAACCCCGAGTACATCGAATCGGTGTGGTGGTCCCTCAAGGAGATCTTCAACAAGGGGCTGCTGGTCCAGGACCACCGGGTCGCCCCCTGGTGCCCGCGCTGCGGCACCGGGCTGTCCGACCACGAGCTCGCGCAGGGCTACGAGACGGTCGTCGACCCCTCGGTCTTCGTGCGCTTCCCGCTGACCTCCGGGCCGCTCGCCGGCGAGGCCGCGCTGCTGGTGTGGACCACCACCCCGTGGACCCTGGTGTCCAACACCGCCGTCGCCGCGCACCCCGAGGTGCGCTATGTGGTCGCCACCGACGGCACGGAGAAGCTGGTCGTCGCCGAGCCGCTGCTGGAGAAGGCGCTCGGCGAGGGCTGGACCGCGACCGGGCAGGCGTTCACCGGCGCCGAGATGGAGCGCTGGGCCTACCAGCGGCCCTTCACCCTCGTGGACTTCGACGGCGAGGCCCACTTCGTCGTCAACGCCGACTACGTGACCACCGAGGACGGCACCGGCCTGGTCCACCAGGCCCCCGCCTTCGGCGAGGACGACCTGCGGACCTGCCGCGCCTACGGCCTGCCGGTGGTCAACCCGGTCCGCCCGGACGGCACCTTCGAGGAGGGCCTGGAGCTGGTCGGCGGCCAGTTCTTCAAGAAGGCCGACGAGGCGCTGACGGCCGACCTGGGCGCCCGCGGCCTGCTGTTCCGCCATGTGCCGTACGAGCACAGCTACCCGCACTGCTGGCGCTGCCACACCGCCCTCCTCTACTACGCGCAGCCGTCCTGGTACATCCGCACCACCGCGATCAAGGACGCACTGCTACGCGAGAACGAGGGGACGAACTGGTTCCCGGAGTCGGTCAAGCACGGCCGCTACGGCGACTGGCTCAACAACAACATCGACTGGGCCCTGTCCCGGAACCGCTACTGGGGCACGCCGCTGCCCATCTGGCGCTGCGCCGAGAACCACCTCACCTGCGTCGGCTCGCGCGCCGAGCTTACGGAGCTGACCGGCACCGACCAGTCGGGCCTGGACCCGCACCGGCCGTTCATCGACGAGGTCACCTTCACCTGCCCCGCCGACGGCTGCTCGCTGGAGGCCGTGCGGGTGCCCGAGGTCATCGACGCCTGGTACGACTCGGGCTCGATGCCCTTCGCCCAGTGGGGCTACCCGTACCACAACAAGGAGACCTTCGAGAAGCGGTACCCGGCGCAGTTCGTCTGCGAGGCCATCGACCAGACCCGTGGCTGGTTCTACACCCTGATGGCGGTCGGCACGCTCGTCTTCGACAAGTCGAGCTATGAGAACGTGGTCTGCCTCGGTCACATCCTGGCCGAGGACGGGCGGAAGATGTCCAAGCACCTGGGCAACATCCTGGAGCCCATCCCGCTCATGGACCAGCACGGCGCGGACGCCGTCCGCTGGTTCATGGCCGCCGGCGGCTCGCCCTGGGCGGCCCGCCGGGTGGGCCACGGCACCATCCAGGAGGTCGTCCGCAAGACGCTGCTCACCTACTGGAACACGGTCGCCTTCCAGGCCCTGTACGCCCGCACCTCCGGCTGGTCCCCGAGCGCGGCCGACCCGGCGCCGGCCGACCGGCCACTGCTCGACCGCTGGCTGCTGAGCGAGCTGGGCACGCTGACCGACCAGGTGACGCAGGCCCTGGAGGCGTACGACACCCAGCGCGCCGGCAAGCTGCTGTCCGCGTTCGTCGACGACCTGTCCAACTGGTACGTGCGCCGCTCCCGCCGCCGCTTCTGGCAGGGCGACGCGGCCGCGCTGCGCACCCTGCACGACGTGATCGAGACGGTCACCCGGCTGATGGCCCCGCTCGTCCCCTTCATCACCGAGCGGGTCTGGCAGGATCTGGTCGTCCCGGTCACCCCGGACGGCCCGGAGTCCGTGCACCTGGCCACCTGGCCGGAGGTCGACAAGGACCTGATCGACCCGGACCTGTCGACCCGGATGGCGCTGGTGCGCCGCCTGGTGGAGCTGGGCCGCGCGACCCGCGCCGAGTCGGGGGTCAAGACCCGGCAGCCGCTGTCGCGCGCGCTGGTCGCGGCGTCCGGCTTCGAGTCGCTGTCCGCGGAGCTGCGCGCGCAGATCGAGGAGGAGCTGAACGTCTCGTCCCTGGCCTCCCTGAGCGAGGTCGGCGGCTCGCTGGTGGACACCACGGCGAAGGCCAACTTCCGCGCCCTGGGCAAGCGCTTCGGCAAGGGCACCCAGCCGGTCGCCAAGGCGATCGCCGAGGCGGACGCGGCCGCGCTGTCGGTGGCGCTGCGCGAGGGGACGGCGTCGGTGGTCGTGGACGGCGAGACGGTCCCGCTGTCCGCGGACGAGGTGATCATCACCGAGACCCCGCGCGAGGGCTGGTCGGTCGCCTCCGACGCGGGCGCGACGGTGGCCCTCGACCTGGAGATCACCCCGGAGCTGCGGCGCGCGGGCCTGGCCCGTGACGCGATCCGGCTGATCCAGGAGGCCCGCAAGAACAGCGGTCTGGACGTCGCCGACCGGATCGCGCTGCGCTGGCGCTCCGCGGACGAGGAGGTCCGTACGGCGCTGACCGACCACGCCGCGCTGATCGCGGACGAGGTCCTGGCGACGGACTTCGCGTCCGCCGACGGCGACTTGGGCGACGGTGGCTTGGGCGAGGGCGACTCCGGCTACGGCGAGGAGTTCTCCGACGAGGGCCTGAACCTCTCGTTCCGCCTCCGCAAGGCGTAATCCCGTTCCGGTGAGCGCCGGAGGGGGCTGCCAAGCAGCCACCTCCGGCGCTCTGCGCTTCCACCGAGGTCCGCGAGACCGGCGCCGGCTGAGGGCGCACAAGCAACCCGGGCCCGGGAGCGATGCTCCCGGGCCCGGATCGTATGACTGCCGACGCCACGCGCTGCGCGCGTTACGCGCGCCGCGGCGTCAGTTGTCGTCCTCGTCGATGAGGAACCCGCGCATGGGGCTCGGCGCCTGCTGCATCGGCTGCGGGCTCTGCGGCCGCACCGGGGCCATCGGCTGGGTCATCGCGGGGGACATCTGCTGCTGGCCGCCGTAGGACGGCGCGCCGCCGCCCTGGGTGTGGCCGCCCATGGACTGGTTGCCGCCCATGGTGTGGCCGCCCATCGTGCCGGCGCCGGCCGAGGCCATGGAACCGGTCATGGACGGGGACGGCGGCAGCGACGCGGTCGCCGGGGTGCGCGGCGGGGCCAGCGAGTCGTCGGCCTGGTTCTCCAGCTGGCGCAGCTGGCTCTCCAGGTACGACTTCAGCCGGGTGCGGTACTCGCGCTCGAAGCCGCGCAGGTCCTCGACCTTGCGCTCCAGCGTGGCGCGGGCCGACTCCAGCGAGCCCATGGCGACGCGGTGCTTCTCCTGCGCGTCCCGCTCCAGCGCGTCGGCCTTGGCGCGGGCGTCCCGCTCCAGGCCCTCGGCGCGGCTGCGGGCCTCGCCGACGATCTTGTTGGCCTCGGAACGGGCCTCCGCGATCGCCTGGTCGGCGGTCTGCTGCGCGAGCGAGAGCACGCGCGCGGCGCTGTCGCCGCCCGGGCCCTGGCCCGGCTGCGGCATCTGCGGACCGCCGGGGCCGCCCATCGGGCCGCCCATGGGGCCACCGGGGCCCATCGGGCCGTTCTGACCCATCGGGCCGGGGCCGCCCTGCCCCATCGGACCCGGACCGCCCTGACCCATCGGGCCTGCCGGCAGCTGCGGGGCACCACCCGGGAGTTGGGGCGGGCCACCCATCTGCTGCTGGCCGGGCGGCACGGGCTGCGGTCCGGATATGGCGGCGGGCACGGGGGCGCCGGGTCGCTCCTGCTGTTCCGGAGGTTTGCGCATATTCTGCTGCTGACTCTGCGCGGCGGCCCGCGTCGCGGCGGCCAGCTTGGCGCGCAGGTCCTCGTTCTCCCGCAGCAGGCGGGTCAGTTCGGCTTCGACCTCGTCGAGGAAGGCATCGACCTCGTCCTCGTCATAGCCTTCTCGGAGGCGGACGGTCGTGAACTGCTTGTTCCGCACGTCCTCGGGGGTCAACGGCATCTCTAACTCACCTCAACGTAGTCGTCGGCAATCGGCAAGACCGTATCGTTCACACGCTGCTCGCAAAATTGCGGACGACGGAGATCACGATCCAGACGATGATCATCAGAACGAAGAAGGACAGGTCGAGCGCCACACCCCCGAGACGCAACGGCGGGATGAACCGCCGCAGAAGCTTCAGCGGCGGATCGGTGACAGTGTAGGTGGCCTCGAGGATGACCACCATCGCCTTACCGGGTTGCCATGAGCGGGCGAACTGGAAGACGTAGTCCATCACCAGCCGGAAGATCAGCACGATCAGGAAGCAATACAGCGCGATGTAGATCACCTGCAGTGCGACGTCCATCCCGCGCGTCCCTCTCCCCTTGCGTGCTCGGCCGTACGGCCTGTTGTTGTCTCGGTGTTGCCGTGTTGCGTCTCAGCTTTGGTTGAAGAACCCGCCCTCTGCGATACGGGCCTTGTCCTCCGCCGTGACATCGACGTTAGCAGGAGACAACAGGAACACCTTCTGAGTCACCCGCTCAATGCTCCCATGGAGACCGAAGACGAGTCCGGCCGCAAAGTCGACAAGTCGCTTCGCGTCCGTGTCGTCCATCTCCGTCAGATTCATGATCACCGGGGTGCCCTCACGGAAGTGTTCCCCGATAGTACGGGCCTCGTTGTAGGTCCTGGGGTGCAGCGTCGTGATGCGGTACGGCTCTCGCTCGGACACGACCTTGGGCATGATCACCGGCGCGTTCTTCTCCAAGTTATGACGTTCAGGTGTGATGGATGCCACGGGGGCGATTCGCGCGGGTCGCCCGGTTTCCGCTGCGAGCGGGGCGGGTTCACGCTGCGCCGGGGGGTGGACGACTCGTACAGATTCGCCCCTCTCCGGACGGGGCTCGGTCTCCGCCACCTGATGCCTGCGACGATCCCGCTCGGGCTCCGGTTCGGGCTCGAACTCGTCGTCGGGGTCGAATCCCCGGCCGTCGTACCCATCGTCCTCCACGAGGCCGAGGTAGACCGCCATCTTGCGCATCGCGCCGGCCATTCTCTGCGTCCTCCGCTCTGTGGTGGATCGGCTCCGCCACCGGATGCCTTGGATCCACGCGGCCTGCCCGCCTTTTGGCGGGAATGACCATATTTTGTGCTGTGGTCCGACTTCTTCGCGACGTTACCGGAGCCTGGGTCGGACTCCGAGCACCGCCGTGCCGACGCGCACATGTGTCGCTCCGGCCGCCACCGCGTCCTCGAGATCCGAGCTCATCCCGGCCGAGACCATGTTCGCAGCAGGATGGGCCGCGCGCAGGCCGGATGAGATTTCCATCAGCCGATCGAAGGCGGCCCGGGGCCGCCCCGCGTACGGTCCGGCCAGCGGCGCCACGGTCATCAGCCCGTCAAGGCGCAGCCCCGGCGCCGCCACCACCGCGTCGGCGAGCGCCTCGACTCCGTCCGGCGCGACACCTCCCCTGCTTCCCTGTTGACCCGACTCCGCGTCGAGCGCGACCTGGATCAGACAGCCGAGTTCACGGCCGGCCCCCACCGCGGCGCGCGACAGCGCGTCCACCAGTCGCTTGCGGTCGACGGATTGCACCATATCGGCATAACTGGCCACCGATCGCACCTTATTGGTCTGCAATTGCCCGACAAAGTGCCAAATCAGCGGAAGATCGGCGCATTCGGCCGCTTTGGGGGCGGCGTCCTGATCGCGGTTCTCGGCCACATGGTGAACGCCGAGTTCCGCGAGGATCCGGACATCGCTCGCCGGGTAGGTCTTGGTCACCACAATCAACGTGACTTCTTCACGTTTGCGGTTGGCTGCCGCACAAGCCGCGGAGATACGTTCCTCCACGCGGGCCAGATTGTCGGCCAGTTCCGTTCTGCGATCCGTCACGACTCAGCCGCCCAACCAGACATAGCTCGCGAGCCGCCCGGTGGTGCGCTCGCGCCGGTACGAGAAGTGGTCCGCCGATTCCAGCGTGCAGACGTGGGGCTGACCCTCCGTCGGCACGCCCGCGCGCGCGAGCTGGGAGCGCACGCCGGCGGTCACGTCCACCGCCGGAGTGCCCCAACTCGTCTCGGCCCATGCCTCGGGCACGACCCCGGCGACCTCGGCGCGCATCGCCTCGGGAACCTCGTAGCAGCGTCCGCAGACCGAGGGCCCGGTGCGGGCGAGGATCCGGGCGGGGTCCGCGCCCAGTTCGGTCATGGCCCGCACCACCGCGGGGACCACCCCGGCGACCAGGCCCGGCCGTCCGGCGTGCGCGGCCCCGGCGACGCCCGCCACCGGGTCGGCCAGCAGCACCGGGGTGCAGTCGGCGGTGAGCACGGCGAGGGCGAGCCCCCGACGCGCCGTCACCACCGCGTCCACCGCGGGGACCTCCCGGTCCCCCCACGGCCCGTCGACCACGGCCACGTCACGGCCGTGCACCTGGTTCATCCAGACGACGTCGGCCGGGTCCAGGCCCAGCGCCTTGGCCGCCAGCTCGCGGTTGGTCCGTACGGCCGCGGGGTCGTCGCCGACCGCGCCGCCGAGGTTGAGCTCGTCATACGGAGCGGCGCTCACTCCGCCCCACCGGTCGGTGAAGGCGAAGTGCGCGCCGCTCGCGTCGTACTGTTGCGCTATCACTTCTGGATCGCTTCAGGATCGCCGTGGAGCCATGTCGCCACGGCTCACTTGAGGAAGTCCGGCACGTCCAGCTCCTCGGCCTGGCTCTCCGGGTACGGACGGGCCGGCGGGACCTGGGGGGCGGGCATCGGGGTGGACGGCACCTCGGCGACCGGGGTCGGCTCGGGCGCGAGGGGCTCCTCCTCGCGCGGGGTGACGCTGCCGAGCCCGCCGAAGGACGGCCGGCTGCCGGTGTCGGAGGAGGTGCGGCCGGTGCTCGGGCCGGTGGAGCCGAGGGTCTCGTCGCGGCTGCCGCCGCTGTAGGAGGAGCCGAGCACTTTGTCGCGGTTCTTGGCCGGCGGCTGGCCGCCGTCGAAGCCGGCCGCGATGACGGTGACCCGGACCTCGTCGCCGAGCGCGTCGTCGATCACCGCGCCGAAGATGATGTTCGCCTCGGGGTGCGCGGCCTCGCTCACCAGCTGCGCCGCCTCGTTGATCTCGAACAGGCCCAGGTCGGAGCCGCCGGAGATGGAGAGCAGCACGCCGCGGGCGCCGTCGATGGAGGCCTCCAGCAGCGGCGAGGAGATCGCCATCTCGGCGGCGGCCACCGCGCGGTCGTCGCCGCGGGCCGAGCCGATGCCCATGAGCGCCGAGCCGGCCTCGGACATCACCGACTTGACGTCCGCGAAGTCGAGGTTGATCAGGCCCGGGGTGGTGATCAGGTCGGTGATGCCCTGGACGCCCGACAGCAGCACCTGGTCCGCGGACTTGAACGCGTCGAGCACGCTCACCTGACGGTCCGAAATGGACAGCAGTCGATCGTTCGGGATCACGATCAGGGTGTCGACCTCGTCGCGCAGCCCCGCGATGCCGTCCTCGGCCTGGTTGGCGCGGCGGCGGCCCTCGAAGGTGAAGGGACGGGTGACCACGCCGATCGTCAGGGCGCCCAGCGAGCGGGCGATGTTGGCCACGACGGGGGCGCCGCCGGTGCCGGTGCCGCCGCCCTCGCCCGCGGTGACGAAGACCATGTCGGCCCCCTTGAGGACCTCCTCGATCTCCTCGCGGTGGTCCTCGGCGGCCTTGCGGCCGACATCGGGGTTGGCCCCGGCGCCGAGGCCGCGGGTGAGTTCCCGGCCGACGTCGAGCTTGACGTCGGCGTCACTCATCAGCAGGGCCTGCGCATCGGTGTTGATCGCGATGAACTCGACGCCCTTGAGCCCGACCTCGATCATCCGGTTGATGGCATTCACGCCACCGCCGCCGATGCCGACGACCTTGATGACTGCGAGGTAGTTCTGCGGTGCTGCCACGTCGAAGGCCTCTCGCCTCGAGTTACGTGTCGCCACCCCGCCGTTGCCGCGGTGCGCCGACTGATGCCGAATGGGACGGTTCTGATCGCCGACCCCAACCCTAACGCTGAAGTTTAGGGTTACCAGTGCCTCTGTTTCCTGGACTCTTCGGAACAGGACACTAAGTCGACAAGCGGCGCGCGTTCAATGAACACGCCGAACCTCCCGTTTTTCTTTTCACCCTATGTGATCACCCAGCGGGCTAGCCAACCAGGGTCCTGGCCTGCCGCGATGCGTGTCAACTGTGCGCCACGGCGGGGGCGGTCGGCGCCTGCACGTCGTAGCGCTCCGCGTCCGGCTCGGCCTTCATGAGCGCGGTGAGCGTCTTCGCCTTCGCCGCCCCGCGCTCGGAGCTGCCCCACACCACCGCGCGGCCCCGGGTCAGCCCCAGCGTGATCGAGTCGAAGGAGCGGACGCGCACGGTGAGGGTGTCCGCCCGGACCGTCTCGGGCAGTTGGGTGATCACGGCCACCGCCTCGCGACGCAGCCTGGCCGCGCCGAAATGGCGCGAACTCGGCGACCGGTCCGCCTCCACTTCCAGCAGCGGAACGCCCTTCGGTGCCTGTGAGACGGTCGCGAACAGCACGCCCTCCTCGTCCACTTCGACGAACTTGCCGTTCTTCTCGACCAGCGCCTCGGGCCTGCGCTCGGTGACCCGTACGGCGATGGTGTGCGGCCAGGAGCGGGAGACGTCCACGTCCGCTATGCGTGGCAGCCGCGTCCGCAGCCTGCGCTCCACGGCGCCGGTGTCCACCGCCACCAGCGGCTCGTTCAGCGGGACGTCGGCGGCCCGGCGTACCTCGTCCGGGGTGAGGGCGGCCGTGCCGCTGACGGTCACTCGCTCGGCCCGCAGCCAGCTCGATCCGTACAGCAGCCAGGTGACGCCGGAGCCGAGGAGCGCCACCGCCACCCCCGTGACCAGCAGCGTGCGGCGGCTGGGCGGACGGAGGCGGCGGCGTGCCCTGAGGAGGGGCGGGGGCGGGCCGGGGGGCGGCGTCCGTCGGGCACCGCTCTTGGCGGTCGTCGCTCCGGCCACGCTTCTCCTCCTGTTTCCGGCCGGTGGCCCCCCGGGGGGGCGCCTTCCGGCCCGGCTCGCCGTACGCCTAGCGGCGGGCGGCGATCGCCTCGTACACCATGCCGACCAGCAGATCGTCGGCGTCGCGGCGGCCGAACTCGGCGGCGCGCCGGGACATCTCGTACAGCCGGTGCGGGTCGCCGAGCACCGGGAGCACATTGCCCTGCACCCACTCGGGGGTCAGCTCCGCGTCGTCGACCAGCAGCCCGCCGCCGGCCTTGACCACGGGCTGGGCGTTGAGCCGCTGTTCGCCGTTGCCGATGGGCAGCGGGACGTAGGCGGCCGGCAGCCCGACGGCGGACAGCTCGGCGACGGTCATCGCGCCCGCGCGGCAGAGCATCATGTCCGCCGCGGCGTACGCGAGGTCCATCCGGTCCACGTACG
This sequence comes from Streptomyces sparsogenes subsp. cuspidosporus, assembly GCF_039532705.1. NCBI lineage: Bacteria > Bacillati > Actinomycetota > Actinomycetes > Kitasatosporales > Streptomycetaceae > Streptomyces > Streptomyces sparsogenes. The sequence continues at coordinate 2,258 of NZ_BAAASD010000061.1, read as the reverse complement.
GTACCGGGATGTAGGGCGGCATACCGGGCATGTTGTCCACGCGCGGCAATTCGTTTTTCGGTCCGACCGCGTGGAGGATCTGGATTCCGGCCCGCTGGAGGAACGGGGCGACCGCCTGGACCACCTCGTTCAGCCGGCGCGCGCCCTGGGAGCCGCCGGAGACCAGCAGGGTGGGCAGATTCTGGTCGAGGCCGAAGGCGGCGCGCGCCTCGGGGCGGACCGCCGCCCGGTCGAGGGTGGCGATGGAGCGGCGCAGCGGGATGCCGACGTAGCGGGCGCCGCGCAGCTTGCTGTCCGGGGTGGAGACCGCGACGAACTTGGCGTAGCGGGAGCCGATCTTGTTGGCGAGGCCGGGCCGGGCGTTGGCCTCGTGGACGATGATGGGCACGCCGAGCCGCTTGGCGGCCAGATAGCCGGGCAGGGCCACATAGCCGCCGAAGCCGACCACGCAGTCGGCCTTGGTGCGCTCCAGGATCTGCTCGGCGGCCTTGATCGTGCCGCGCAGCCGCCCGGGGACGGTGATCAGCTCGGGGGTCGGCTTGCGTGGCAGCGGTACGGCGGGGATCAGCCCGAGTTCGTAACCACGCTCGGGCACGAGCCGGGTCTCCAGTCCCCGCTCCGTGCCGAGCGCCGTGATCCCCACGGTCGGATCCTGCCTGCGCAGGGCGTCCGCGAGGGCGAGCGCGGGCTCGATGTGGCCGGCGGTCCCCCCACCGGCGAGTACGACATGCACCGAAATTCACCGCTCTCCGGACGGCCGCTTCTTGACGCGCCGTCTCATCGTCTTCCGTCTCACCCGAGCCAGCTTCTTCCACAAAGCAGGCTGCCGCGTGGCCAGCGCCGCCCGCGCGCTCGGTTCCGCCCGCGCGAAGGCGATCAGCAGGCCGACCGCGAACATGGTCGGCAGCAGGGCGGACCCTCCGTAGGAGAACAGCGGGAGCGGGACCCCGGCGATCGGCAGCAGGCCGAGCACCGCGCCGATGTTGATCACGGCCTGGGCCGTGATCCAAGTGGTCACGCCTCCCGCGGCATACCTCACGAAGGGGTCCTCCGTGCGTCCGGCCACGCGGATACCCGCATAGCCTAGAGCCGCGAAGAGGACGAGCACCGACAGCGTCCCCGCGAGGCCGAGTTCCTCCCCGGTAATGGCGAAGATGAAGTCGGTGTGCGGTTCAGGTAGTTCGCCCCATTTTTCCATGCTCGCCCCGAGTCCGGAGCCGAACCAGCCGCCATTGGCCAGGGCGTAGATCCCGTGCACCGCCTGCCAGCACTGATCATTCTGGCCCGGCTCGTTGGCCCCGATGCAGGCGAGCCGGGACATCCGGTTGGCACTGGACTTGATCAGCAGCACCCCGATCACCCCGGCGAAGGCCAGCACGCCGGCGAACAGCCGGGTGGGGGCGCCGGCCACCCACAGCAGGCCGAAGAGGATGGCGGTGAGGATGATCGCGGTGCCCATGTCCCCGCCCAGCATGATCAGGCCGAGCAGCAGGGCCGCCGCGGGCACCAGCGGGACCAGCAGGTGCTTCCACTGGGTCAGCAGCCGCTTGTCCTGCTTGCGGGCCAGCAGATCCGCCCCCCACAGCACCAGCGCCAGCTTGCCGAACTCGCTGGGCTGGAGCAGGAACGGTCCGCCGAAGGAGATCCAGTTCCGGTTGCCGTTGACCGCCACCCCTATCCCCGGCACCTGGACCAGGCACATCAGGAAGACCGACCCCGCCAGGAGCGGATAGGCGAAGGCGCGGTGCAGCTTGATGGGCATGCGCACGGCGAGCAGCAGCAGCGTCCCGCCCAGCACGGCGGCGAGCAGCTGCTTGCGGAAGAAGTAGGAGGGGGCCAGGCCCGACTGGAGCGCCTTGATCTGGGAGGCGGAGTAGACCATCACCAGGCCGAGCACCAGGATCAGCAGGCTGCCGCCCATGATCAGGTAGTAGGCGGTCAGCGGCCGGTCCCAGGCCCGTCTGACCCTCGTCTGCGTTCGGCGCACCGCCTCCGGCAGGCTGCCCCGGGCGGGGCGGCGCGGCGGGCGGGGGGCGCCCGCGCCCCGGGGAGAGCGCACCAGGCGCGCGGCCCGCTCGCGGGCGGCCACCCGCTCCCGGGGAGCCGCCCCCTTGCGTGCGGCCGTCCCTTCGCGTGCCGTCGTGCCCCGGCGCGCGGCTGTGCCCTTGCGCGCCGTGGAGTCCCCGCGCGCGGCGGTGGCCGCGCGCGCCGCCGCGCCCTTGGGCGCCGCAGTGCCCTTGCGCGGGCCTGGCTCCTTG